>JAWOEH010000160.1:0-24628 GCA_046482855.1 Bacteroidales bacterium | reverse complement strand
GTTACTCACCTGTTTCCTTGTTTTAGGAAGCTTTAATTTTTAATGTATAACCTGTAAACTGTATTCTTGCTGTCTGTCGGCAGTTTTAAGTGTCAAAATAAGTATGCCCGATGGAAGGTTGAGTTCTTTTATATCTATTCGCTTTTCGTATCTTCCCGGAGCTTTTTTGCCCTCTTTTAATTGAGCCACTTTGCTACCTTGGGTTGAGTAGATGTTGAAGGTCACAGGTCCTTCTCTGTTTACACTGTATTCCAGGATAACTTCCTCGTGGGCAGGATTAGGATATCCGGAAAGCAATGTGCCATAAAAAGCGTCTTGGTTAGTAAGTTCTTGAGGTTCCCGAAGCAAATCGGCAGCATTTGCGTAAAATGCTGTGCGGATGGTTTTTGGTTCATCGCCACAGCCAGCCTGAATAATTGTCAGTAACGGATACCGACACCCTCTGGCGTACCATTTATAACTGGTAACCTCCGAGGCCATTGAACTGCTTTGATAGGTTTGAATCTTCGTGGACTTAATTCGTATCGTATTATCAATTTGCACATTCCCTGGTAAAATGAGCGTTCCGCTAGCATCGGCATGTACCTCATAATGTCCGAAGAAAGATTGTTTCCGTTCTCCCTTTAGCAAGTAGCCTGCGTATTCACCCTGGTTGTAGGTTCCGTAAGTAAGAGGATACTGCAAACGAAGCAAGGGTTTTTCGTATACAATGAGTCCGCCTCCTTTTAGTTGTGTAGCTGTTTGTAACATTTGCGTTCCGGAAAGATCGAAGATAAAATGGGTGCCAAACTCTTCCAGCACTACTGAACCTTTTATTTGGGGAGTTTCAAGCCCATTGTTGTAAGGCAACATATGGCTGTGAAGATCCTGCTCGGCAACGAGATGCGAAAAATCCCAAACCTGATGGGTGCCGTCAGTTCCAGGATCGGCTTTTTGGGCGATGCGAAAATGGTGTTCATCTCCGGCACGCAGCATGTGTTGCTCTCCGGTCATTTGATACTGACCATAGCTTAGGGGTTGAATTATAACCCCGACTATAAAAGAAAGGAAAAGTTTTTTCATAAGCCCTGGGAATTAATTTAAGAATAGTTGCTCTCCCTTCAGTGAAGTAAGGAACTTCAAACTGGCAGGATTATACAAGTTACGCTCTTTTTTCAGGGCTGTCAAGCGGAGAAACAAAAAAAGCCCAGGAATCTCCTGAGCTTTTTCGCTGTCCGACAAGGATTCGAACCTTGACCGGATGAACCAAAATCACCTGTGCTGCCATTACACCATCGGACAGTTTGTTTTCAAATGCAGTGCAAATGTAGAGAATTTTTTAACTCCTGCAAAAATATTTTTATTTTTTTTCGAGTTCATTCAACCCCTGCTCCTGCATTTGCCAGAAATTGTTTCCCAGATTAAAGCGTGAGATATATTCCGGAGTTTTGAAATACCCAATTTGTGATTCTATCGATTCGTCGAAATAGAGAATTTGGTTTGAGGGAATTTCAAGTTTGATATCGAATTCCGGGATGCGATAGGCGGGCAGATTTTCTGTATAATAATACGCCGGTAAAAACAGGGTGTCTCCTTGCATTTCCCAGTCATATCCCAGGTGCGTCTTTTCATCTTCGGGGTTGTCCAGGTTATACCCTCGAATGGTTTTTTCCCAACTAATCCGAAGTTCATCGGAGGTAGTATTCCGAAAATCTATGCGTGTCTCCCAGAAGATGCGGTTGGGGTAGTCGTCTGATTTTATGTACTGAATATCTGCATCGAAAAACTCATAACGAATGGTACGACTATTCTCCAGTTCTTTTTTCTTTATATAAAGGGTGTCGGGTGCGGGTTTTATAATTGTAAACCCTTCCTGTTCATGGGTAAAGGCATAGTTTCTGGCTTCGTACATAGAGGTTCCAATAAGAATAAGCACACTTAATACCCAGGTGGTTAATCCAACTATCCATAATGTGTTACTTTGCGTTTGAAAACGCAGCATAAGCTTCAATCCCAGGTAAATGAGGCCTACCAGAGGCAGAAAGGCTGTTAAAAAGCCCGTGATGGAAAGTAAGGTTAAACTTGTGGGACGTATGAATAGTTCGCCCAGCGATCGAAGGTTTTCGGCATGAGGGAAAAAGGATGTGGATAAAGGTTCGGCTAATATAAAAGCACTGATAAATCCTATCAGCAGTACCATGCTGCCTATTAGCAGGCCTACGCCAAGGATTACACCCACAATTCGGAAAAGAACGTGTACCATTTCCGAGAGCCCCTTTCCAACATTGGATGCCATATCGGAAGCGCCTTGATAGGCCTGTCCGGTTTTTATATCTTTAAATTCGTTCGTCGCCTTCTGTCTCCATTTTCCCGATTGGTACTTTCGGGATTTCATGGCCATTTTTTGTTCCGGGGTGATGGCTGCCGGAATTACGATCCACAATATGATATACGCCCAAAGAGAGAGTCCGTAAAAAAGAACCAATATCACAAATAATAATCGTAGCAACAACGGGTCGATCGAGAAATAGGAGCCCAGACCTGAGCAAACACCTCCAAAAACCGCATTGTCCTTATCCCGATAAATTTTTCCAGCATGCCTGTCATGTGTCTCTTTGTGCGTATTTTGCGCTTGCTCATCATCCGTTAAGAAGTCGGCAGGCTCTCCAATGATAGTAATTACTCGCTGTATATCTTCTACTGAAATAACCTGCTTTTGATCATTAGTCCAGTCGGTAAATATCTCGGCAATACGACATTCTACCTCCTCGATTATCTCTTCCGATTCCTCCTTTGAAGAAAACTGGTTTCTTATGCCATGCAAATAATCATTTAAGGCTTGATAGGCGTCTTCATCCAAATGATAGGACAAGCCCTTTATGGTAATTCTTATTGTACGTTTCATAGCGGAAATTTTAGCGATTATTTATTTGATTAACAGCAGTAACTAAGTGTTTCCAGGACTTGTCCAATTCTTTAAGGGCGGTCTTGCCCTGTTCGGTTAGGGAATAATATTTTCTTGGTGGCCCCTGGGTTGACTCTTCCCACCGATACGCCAGCAGTCCCGCTTTTTTTTGTCGAGTGAGTAAGGGATACAAGGTGCCTTCAACAACAATGATTTCGGCCTCCTTTAGTTCATTAATGATTTCGGTGGCATACCGATCTTGCTTATCGAGTACCGAAAGAATGCAATATTCCAGAACACCCTTTCGCATTTGGGCCTTAGTGTTTTCAATATTCATAACAAAGGGTTTAAATTACCACTTATTAAATTTTCGTTTTACATCTTCAAATTCTTCCTTAACGGATCTTTTTATGTTTTCAAATGTCACGGGTTTGCCTTTCATTTCAAGTTTTTCTGCAGTAGTGCGGGCTTCAGGAATTACCAACCATAGAATTAAGTAGATGATACTCCCTGAAAAGAACATAAAGGTGAAAACCACAAAAAGAATGCGGAATAAAAGGGGATCAACAGAAAAATAGGCCCCCAGGCCGCTGCAAACGCCTCCGGCAATGCGGTGATCGGTGTCGCGGTATAGTTTACGTGGTTGTTCACGATAATGCGCATTGTTCTCTCCGGTTGAACTGTCTTGCATATCACTGCTAAAGGCATCAGGTTCGCCCAGTACCTCGATAACATGTTCCACCATGTTTAGGGTAACCACTTGATTGCCTCCTGTAATCGCGTCATTAAATAGCTCCGATATTCTTAGTTCTACATCCTGCAGAATCTCTTTTTTGTCGTCGTCCGGTTCAAGCGACATCTCTATGGACTTCAGGTATTTGTCCAAAACTGTGTAGGCTTGTTCATCGATATGAAATATCATGCCTGACAGATTTATCGTTATGCTTTTGTTCATATAGCTACTCTTTTTTTAGATTATAACTTCGTTAGTGTATCGTGGCCTTTGGACTTAAATGCAGCTTGATGTTGCAAAAGGAGTTTATTCGTAACGAATCCTTTGGGAAGTGCTGCTGAGAGGGTTGACGATAGAGAGTTTTAGGTTTGGACTTTAAGACGATTATTTTGGTAAAGAATATTGTCCCTCCCAGAATGAGCAGAACCATAAGGAGCCGATATGTTTCAGAGGACGAAAGCATTTTGTACATAATACTATAGAATTAAAAGTAATATTCTATACAAAGATATGAAATAATTATAATACCATGCAATACATAGTAGTGAAAAATTGTAAATTTATTTCCTTTCAGATTCTAACGGGCGCAAAAATGGGCTAAACTTTCCTTATCTTTAAGCTTTGAAAACAGAGGATCTATGGAAAATACCGGCTATATAAGAAAAATGAAGAGTGAGCTTGAATCGGAAGAGGTTAAGTACCATTTGCCCGTGGGGGAGGAGTTTGTTTTGATGAATTCCCTTATCGGAAAGAAGTTATCGATTGAGTTTCATCAGGAGATTGCCTGCATCAGATGCGGGCGTATTACTCCGAAATCGTATCATCAGGGGTACTGTTATCCGTGTTTTTGTGTGGCTCCGGAAACGGAAGCTTGTACGCTTCATCCGGAGATGTGTCGTGCACAGGAGGGCATTTCGCGGGATATGGCCTGGAGTCGTGAGCATTGTCTTATTGAACACGTCGTATACCTTTCGCTTACCAGTGATGTGAAAGTGGGCGTAACCCGCCATACACAGGTGCCCACCCGATGGATCGATCAAGGTGCTCAACAAGCTGTGGTTTTCGCACGTGTGCCCGATCGGCAGACGGCCGGACTTATTGAGGTAGATCTGAAGCGAGAGGTAAAAGATAAAACCAACTGGCGTAATATGTTAACCGGCAAGGTAGTAGATGCCAATTTGCTGAAAGAGAAAGAGCGTTTGAGTAAAGCGTTGGCAGAAGGGTATCAAGCGTATATTACTAACGATGCGGAAGTGGTGCGTATACACTATCCGGGAAGCCATGTTCCCGATAAAGTTACTACCTGGAACCCTGAAAAGGAAACTACATTTGAGGGAACATTAGCTGCAATAAAAGGGCAGTATTTAATATTTGAAAACAATACGGTGTGGAATGTGCGTAAACATAACGGGTATTTAGTTACTTTAAGGTATTAGCTTCTGAGGGCTTCGTTGTCGTCAAGCTCCATTTTAGCTAACTCTTCCTCAAGCTTTTCCAGCTGATTCATTTTATTTACTTCGCGCAATTTTTTAGCTGTTTGGGTAAAGTAGTGATGTTTCTTAATAAATGCTACCTGTCGGTTATTCCAATCTTTTAATGAGGTCACTTTATTGTGTTCACGTAATTCTTTGTAAAGGGTATAGGCAACGGGCACAAAATCAGCTCTTCCCAAATAGTCCAAGTCGGCATCGCAAATGATCTCTTCCAAGAGATTATTTGGTCGTGGAGGCATTTCTGTTGCCAAAATCAATTGGATAACTGACTGAATTTGACGTTCGGTGTATTTAAATTCGGGCAGAATGCGTTCAGCCAGTTTTATGCCCTCCTCTTCGTGTGTGTCATAGTTTACCAGGTGCCCCATGTCATGGAATAAGCCTGCTGTTTTTAGTAACAAAATATCTTCTTCCGAAACCCCCTCAGACCTGCCAATTAATTCTACCTGTGTAACCACATCAATGGTATGTTTCACGTTGTGGTAATAGAGCTTGTTGGGCAAGCCCTTTTCCAGTTTTTCCAACACAAACTCTTCCAGGTCGTTCCATCTAAGCGATTGAAGTTGTGTAAAGAAGCGCTGGTTGGGTTGCATCCCTTTTAAGTCGGTAGCAAGTTTGGGTCTGAAGCCCTCAACAAAGTACATATCGATTTCTCCTTTGTACTTCACAGGCATTTTTCCACGGTAGGTGCAAATGAAGAAATCCTTAATAAGCATGTAGGTATTTTCGGTGATGTTAATTTTTCCCGGTTCACTGGAAGCCTCCATACGACTTGCCGTATTCACGGTGCTACCCCATATGTCAAAAGAAATACGACTGCGTCCTAATACCGCAGCAACTACCGGCCCCGTATCAATGCCAATGCGCAGATCCCAAATTTTATCGGCTCCCTGATCTTTCTGATGCTTTAGCACTTTCATATAGTATTGCATCTCCATGGCAGCCAACACCACTTCCACTGGATTGGTCCGATTTTTTTGGGGGATGCCTCCGGCACACATATAGGCATCGCCAATGGTTTTAATTTTCTCGATGTTGTACTTTTCAACTACATTGTCGAAAGTGAGAAAGAATCTGTCGAGCTCATCAATTAAATGCTCACTGTCGAGCTGTTCGGATATTTTTGTAAAGCCCTGGATGTCCGAAAATAATACCGTCGCCAGGTTGTAATGAGCAGGCCTTGCTTTCTTTCCTGATTTAAGATCGTTGGCAGTTGATTTAGGCAATACTCTTTCCAATAAGTTATCAGCCTTTTCCTTTTGTAATATGAGTTCTTCGGTTCGTTGGGAGATGATGGATTCCAGTTTTAATCGTTCTTTGGCATAAAGATAGGCTCGCCAGGTAAGTATCAGGTAGATAAACAGTGCCAGGGTAATGATGTAAAGCAGATAGGCTCCCATTGTTCTGCGTAATGGCGGGTTTACCGAAAAGTGCACTCGGGCAGGAGTGGTTGTGTATCCGTAGATATCTTTGCTGCGCACTTCAAACACATAAGTCCCTTTTCGTAAGTTTGTAAAACTTCGTGTAGTGTTTTGGTTCCAGGGGCTCCACAGGGTATCTAATCCAATTAAACGGGATTGATAAAGCGTACGATCTTCACTTTCATAGGAAGTGGATGAGTATACAAAGACGGGGTTATTTTTGTTGGCCTCCAATTTCTTATCGATATGTATAGGAGCATCATATAACCTTTCCTTCAATAACGATGAGTCCTGCGCAACAGTCATTTGGGTGATAAGCGTGTGAAAAGGTTTTCGTGAGGTTTTCTGTTTCTCCGGGGCAAAGTGAATAAGCTGTTCAAACCCACCAAACCATATTGTCCCGTTGTTCTGAGGGAGAATGGAGGTAATGTCCAGGCTCTGTTTTCGATAAAGCGGAACTGTTTTGGCGTAATTATCTGTTGCATTAGGCAGGTAGTATAAAGCATGATAATCATCCCGGGGGTTGCCCGATTGTATATTTATCCAGGCATTTCCCCGGTTATCGGTAGCAATGGGGAAGGCCCAATAATTTTCTGGCATACCCTGTAAGGACTTTTGGGTAAATTCCTTTTCAACAGGATTATAGGTAAATAGACCTTTGTTGGTAGTTAAAGCAACTGTTTTACCTAAAGCAAATAACTCTCCCCAATGTATCGCGGGGTGAAGATCCTTAAAGGAGTAGCTATGAAATTTCAGGGATGCGTCATATTGCTCATATGCAGGAATTCGATAGATATACCCTTGCCTGGTACTGGCAAACAGATTGCCGGCACCATCTTCCTGTAAGCTATTTACTTCGCCGGTAATGCCCAGAATTTTTGGCTTTATCAGGAATAATCCATCGTTATAGTGGATGGCATGGAGTCCGTCTTTCCTGCCTATGTACAGTGTGTTTTCTTTGTGTTTGCTTTTCAATACAACGGTAGTCAGATCTTTATCCCGGTTGTAGTACAATTGTGCTTTTTTGTTGTCAATCAGAAAAATCCCTTCCGAGGTGCTGGCATACAATTTCTGCTGCATCTTAAAAAAGGTATATACATTTGTTTCCGAGGATCCAATAGGAATGAAGAGAGGACACGTAAAGCAATTATTTTCTGAATTTTCTGGTTTATCGTGTGTGAAGATCCCCTGAGAGGTTCCCAGGTATAGATGACCCTGATGTAGAATGGCAGCATTTATAGCTCCACGAAGGCCATGTTTATGGGTAAAATAATTTAATGAAGAGGGGTATTCAATTCTGCTTAATCCTCTTTTATGGCTTGCCCATAAGTTATTATGGCTGTCCACAAACAATCCCCGCACATGTAAATCCAGGAGGCCTGCATTTACCCCCAGATATTTTTTTAGCACACCTTGCCGATTGACGATCAAAATACCTCCACTTTTTGTCCCAACTGCCAATAGGCTATCGTTTAGGGCTGCCATGTCGGTGAAGCTATGTTTTTTCAGAAAGTTTTGCAGGGTAGCTGGCCAGGGTTGGATTGGGGAGCCATCAACCCAGGAAAACCCTTGCTGATTGTTGTAAACAAATCCTTTCTTGCCCCAGTTGATAATTTTCAAAACACCATTCACGTTGGAGGGTAGAGGATGTATGTGCGTAGTGTGAGTATTTGTGGTGAGAATTTTTTTGGGCGTAACGAACCAGGCCTTATTTTTATGGCCAAAAGCCATTTTTACAGGTTCATCCGAAATAGTAAGCCGTTGAAAAATACTATCCTGCAGTTGGTATATGTGTTCATTAATGAGTGCCCATAACCTATTGTTAATGGTCATTATACTGCTTATGTGGGCTTGTGAAGAGGCTTGTGCCACGGGGTGCAAAGCTAAGCCCCCGGAGGGATCTTCTCTTAATTTGTATACTTTGTCTCTGACACTTACAAATAAGGTGTCCTTTACTAAGGTTATATCCGGGGTGGATGGCGTTGAAATAAAACTAAACGCGGAACCGTTATAAATATGAATCCCGTTACTATTTTGAATAAAAAGCAACCCGGTTTTGTTTTGGAGGATTTTATGGTTTACATCGGTAATCCCCCGGGTTGGTGTTTGCAGGGTTTGAATGTAGGGAGCCCCTTTTTGCGGCAACGCTTGCGCCCAAAGATGAGTAGCAAAAAAGCAATTTACTAGTAAAGAGGATAATAGAAGCTTTCGAAACATGGTAATTTCGTTTTTTTTGGGCGCTATGTTTGTATAAATGTACAAAAAAATGTGACCGCCATACCAATATTGCTAACTTAGTGGCTTTAGCATGCCAAGTGAGTGGTACTTTATATTGAAAATTTGATGAGTAATGATGGAATTTGTATTTGCAACAGGAAATGAACATAAACTCCAGGAAGCACGCGAGATTTTAGGTGCCGGCGTTCAATTAAAGAGTTTACAGGATTTAGGATTTATCGGCGATATTCCGGAAGAGCAACCCACACTTGAAGGAAATGCGATACAAAAAGCGCAATTTATCTTCGATAGGTATGCAGAAGCTTGTTTTGCGGATGATACCGGATTGGAAATTGATGCCCTTAATGGTCGACCGGGTGTTTTTTCGGCTCGTTATGCCGGGCCTGCCTGTTCGTTTCAGGATAATGTGAATAAAGTATTGCAGGAAATGAAGGGGGAAACCAATCGATCGGCACGATTTCGATGTGTTATTGCTTGTATTATAGAGGGTAAGGTGAAGACCTTTGACGGAGTTGTGGAGGGGCAAATTCTGACAGAACCTACTGGCGATGGAGGTTTTGGTTATGATCCCATATTTCAGCCTGTTGAATCGAAGGCGTCATTTGCCCAAATGAGTGCCGACCAGAAGCATGCAATTAGTCACAGGGGGCGTGCTCTGGAAAAGTTCCGGGCATTTTTGCAAGCCCGTTAATGTCTTGAATAATCTTCAGCTGCTATGAAAATACCCCATATGCTATTCACTCGTTTAACAGGGATCAAAAAATTGGCACTTGCTCTGGGATTGGTATTGCTTCCTGTGTTCTTATTTGGCCAGCTGGGAGTTGGACAGTGGCGTACACATTTGTCCTATGCCTTTTTAGAAAAGGTAACCACGAGTAGCACACATGTATATGCTGCTTCCGATAAGGCGATCTTCAAATACCATAAAAGCAATGGAAGTATTGAGTTGTATACAACAATTGACAGACTCTCGGATGTAGGTATTTCCGCATTGCTTTATGATGAACAACGCCGTATGTTGGTAGTGGGTTATGCCAACGGAAATCTGGATTTGATTGTTGAAAACCAGACGTTGAATATCTCCGATTTTAAACGTAAAGCTTTATTGGGAGATAAACGGATTTACGAGATTTTGGTGCTTGATGATGAGCTCTACCTTGCTACAGGTATAGGCATATTGTTGGTTGATTTACAAAAGAAAGAGATACGTGAAACGTATGTGTTAGGAGCACAAGGGAGTTACTTACGCGTGAATGATTTGGCGTATCGTAACGGGTTTCTCTATGCGGCAACCGATCAAGGTTTGTTTAAAGGGGCTCGTGGAACAACACTCCTTATATACGAGGAAGGGTGGGAGAAGATTTCTCTACTTGGCCATTATGATAAGCGAATAAAGCAGCTGGCTGCTTTTGGAGAGGGTTGGTTGATTGTGACTGAGCAATCGCCAGGGGACGATCTGTTATATCAATTGTCCGAGGAAGGAGGAGAATCATTGATTTCATCGCAGGGCCCTATTGCCCATGTGCATGCCTGGGATGAAGGGTATGCGGTAGCTTTTTCTCAGGCCCTTGTTACCTATTCAAATCAACATACAGTGCAACAGCGATATGAGGGGTGGGGCTCATTTAGTGCTCGTCCAAGATGTGTGAGTGGCCATTCGGAGGAGGATTTGTGGGTAGCAGATCATGGCGCCGGACTAGTCCAACTACAAAACCCCAATCAATCAATTATACCTAATGGGCCTTATGGTTCTGAAGTGTACCAGGTTCAAACTGCCGGAGAGTATACCTATACCGTGCCAGGAGCATTGGATGAAACCTGGACCAATAGCTACACCAGCACCAAACTTTACTCCTTTCATAAAAATCAATGGCACACAGACTTTGATTACTCTACCTACGATGCCATCGATTTGGCCGTGGATACCAGAAATCCGCGGCGGGTGGCTTTGGCTACCTGGGGGAGTGGGTTATTGATTTTTGAGAATGACGAATTTATTCGGTACGATACAGAAAACAGCAGTCTTACTCCCTCTGCTATAGGCGACCAGTGTCGAGTGGGGGGCTGTTGCTACGATGATAAAGGCAACTTGTGGATAACTCAGGCAAATGCTCCTTCCCCCTTGCATGTTTTTTCACGAGATGGTGTTTGGCAAGATTTTGATTTCGACGGACTGTTGTCCAATACCTTGATTTCAAAAGTACTGATAGACGATCAGGGCGTGAAGTGGCTACTCTTGCCACGGGGCGGAGGTCTTTGGGTATATGACGACAACCAAACTCCATTGAATACTAAAGACGACAGGTATAAACAAGTTCCCATTGTTGACCAGAATGGAGCTTTCATTACAAACGATGTGTATTCCATTGCTAAAGATCTGGAAGGGAAAGTATGGGCAGGTACCGTGAATGGTGTTGTGATTTTCTCAAACCCTGAAGCTGTTTTTGATGAGGACCTTTTTGTTGCCTCTCGACCGGTTATTACCATCGATGGAGTAACGGAGCGATTGCTGAATGGGAATAGGGTTACTGCAATTGCGGTTGATGGCGCTAATCGGAAATGGTTTGGCACCCGGAATTCCGGCACTTTTTTAACTTCCGAAACAGGAGAGAAGTTAGTTGAGCAGTTTTCTACCGAAAATAGTCCTCTTTTTTCCAACCATATTTTATCTATACGTGTAAACGATATTTCGGGGGAAGTTTTCTTTGCCACGCGTGAGGGGTTGCTTTCTTATGGTGGATCGGCAACCTTGGGAGGCGACGATTTTGGTAATGTGTATGTGTATCCCAACCCTGTGCGCGAAGAGTATACAGGTGATATTGTTGTGCGGGGCCTGTTACGGGATGCTTTGGTAAAGATTACCGATATTAGTGGGAACATCGTTTATGAAACACGTGCCGATGGCGGCCAGGCAACCTGGAATGGCAAAAACTTCGACGGACGGCGTGTTAGCACGGGCGTTTACCTGGTATTTTGCACCAACAGCGATGGGAGTAAAACACATATCACCAAACTGCTGTTTATTCGGTAGTATTGTTTTTCGGTAAGATCCGAAAAGATCCTTTCATGGCTTCGAGCAAAAATTGCAAGCTCCCTACTTTAACTTAGCGGAAGCTATAATGGATTTCTGCTGTTATTCAGAATATTGTACCCACTTGAGGTTTTCCCATTTATCTTCCATGTCCACGCTTATGTTTGTGGCAGGCGTTTGTTTCGTGCTATTGATAAGCACCGATCGCACGCCCACTTGTTGGTATAAGTAGTCGGACATATCCCGGTAGGTAACTTGTCCTTTGGTCTCTTTTAGTTTCTTAAGCAAATAATAAGTAAAGATGCCATGTTTCTTTTCATGGTACGGCAATGAGGATTCGTTTCCTGAACTGGCCGAGAACACCACGATATTCCCTCTGAGAATGTGTTTCTGCGGCTGTATTTTAACCCCTCGTGCGGCAATTAGCCCTTGGTTTCTTGCCCCTCCGCTGAAGCATGCATCCAGAAGGACAGTCACTTGTTTCGTGGGGTGTTCAGTTAATTTCTCATACACCTCTCTTAGGCTAAGCGCAAACTCCAGGTCTGCGCCGCTCACATCCACAGGCATAATGTAGGGTTCTTTGGTTTTTTCACACGGAAGTCCGTGTCCGGCATAG
Organism: Bacteroidales bacterium; assembly: GCA_046482855.1. Taxonomy (GTDB): domain Bacteria; phylum Bacteroidota; class Bacteroidia; order Bacteroidales; family UBA12077; genus CAYVSF01. The sequence continues at coordinate 12,212 of JAWOEH010000160.1, read as the reverse complement.
TATAAAAATAGCTCGGCATTTCCTCCGGCAATATTCGCTATCATGTTTAGCTTATTTACCGCCCTGTGCATTTCTATGGCACGGGCATTGGTCATGAAGAGGATGTTTTCTTCGGGAATGCCCAGTATTGTTTGAGCGTAGTTTTTAACTATGGTGGCGTCGTGCACGGCAAAATCAACGTTCGATTCGCTTTGCAGGCCAAGTTGAAAACTGCTATAATCCTCGTTACCAATAATCAGCGCATAGCGGTTGGGGTTAACAGGAGCTATCTGTTGTGGGAGATGGTCGACATCTACTTCAAGTGTCGCCTGGGCAGCACCGGCAGTATGGGTTTCTTGATTTTTGAGGGGCTCTTGGTGTGTTTGTGAAGCTGTTTGTGCAGCCTCCGCTACCGTATAGTTTTGTGTTTGCGTAGCGGTTGTGTCCTGTATTTCTCTTTTCAGTGGAATTCTGTTGATGTTGCCTTTTGAAGGAATGACAGGTGTATTTTTAGTGCGTTGTGTTTGCTTGCTCTCCCTTTTTTCGGGAATGACAATGCCGGATGATTTTGCCAAATATACTGTTGGCTTTATGCTCATGTTTTGAGTATTCCACACCTGTACTTTAGTTGAAAAGTCAGCTGCTGCCATGGTCTTTCCATCGGGGCTGAAAAGCACATCCATTACCTTGCCGGTGAGTTTTTGCTTGTATGTTATTTTCCCCGAGGGCAATTCCCAAAGGATGAAGTATTTGTCGTGGCTACCGCTAAGCAGGTAGTTTCCATCTGGGCTAAAGGAGAGTGTTTGTATCCAGTCGCGATGCGCAAGAAAGGAATTGTTTTGCACCCCATTTTTCCAAATGAGGATATTTTTGTCGTCACCGGCTGAGGCCAGCAGGCTTCCATCAGGGCTGTACGCCAAAGCACGTATCCAGGATTTATGCGCTTTGAATTTACGAATTTGCTTGCCCGAAGGCAGGCTCCATTCAATGATGTATTTATCGGCCGAGCCCGTTGCCAATTGCTGGCTGCCGGGATGGAAACAAACGGCATTTACATTGTCGCGGTGGGCTCGAAATTCTTTTAGTGCATTGCCTGTAGCAAAATCCCACACAATAACTTTTCCATCGGCACCACCTGTGGCAATGTATTTCCCATCGGGGCTTATGTCAACTGATACTATTTGTGCCCGGTGTCCCTTTTGGGCATAAATTAATTCGCCGGTTTGCAGGTTCCATTTTTTCAATCGCTCGTCTTTCCCTGCAGTGATGAGGGTTTTGCCATCGGGCGAAAAGCAAAGGGCACGAGGCCACTTGCGGGTTTTAAGCGTTATTTTCTGGCCTCCGTCAGCTATATCCCATACATGTACCTGGCTGTCGGTGCCTCCCGTAGCCAGCAGTTGTCCATCGGGTGAATATGCCAGGCAGATGGCTTCGTGTCCGCGTTTTGCAAATGCTTTCTGTTGGCTAATTTGCCCAAATAGCATGATGGGCATTAGTACGCTGACCAATAAGATGGAGATTTTTTTCATAACTGTGGGCTTTGAGAATTAGCGAGCAAATAATATACCAGAACTTAAAGCTCTTTCGACTTTAAGAAGGAGAGTGAAATGCCAACTTGCATGCTGGTTGTGGTAGCATTAAACTCGTCGTTCGATGCCAGTAGAAAACTATTGTAAGCTACTTGGCCAAAAATGCCAAAGCGGTCGCTGAAGCGCAGTTCCAGTCCGGCTCCGGGAGTAATTCCTATGCCAATGTCGGAAAACTCTTCATTTACAGCCCAATACTCATCGTTGTAGCCGTAAGTGGCAAAATTTAAATCTGTGAGCAAGAAGATATAAGGGATGAGTCGCCGGCCTTTGGTGATTTTGAATTTAAGTCCGGCTCCCAGGTTTACGTTGTCGAAATAATAAGCGTCCTCCTCGCTACCTAAACTATAACCATTAATCCGAGCCAGTAGTGAGAGTCGGCCTGTAAAGTTGAGTTGAATGCCGGGAGAAAGGCTGGCTCCCTGGGTAAACAGACTGGCCATGTCGCCACTTGCCTGGGTAACTCCTAAGGCAAGGTTTACGGAGAATCGTTGTTCATACTGCGCTTTTACGCTGTGTGATAGCAGCAACAGACTTGCCATAGCGAAAGTGAGAAAAATCTGTTTTGTTTTCATTTCATAGTAGGTTTTGAGTGGGTCGTGTGTCAAGGTAAGATGTATCCGGGTGCTTAAATGTTGCTTTCTATAACCGGACAGTTCTGTTTTTCTAAATATCCGATTAATTTTGTAGTTCACGACAAATTTAGTTGCAAGGAACCATTTATGGAAATTTTGAAGCTAGTTATTCATTGTGTATGTTAAAAAAGGTACAAGGTATATTACTGCATCGTTATAAATATAGCGAAACCAGTGCAATATTGCATGTGTATACCGATACTCATGGACGCCAGTCGATGATGGTGCGTTCGGCTTTTGGCCCAAAAGCCAAAAATAAGGTGGCCGCCCTGCACCCGCTAGCCCTTTTATCAATGGATATTTATGCCAAAGCCAACCGCGATTTGCAATTGGTAAAGGAGTTCAAGGTACTAGAGCCCATGCATCAACTAAGAATGGACTTTCGGAAGAGTGCGATGAGCCTTTTTCTGGGTGAGGTACTACACAAATCGTTGGGTGAAGAAACTCTTGATCATGAATTGTTCCATTTTATTAAAACAATGATTCAGATCCTGGAATTAAAGGAAGCCGGTTTGGGCCATTTTCATCTTTATTTCTTATTGCAGTATACTCGGTTTTTGGGCTTCTACCCCGATGTGAAGCATTATAAAAAGGGCTATTATGTGGATCTAAAAAGTGGGAGTTATTCTATTTTTAAGCCCGTACATGATGATTTTTTGAACCCTGAGGAGGCTGCATGGTGGATGCAATTGGCTACTTTTTCGCCGGATCAGCATGAAACTATAAAGCTGCCTGCTGCCTTGCGCGATCGATTATTGACAAAAACCATGCGTTTTTTGCAGGTACATGTAAACGGGCTTTCTACCCTACATTCATTGGATATTTTGCGAGAGGTATTTCATTAATCAGCTTTTAAGACGAGTTTATGGGTTCTTTTCTGTCATTAACCAAAAAAGTTAGGCTGCTTCCAATGGAAAGAACATCTTTAACTATCAAAAAACCATTTAACTAAACAATAAGCGAGACGAAAAGAGATTGTTTACCTGATTCGTAGCATACACTAAATGGGGGAATTTTTATAGCTTTGCCCTCCCTTTGGATTCTGGGGACGTAAATGTGAGATTATGATGAGAACAAAACTGTCTGTCAACGGAAATGAAATTTTTTCTGAACTGGCAAGCCTGGCAAAACAAACAGGCGCACTGGATGCATCAAGAGCGCAGGAAGGTTTTGCTGTGCCTGACTTATTGGAAGAGGTGGTGGCAAGACACTTTCGTCCCGAAAACTATGGGTACGCCGATGCTGCAGGTATCTTGCCTCTTCGCAAAGCGGTAGTGAATAAAGTAAATCGTCTTTACGGACATCGCTACGACGCCGAATCAGAAACCATGATCACTTCTGGTGTATCGCAGGCGATTTTTACTGTCATCAGTACCTTTGTAAAAGAGGGCGATGAGGTAGTGGTTTTTGAACCCGCCTACCAGACCTATGTGCGCGCCATTGAACAAAATGGAGGCCGTGCCATTTTTGTCCCCTTAAAGCAGCCTCACTACCAAATTGATTGGGAGGAGGTGCAAAAGCTTATCAATGCACGCACTAAGCTCATCGTTATCAATACTCCTCATATGCTTACCGGCAAAATCTTTTCCGATGAGGATATGCTGCAGTTGCAGAAAATTGTGAATGGCACGAAAATTATGGTGCTTTGCGATGAATCCTTTAAACACCTGGTGTATGATGATACCCGTCATGCCAGCATTGCCGGATATGAAAAACTGGCAGAACATAGTATTTTGGTTACATCCTTTGGCAAGATCTTCAATATTCCCGGGTGGAAAGTGGGGTATTGCCTGGCACCTGCTGATATTATGAAGGCCATCCGAAAAACACATGTATTCCAGAGTTTTACTGTGGTGAAGCCCTTGCAACTTTGCCTGGCCGATTTGATCAATGCCTTTGATGCCTACGAGGGTTTGGCAAATATTTATCAGAAACAGCGCGACAGGCTTTTAAGCCACTTGCAACAGAGTGGTTTCTCCTTTGTACCTTCCAGTGGGTCCTACTACCAACTGCTTAATTATAGTGAACGGTCCGATGAGAAAGATTTGGATTTTGTTATGCGATTAGTCCAAGAACACAACATCTCGGCGATTCCGCTTTCGGTTTTCTATCACGACAAAACCGACCATAAATCCATTGCCGTTTGCTTTGCCAATAATAACAAGCGAATTGACATAATTGGGAAGGCCTTGCAACAAGCATAGGGTTTTAACGTTATACTTGCGAAAATGATGATCTTTGAGAATATACAGAAAAGTGTATCTTTGATAAGTATCAATTATGTGAAAATCTTTAACGTAACTCTATGCAGATTATCAACTCATTAGTTTCCTGGGTAAACTTCAAGCGCATGTATCAGCTTGAGTTGTTTCAAAAATTTCCTTACGACGTACAAAGTGAAGTTTTCTTTAAGCTTATTAACAGGGCAAAAGATACCGAATGGGGAAAAAAGTTTGGCTACGATGAGATCAGTAGTATTCAACAGTTTCAGGAAAGGGTGCCTCTGCAGAGTTACGACGATGTGCATCCCTATGTGGAGCGTTTGATGAAAGGCGAGCAGAACATTTTATGGCCAACAGAGATTAAGTGGTTTGCCAAATCTTCCGGTACCACTGCCGATAAAAGTAAATTTATTCCTGTTAGTGGCGAAGCGCTCGAGGAGTGCCATTTTCGCGGAGGTAAAGATATTATGGCTATCTACACAGCCAATTACCCGGAAACAGGCATATACTCCGGCAAGAGTTTAACACTTGGTGGGAGTCATCAAATTAACCGGGTAAATAATCAGGCTTTTTACGGAGATCTTTCCGCTATATTGATTGAAAACCTGCCTTTTTGGACCTTCTTCATGAAAACACCACGCCAGGAAATTGCCTTGCTGGCTGAGTGGGAAGAAAAACTTGAAAAGATCTACAATAACACAATTAACGAAGATGTTACCAGCTTAGCTGGCGTACCCTCCTGGATGTTGGTATTGATTAAGTATATTTTAGCCCAATCGGGGAAAGATAATTTGTTGGAGATATGGCCCAACCTGGAGCTTTTTATGCATGGCGGCGTAAGCTTTGACCCTTATCGGGCCCAGTTCCAAAAGCTAATTCCTTCGGATAAGATGAACTATATGGAGACCTACAATGCCTCCGAAGGATTTTTCGCCATTCAGGACTTCCCCACTCGCGATGATATGCTATTGATGCTTGATTTGGGCATTTTCTATGAGTTTATTCCGTTGGGAGAGTTGGAAAAGGAAAGCCCCAAAGCACTTCATATCGGAGAGGTAAAAGAGGGTGTGAATTATGCCCTTGTGATTTCGACCAATGGGGGCTTGTGGCGCTATTTAATTGGCGATACAGTCATCTTTACCTCGCTCTATCCACACCGCATAAAAATTTCGGGACGTACTAAACATTTTCTGAATGTTTTTGGGGAGGAGGTAATTATCGATAATGCTGAGAAGGCCATTGGGATTGCCTGTGAGAAAACAGGGGCGCAAGTGAAGGATTATACGGCTGCCCCCATTTTTATGGAAACCGATAAAAAGGGCGCACATGAGTGGATTATCGAATTTGAGGTAACCCCACCCAGTGTCGATGAATTTGCCACTCATCTGGATGAGGCGCTGCAGTCGGTAAATAGCGATTATGAAGCCAAGCGATATAAAGATATTACACTCGACCGATTGACTTTGCACGCTGCCCGACCCAATTTGTTCTATGACTGGCTTAAGAAAAAGGGGAAACTTGGCGGGCAGAATAAAGTACCAAGACTCTCCAATAGTCGGAAGTATGTTGACGAGTTGCTGGAGATGAATAAGGGCGGTTCTTAATAACTTGGTGAAAACTTTACAAATGATTGCTTTTCAATGAACCAGCTATTTTTCTATCTTTAAGCCGAGGAATCCGATTTTTTAGTAAAGACCAATGTTTTGAAGATTAAGTATTCGAAGAAAAAAGATCCGGCATTAAAACGTGTACATCGACACGCTATTTTATTTAATAAGCGCGAAATGCAGGCCATCGATTATTTCTGCAGGAAATATAAGATTGATAATCGATCTAAGCTCATGCGCGAAATGATTTTAACTACCGTGCTGAAGAAATTTGATGAGGATTATCCTTCGCTTTTTGAGGAGAGCCCTACATTATTTAATCAGAAGTAACGCTTTAAATACCCATTAATGACGAATCATTTAACCAACACTGGCATGCATATTGCCATCGCAGGGAATATCGGGTCAGGCAAAACAACTCTGGCAGGATTGCTTGCCAAGCATTATCAATGGGATGCCCACTTTGAGGATGTAGACGAGAATCCTTATCTCAATGATTTTTACGACGATATGCAGCGCTGGTCTTTCAACTTACAAATCTACTTTCTCAACAGCCGCCTAAATCAGATCCTAAAAATTCGCGAATCGGGTCAAACTGTCATTCAGGATCGCACCATATATGAGGATGCTTTTATCTTCGCACCTAACTTGCATCATATGGGGTTAATGTCAACACGCGACTTCGAAAACTACTTTACACTCTTTAATCTGATGACCTCCCTCATTCAACCTCCTGATCTGCTTATTTATTTAAAGGGTAGTGTGCCTACGTTGGTTAGCCAGATACAAGCCCGAGGCCGCGAATATGAAAATACCATTCGTCTCGACTACCTGAAAAAACTTAATGAAAGGTATGAAGCTTGGGTGGGTTCCTATAATTTAGGCAAGAAACTCATCATTGATGTGGATACTATCAATTTTATAGAACGAAAAGAGGATCTTAGCAGTGTTATTAATAAAATTGATGCTGAGATTCACGGGTTGTTTTAATCTTACCTGATCGTTCCAACCTTCTCATTGTCTTTGACGTTAAACAGGTATAAAAGATGAGACTATGCGAAAGATGGGTATTTTTCTATTGTCGGCTTTTTTACTGATAAGTTGTGAAAAGGAAGACTTCACCAAGCCTGTAAGCGTCGATTTTGCTTTTGGCCTGAGTGAAACAGAGCTCGATCTTGAAAAATCGACGATGACTCCTGCCCTCTCGATGGATACCGGAATTTGGTTGTTGGAAAGCATCGATTTCGAAGGTCGGCGTGAACAAGGTGGCGACTACTTTTTCACCTATACACCAACGGAGCCTCTTGAGATTGTTTTTGAAAAAGAGCATTGGAAGGGGCAACTCTCCTTTGATATTCCACAAGGCGTTTATCAGCGCATCGAAGTTACCTTTCATCTTGTTGCGGAGGCTAAACATCCGTCTTTCCGATTGAGGGGAAATATTTCTGATAAGCATGCTTTTAAGGAGCCTTTTGTATTTGCGTACGAAGCACAGGAAACAATTAAACTCATTGCCCGAAACGGAGAGGGAGGACAAGCCGTAACTGTACGTCAGGGACAACCTATCGAGGCAAAGGTTACTATTCAGACAAACCGCATGTTCGATCTTTTGCCTCCGGGATTACTTAAGAATGCTACACGCTCCGAACGCATGGGAGAACAGATGATTTTTGTCAGCCGCCGAAGCAATGCAGAGATCTTTCAATTGATGGCCACGAGAATTTTAAACAGCACAGAGGTACTTTTTGAATAGACCGATAAACAGAGAGCTCTACAGCGACCAGGATTTGGTGCAAGGCTGTAAGAAGGGCAAACGTCGATACCAAAAAACTCTTTACGAAAAGTATGCGCGTAAAATGTATGGTATCTGTCTGAGCTATGCCCATGAGCGAAGTCAGGCCCAGGATATTTTGCAGGATGCCTTTATAAAAGTCTTTCAACATATCGGTCAGTTTGATATACAGGGTTCTTTAGAAGGGTGGATTAGGCGAATCGTGGTCAATACAGCCATCGATTCCTACCGTAAAGAGGGCAAGATATCCAATTTGTTACAGGTGAATGAAGATCTTGTTGAAGGCAATAGTCGTAACGAAGGCCTGAGTGATTTGCAAATGGACGATTTGATGGCACAAGTGCAACGACTCCCCGATGGGGCACGTATCGTGTTTAATCTTTATGCGGTTGAAGGGTTTACCCATAAAGAAATTGCCGAACAACTGGATATCTCTATCGGGACTTCAAAATCGCAGTATAACCGTGCACGTAAACTGTTATTAAAATGGATTGATAAAGCAACAGCTTGATGAGAAGGTTTGAGAAAACATATAAACAGTGGTTAGACGACTATCGCCCCGAGCCGCCCGCAGATGTTTGGGAGGGTATCGAGGACGAGTTGGATATTGGCCAGGCATGGGAGGGCGTTCAGGATGAGCTGGATGTCATGACCTCGTGGCGTGTCATTGAAAACCATCTCGACGGGCAAAAGCGCCGTCGGTTTATAGCTGTGGCTTCCATTGCTGCCAGTCTTCTGATTTTAGCTGTTTTGGGCTTTTGGCAAGTTTATCAAGGTGATGGGACAGGTATCGCGACCCCAAATCTTGCTGAGAATAATCTTTACGATCAACCCGTATTGCCAGCATCCCCGGAATTAACCTCCAGATCTTACTCATCGGTGGAAATGAGCTATTTAAAAACACCACGGCCAGTTACGATACAAGCGATGAGCGGCCGGCAAATCGCGGAAGATCTTCCCGAAAATACCTACCGGGGAAATGGCCTGGCTTATCTTGAAGCCTCCAAACAGGTGCGCCTTTACCAGGAGGTTCGGGTTGAAAAGCGCTTAGCACATGTGGCAACGAGTACTGACCAACCCGATGAACATGTTTCCAAAGAACCCTCTCCTTCGACAAATGAGCTGTGGAAAAACAATAGCTATGGGGTGTATGCTTCTCTGTCCAATACCTGGATTATGAATAATAAAACCATCAGCGGATTACAAGCCGATGAACTGGTAGCTACCCAAGCTTCTTACGGGAAAGATCTTGGCTTGTTTTACATGCAACCCTTAAGCGAAAAGATAGCTGTACGTGCGGAATACCTTTTTTATAGTCAGGCAAACCAAAACTATCATGAATATTACAAGGGGCGCTATGTTGGCAGTAGCATCTCGATGAAATATCAACAATTGAATATGCTTGTGCATTGGCAGCCCGCAGAGAAAAATTTAAAACATACACTCTATCTCGGAGGCTATGGAGGGTATCTTTACCAGGCCTCACAGCACATTGGTGACGAAAAAAACTCCTTATTACAGGAATACCGGAGATTTGACTATGGTATCCTGGGGGGCTATTGGTACCAACTTCCTGCCTTTCAACAAAGGGTACCTTTAGCCGTTGGTATTCGGCTAAAATATGGCCTGCCCAATGTGTTTCAGGGAAACGAATCGGTTCCTGCAGATTTCTCTACTACCCGAAATCTCGCCTTTCAACTTACCTTCTCTGTTGGGCTTGAAAGTATTCAATTTTAAAATTAATCACGTCTTCCAACCATAGGAACTTTACTTTCGTTTAGAGTGCAGATTTGAATATTCACCAAAAATTATTGCGATATGAAAAGATTAAGTATTCTTCTTACTATTGCTCTCTTGTCAGTTCTGATGTTGAGCTGTGAAAAGAATGAGCAAGAGAATCCAAATCTTGATGGAGAAGGTATTGTAAACCTTTACCTGACAGACGCACCAATTGATGCGGAAAATGTGACTGGTGTGTATATTACTGTAACCGGCATTGAATACCATAAGGTTGATGAAGGATGGATAACAGCCGAAGAATTTGGCGATCCCCAGGTATACAACCTGCTTGAGCTAACCGATAGCATAAGTGAAATGATGGGTTCCTTTACCCTGGAAGCAGGTATGTACTCTCAAATTCGCTTCATGATTGAAGCGCCCGACATGGGCGAAGGGTTTAATCCGTCCAATCCGGGATGTTGGATTGAATTTAGCGATGAAACAACAGCGCCTTTATTTGTACCCAGCGGAGGGCAAACCGGTTACAAAGCTGTTGGTAGAATAATGGTACCTGAAAATGGAGAAATAACCATTACAGCCGACTTTGATGTGCGTCGTTCTGTAGTGATGCGCCCCAACCACGATACTTATATCCTGAAGCCTGTTATTCGCCTGGTTGCAAATGACGAAGCAGGCCGTATTATGGGCGCTGTTGAAAATGCACCAGAAGATGTGGATATGGTAGTCTATGCGTATGAAGCTGGGACCTACACGGAAGAAGAGGCCGCCACACCTGAAGGCGATGCCCCTCGATTCCCAAATGCGATTTCCAGTGATAAAGTGGGTGCTGAATACGACTTCCAGCTTTGGTATCTGGCTGAAGGTGACTATGACCTGGTACTTGTTTCTTCTGTTGATGGAGAGTTCCAGGAAGTATTACAAGTTGACGAAGGGATTGAAGTGGAAAGTGGCATGCCAACGTTCCATACTATTGTACTGCCAACCGATAACGGAGGTGGTGACGAAGCTGTAAAGTAAACCAGTATAGCTTATGACAAAGTAAAGGGCTGCTCCATTGGGGCAGCCCTTTTTCTGTATTGAGAAGAGGTTTGCTATTTCAGCACACCCATTTCTTTTCCAACTTTTGTGAAAGCCTCTACTGCTTTATCGAGGTGCGCTTTGTCGTGAGCTGCCGAAACCTGCACACGGATGCGCGCTTGTCCTTTTGGTACTACAGGATAGTAGAATCCGATAACATAAATACCTTCATCCAGCAGTCGTTGGGCAAAGTCTTGCGACAACTTCGCATCATACAACATAACCGCTAAAATTGCCGAATCACTTGGCTTGATGTCGAAACCTGCATCTAACATCTTTTGCTTGAAGTAGTCGCGGTTTTCAACCAGCTTGTCGTGCAGCTCGTTGGACTCTTCCAACATGTCAAACACTTCCATACTGGCAGTTACTACCGAAGGAGGCAGCGAGTTTGAGAAGAGGTAAGGACGTGAGCGTTGACGCAACATGTCGATGATCTCCTTGCGGCCGGTGGTAAATCCACCAATGGCGCCACCAAAAGCTTTACCCAGTGTTCCGGTGATGATGTCGATTTTACCGCGCAAGTTATATTCCTCGGATACCCCACGACCTGTTTTGCCAACAACACCTGCCGAGTGGCACTCATCCACCATGACCATGGCATCGTATTTTTCGGCCAGTTCCACGATTTTGTCCATGGGTGCTGCGTGTCCGTCCATGGAGAATACACCATCGGTAACAATGATGCGGAATCGCTGTGCCTGAGCAAGTTTCAGTTGCTCTTCGAGGCTCTCCATGTTGGCTGTTTTGTAACGATAGCGTTGTGCTTTACACAAACGCACACCATCGATGATGGAGGCGTGGTTGAGCTCATCGGAGATGATGGCATCCTCTTTGGTTAAGATCGGCTCGAAAACACCGCCATTTGCGTCGAAACAGGCTGCATACAAAATGGTATCTTCGGTGCCAAAGTATTTGGCTATTTTTTGTTCCAGTTCACGATGTATATCCTGGGTTCCACAAATAAAGCGAACCGACGACATGCCGTAACCTCGCGTGTCGAGCCCTTTCTTTGCGGCTTCAATCAGTCGTGGGTGGTCGGAAAGACCCAGGTAATTATTGGCACAAAAGTTCAGCACATTGTCGCCGCTGCTAACGGTAATGTCGGCCTTTTGGTGACTTGTAATAATGCGCTCCTCTTTATAAAGTCCGGCTTCTTTAATGTCCTGAAGTTCTTTTTGTAAGTGGTCTTGTATTTTTCCGTACATGAGTGAAGATTTTTTGGTTTTCAGCTATCAAAGGTACAATAAAATTTGGGCTGTTCTTAAGGAGAAAATAGATTTTGCAGCATAATGGAGGAAAAAAAATGGTAGATTTAGAGTATTGAAAGTCAATAAATAAAATAAAAGAGGACAAGAAAGGCAAAAAAAATTCACGGGAACTATTTGTAAGTTTCAAAAAAGCGGTTACTTTTGCATCGCGTTTGAGACAAAACGCATCTGAAAAAAACACTCCTCAGTAGCTCAGCTGGTTAGAGCACCTGACTGTTAATCAGGGGGTCGTTGGTTCGAGTCCAACCTGGGGAGCTCCCAAAGCCTTGCATTCTTGCAGGGCTTTTTTTATGTCCAAATTTTTCT
>JAWOEH010000108.1:0-4246 GCA_046482855.1 Bacteroidales bacterium | reverse complement strand
AATTTTACAAATAAGTGTTTGTAAAGATTCTGATAAGCGCGGAGTACATTTTGTCCTTGTGTTTGTGAGTAGTTGGTAAGGAATGCGCGTGCTTGCTCTGGATTTTCTTTGTACATCTTAGCTGCAGCTTGGTCGATACCTTCTGAAGCCATGATGAACCCATTTTCCAACTCATCCTGCACTTCCTGAATGTCATCAATCATCAGGTTAAAGCGTGAATACGCCAGATTCGATACCTGATTCGTTACCCAGAACGCAGCATCTTCGCTGTAGTTCATCAGGTCGCCATTGCCTACGGCAAATGCGTGAGGCACATCGGTAATGCCACAATACATAGGAGTATAAGTTGTGAAGTAAGTGTCATCTACACCAAACCACAGGATACCGCCTACGGGATCGGGTAACCAGCTGCGCATTTGTGCCACAAAGCTAAAGCCTGTCTGCTGTGTAGAGATGGCGCGCTCGTTAAAGTAGGTATCATCCTCTACTTCCCAATAAAGCGGACGGAAGCGAACCATGTTGCCATAAGGACCTGCACCTACATCTTTTGTCATATCCATGGGGGTGTTTTGGTAATAGTCGCGCATCATGTTCATTACGTCGCGTGCACCCAGCTTTTTGTCGGGCTTAATCCACAAGGGCATGCGGTTGCTCATATCATTACCCATGGCATAATCGAGGTACTGATCCATGTCGCTGTTTACAGCGTTAAAACCTGCAAATACTCGCGCCTCGCAAAAACGTGCGCCACCAAAGTCAAGAGGTGCGTATACGTCTGAGAAGCTGAAGTCTTTATCCTTACCATCGAAATATCCTTGCTCACGTGCAAAATCAATTACATCGGGCGAGTGATAAGTAGTTTGGTTGGGATCATTGAAGTTGTTCTCTTTCTGGAAGGGAAAAGTGGTGATACGTGCGTGGTTGGCGTGTCCTGAAATGTATCCGTCAGGAATCTGGCGTGCAACCCATACAATACCTGTATTTCCGGGACCTTTACCAATGATCTCCATAATCCATACTTCGTTGGGGTCGGCAATGGAGAACGATTCGCCTGTGCTATAATAGCCATAGGTATTGGTAAGCTCTACCATCGTTTTAATAGCCTCTCGGGCTGTGCGTGCACGTTGCAGTGTGGTATAAATCAAGCTACCATAATCCATGATACCTGTTGTATCACGCAATTCACTGCGGCCACCATAGGTTGTTTCGCCAATGGCCAGCTGATATTCGTTCATATTTCCCACCACCGAGTATGTGTGACGAGCTTGTGGAATTTCTCCCAGGAATTTTCCTGTATCCCACTCATAAATGTCTAACATCGTACCTTCGGCATAGTCGGCAGCCGGGCGGAAGTACAATTCGCCATACAATACGTGGGAGTCAGCAGCATAGGTAATCATGGTTGATCCATCAGCCGATGCTCCTTTCGAAACAATAAAGTTTGTACAAGCCAAAGCATTCAGGTTTGCACCCAAAAGCAGTACCGTGGCCAGTACCATTAGAAAGCCTCTTTTTCTCATTCTTAATCGGTTTTATTTAAACTCAAATTTACTTCTCAATTTTTGGATTTAACAAAAATAAAAAAATATGTATAACTCCGTTATTTTTTACTTAAAGATCCTCAATAAAAAGATTCCCGCGTCTTCTTTTGTCAATTTTCCGGGGATATCTGTGTTTATTTTTCAGCAAACATATTGGTTACAATAGCCTTACGCTGCTCGTCGTTCAATTGGTGCACATACCCGTTCACCTGATTCTTCAGCATTAGTTCGGTAATTTCCTCCTGTTTCTCTTTCGAAATATCCATATCTTGAAGGCGTATGGGGCAGTCGATTGCAACAAACATTTGCTCCAGTTTGTAAATGGTTTCTTCGGCCGAATCTACATCAAACAATTGTTTTCCCAATTCGGCAATGCGGTCGGGAATATGTTGCTTCATCTCCTTCAACCAGGCCGGGTAAACGATGGAGAGGGTGGCTCCATGTGGCATATCGAAGAGCAAGGACAGGTTGTGCCCGATGTCGTGCACGCCCCAATCGCCGGCTTTTCGTCCGTAGTTGGTTAAACCATTGAGCGCATTGGTGGCGGCCCACATAATCTTTGCACGTAGCTCATAATCCTCTAAATTGTTCAGCAATTGAGGGCCGTATTCCATAGCTTCCTTCACAATGGCTTCCACAAATCGATCGGACAGGGTGGCTTCACCGCTGCCAAAGTAGGCTTCAAAACTATGGGCTATCAGGTCAGCAACGCCGTAGGCTGTATAGTTTGCCGGAACCGATTGTGTATAAGCCGGATCCAGGAAGGAGTGTCGAGGGTAATTCAGGGGATGCACATATCCCAGCTTTTCTCCGGTTTTGGGGTTTTGCAATACTGCAGCCGGATTCATCTCAGTTCCTGTGGCTGCTACGGTTAGTACGGCAACCAGCGGAATGGTTTTTTGGGGCTTTACCTGTTGCTTCATATAGCTCCAGGGCTTTGTGTGGTTTGCGATAGACAATCCGGTAATTTTGGCCGAATCAATCACACTGCCGCCACCAACAGCCAGGATAACATCAGTATGCTTTAGTATTCCCAACTCTGCTGCGCGCTCTACATCTTCCACTACCGGGTTCGATTTGATGCCGCTGTATTCGGTAACATTGGCACCTATACTTTCCAATTGCTCTATAACAGCATCGTATATGCCATTTTTCTGAATAGAGCCTTTGCCGTACATAAAGAGCACGTTTTTTCCAATACGCTCGATGGTTGTGCCCAGATCTTTTACTACATCTTTACCAAAGTGTAGTTTTGTGGGGTTGTAGGCTATAAAATTTTCCATGTTATAATCATTTTTTCGGGTTAAATCTATTTAAGTAAGACAAACGAATCTCCAAATCGTTTAAAAAAATTGGGTTCAGGGGATATGTAAAGTACCGCAGCAGCTACTTCTTGCGGCCCCTGTTGCACTGGCCAGGCAATTTATTTCGTTCCGCAGGCGGAGCACCCCCATAAAGGCAAAAATCAGGGCTTCCTTATAGTCTACGAGCCTGTTATCGGGAACCTCTAATTTAGCTGTTGTATAAGCTTTAATACGCTTCAATAAGTAGGTGTTGTAGGCGCCGCCGCCGGTAACCAGAGTTTGTCCCTCGCCGGTATGCTGCAGACTTTTGCCTATTTGCATGCCCATATGTTCATACAGTGTGGCCATGGTATCGGGTAGGGTAAGATCAAACGCTTCAACCACGGGCATAAATGCTTTATCCAGCCACTCTTTACCCAATGATTTTGCCTCCATTTTTTGCTCATAAAAGGGCAGAGCGTTTAACTTTTGCAACATGGTACTATTTACCGTTCCCTGTCGGCCCAACGCGCCCTCTTTATCGTAGGGTACACCCTGTTTACGGGCAAAGGCATTAAGTACCAGATTTACCGGACATATATCAAATGCCACACGCTGGTTGTTTTCCCGGAACGATACGTTACTAAATCCGCCCAGATTCAGGCAGTGGCTGTAATTGCCAAAAAGCAGCTCATCGCCAATGGGCACAAGCGGCGCTCCCTGACCGCCCAGTGCGATGTCGGCGGTGCGAAAATCAGTAGCTGTAAGGCTGTTGGTGGCATAAGCAATGGGCCATCCGTCGCCAATCTGTGTACTGTAGCCTCGCTCGGGGCGGTGAAATACTGTGTGTCCATGACAGGCAATAATATCGGGAGTAAGATTATGCGTATGTAAAAAAGAGGCCAGGGTATCACCCAGATAGTGCCCGTAAGCTGCATGTAGCTCCATTAGCTCATTGGCGGGCAGATTCGGTGCATTTCGTAGTTGATCTTCCCATACCGCAGGGTAGGGAAGGGTTTCCGTAGCCACCCACCGATAGTGCCAGGAAGAGTGATTCTTTTCAAACTCTACAGCTGCCAAATCCAGCCCGTCAAGCGAAGTGCCCGACATTTGTCCTATGGCCAGATAGCTGTTTTTAGTCATTTATATCTTTTATCAGATTGTCGATGGCGTAATCCAATAGTGAGTAAAGGCTTTCTCTAATCCCCTGGCTCTTGGGTCGTGTATAGGGTATTGAACGGTCGAACCCGGCAAATAATTCCGGCTCAAGAGTCAGTGGTTTTGCTGCTGTAGCCGTCCCATTCCATCGTTCCAATGGTATAATGCCATTTTTGTCGTATATGGCCATCGAAATTGTCAATTGAGGAAAGGTTGATGGTGAGGAAAGATCTTCGTACATCTTTGGGTTTAGTTTCTCCTGAA
>JAWOEH010000101.1:0-18764 GCA_046482855.1 Bacteroidales bacterium | reverse complement strand
CCACCTCCGCCACCGGGACCGGGAAGAACTTCGGAACTGGCCTCTGTATTTCCTCCATCGCCACCACTCACATCCAACAACAAACTTCCCGACACATCATTGGCTTGTAAAAAGATTACACCTCCACCACCGCCTCCACCAGCGCCGGCAGTTGCAACATTCTCGACAGAGGCACCTGTAGCAAGTATGTTACCACCCGAACCAACCAAATAATCGCAAAGGATAATAACCAAACCTCCGCCATTCCCTCCTGAGGTAGCAGTAAAACCGGGTTCTGTATTTCCGGCACCACCGCCACCACCAAAAAATATTGTTGAGTCACTATTTCCATAAAATCCGGCACCCGATTCAGTAGATTGTCCATTACGCCCTTTCAGCCCATAAGTTAAGTCGGGATAAGCAGGCAATTCACACCCAATTGAATTTGGGCCGAAGGAGTTATCACCACTCCCTGCACTACCTCCTCCGCCACCACCGGCAAAGCGGCCATTCCCGCCACCACCGGCATTTGCCCAACGCCCCATACCTTTACTATTAGCCAACTGAGTGACAATAACACTCTCCCCTTTCCGGCCCACTTCATTTGTTTCGGTTTCCGAAAAAAGCATACGCCCAAAAAAAGCGGGATCATCAGCGGCACATCGTATTGTAGTTGACGAAACAACGGGTTCTGCTCCGCGAAACCCTATACCCGAAGCGTTAATAGAGGCCTCCAAAAACAAAGTATCGTGTACTAATAAGGTTATAACACCCCCAACTTCTCCATTCCAGGCAGGAGCCGATAACTCGGAAGTTACGCGTGCCTGTTTATAGGACGGCACCCGAATAAGTTGCTGTATGGATGAAGCTCCGTTATAAGTCTGCATGAGCGATCGAGCCAATAACACTTTGTTATCAGGTAGGAGCTTCAGCAGTTTCACAAACTCCATCTTTCCTGCATGATTCATGAATTTTATGGAGCCCAGGTTTTCCTTATTGGAATTGGTAAGATCAGGCTCTGCTCCCTTCATCTGCATAATTAATACAGTGTCGCCGGGCGAAAGAAAAGCAGTTGAAGATAAATGCAATGTATCTTTTGAAGGGACAATAGAATCGATTCGTGCATATTCATTTACAACACCCGAAATAGGTGTTTGCGACGAAACTCTTCCCAAAACCCCAAAACATAATGCAAAAATCAGAACGCGAATGTAGGTTTTATAGGTCAAGGTATAAACGGTTTGGGTCCTTTGAAACTAAATTCCTGTTAAATATATAAGAAATATATCACTTTTCAACAAAATGGGTAGTTTGACGCATATTTAGCCCTCATCTTTTTTCAACAGGCTGTCAATTATTGCAAACCACTATCTGTTAACAAGTACCTGTTTACACCAATTCATGCCCATTCAGGTAATTGTACAATAAAGGTGGTGCCTTTATTTACCGCCGTCTTATAGGTCACTGTTCCTCCCGCATTCTCTACGATATTCTTAACAATTGCCAAGCCTAGCCCCATCCCACTGCCTTTTGTTGTAAAATTGGGTTGAAACAATTTTTCCTGTACTTCATCTGATATCCCGGAGCCATTATCCGAAAAACTAACCACAACTCGATTATGCTCATGTTTCAAACTAACGTCAATATACCCATCTTGCTTTGGTGGAATGGATTGAATTGCATTCTTTAACAAATTGGAGAAAACAATAAGCAATTGTTCCTTATCGGCATACACAAAAACTTCCTCTTCGATATTAAAACGAGGCGTAATTTTCACTTGTTCGGTTCCGCCATAAAGGGCAACTGCATTATTGAGTTGCTCAACAATATTCACACGACTATTGCGAGCTTTAGGCATACGCGCAAAATTTGAAAACGCTGAGGCAATTGAGTTCAAATTATTGATCTGACCAATCATGGAAGTTGAAAACCTATGCATGCGGCTATCAAAATCCGTCACACCATCATCCCATGCTCGCTTCAAGTGCTGCACGCTAAGTTTCATTGGGGTTAAAGGATTTTTAATCTCATGTGCAATTTGCTTGGCCATCTCTCGCCAGGCAGTTTCCCGTTCTGTTTTTGCCAACTCGTTAGCTTTCTGCTCTAATTCTATAACCATTCGGTTATAGGCATTTACCAATTCGCCTATTTCGTCTTCGCTGGAATAATTTAAGGGTTCATTATGCCTGCCCAAGCGAATATCCTTTAAACGCTCTTGCAGTAGTTGAATCGGACGAGTAATACGATTCGTAATTACTACTGCTACAATTGTGGAAAGAAGAATCAGAAAGAAATATATATTTACTACAGCCACAATAATAGTATACACTTCCTCCTTCATTTCACGCTGTTTGGTAAAGTAAGGAAGGTTAATGTAAGCTAACAATTCATTGGCATCATTCTTAAATGGCAAATAGGCTGAATAGTATTCCATTCCTTCAATACGCTCCTGGTGGATATACCGTCCTTGTTGTTCAACTTCCAAGGCGCTGAAAGCTTCCGGATTCATTTTCCGAAAAAGCAAACCTGCCTCAAATACTTGCTCACGCGAGGAAGCCAAAAGATCTCCATGAGCATCGTATAAGTTAATATCCACATAAAACACATTCGAAAATTTCGAGAGTAAATAACGCAAATACTCAGCATAATCAGCTGTTAGGGAAGGTTCGCCCCCTAATTTTTGTTCCATTTCCACAAGAACGGATTGCAGCTTTTCGCCAATTTGCTGATAGGTACGCTCCTGGTATTGCTTTATGTTATAAAAAATAGTTCCAGCACCAACAATGATGAGGGAAAGAACAAGTAAAGCTACAAACGATAGCTTAATACGGTTCTTGAAATCATAGCGGAAATGACGGAAATTCGATGGAAAACCTATAATAAAGAGCAGCATATTGCCCGCCAAATAAATGAATACAAACACATAAGAAAAGGCAGCAACATAGTCCATAAACCCCATCACTTGTCGTGAAATAACAATACGACTCATCTCATCCTGACGATATATCAAATGAGATATCCCTTTTTCAATAATTTCAGTAAACTCTGACTGCTTATCCCATTTTTCCGGAAAGATCAACTGATAATTTATTGCCCCCGATCGCGTAATCAGTTCCGACTCTCTGTACTTAGCATACGAATACCCCGAAAGAACAGAATGACGGCTCATACGCTCGTCAAGTAAAAGTTCAGGATAACCAAGCTCTTCACTGATAAGACGAGAGTCCAACGAAACGTATAGCGATACATTCATCATACCCTCTCTTATCGGCACAGAATAAACAAATTCTCCCAGGTAGGAAATCTGTCCGTTCAGGTTATCAACAAATACAAATCGGCTATTGGGCAATTGCACCCCCTGCTCCTCAACAAGCTCGTCGAAAAAACTATAGCAATGCACTACCTCGGTACTATTTTCGTGAATAAGCGTTAACTCATCATAAGGCGAACAAACGGATACTTGCAAATCGTACTTACGTAAATATCCGTAAAAATAGGTTCGCTGAATATAGTCCTGCAGAAGTAGTTCATTATCCAAATAATCTTGCATTAAGCCATTTATCACTGTATCAGCCACAATTTCCTGTTCCATCTCAGCCAAAAACATCTCTGCAATCTGATCCCGTTCGTTCGAAAGATTTACAGCTACTACTTTTCGCTTCTCCAACTCTTTTTGATGCGACAAATGGCTCACCTGCCATACGATAAACAACGTGCAGATAAACACTATCGCCAAAAACCCTGAATGCGAATAGGAACGCTTATGCTTACGATACAAATACGTTACCACAAGCAGTGAAAAATAGAACAGGTACACATGAAACGAATAAGAAACGCCAATGAGAAAAAGCAGAAAAAACAACAATGCCGAATAAATTGCTACAAAAAGAAATGCATAAAAATACTGCGTATAGCCAGATAATAATCGCCAGAATTTATCAATTAAAAAAACTTGTAGTACAAGCAAAACAAAGAAGAGAAAATAAGAAAGAAAACTATAAAAAGAAAGTCCAAAAAACTTGTGTACCTCAAAACTAATACTCGAATGCGATACTAGGTTGTAAAAAACATGAATAACAAATACAAAAAAGGCTATAATAACAGTTATTCCCAGAAAACCAACTGCGCCAACTGCCCATTTTTCTCTAATACCCTCCTGTTGAAAATGAAAAAACCGTACAACCAAAAACACGGTAATAGCCAGAAAAATAACATGCAACAACAAATCCCCTAAATTAGGCAACCAACGAGAAGCCGCAAACAAGTGAGGTTGAAACAATTCAAGCTGGTAAAAAACAGAGGGAATTGAATTTGTAATCATCCACCAACGAACCAACCCAATGAGAAACACGAAGAACAGTAAAGCCCAACTTGAAACAGGCGGAGAAAGCAAACGAAGAAGCGAATACAACACCCCACAAAAAATGCAAATTATCAGCACGATAAGCAGACTCAATACCAAGGCATATTTAGCAACTCCTATATTATTAGGATCAAGCGAAAGCAGATACTCTTCTTCAGCATTGTACACCGGATACCCTTGTTCGCGATCTAATATCACCTCTACACGATTATCCATTGAAAAACAGGACGAAAACCCATCTACAATAAACGCGTTATTAAAAGGAAACTCATTCTTTATGAGCAATATACCAAACACCTTCAAGGAATCATTAACCACCTGCTGTTGTACATGATAATACCCATTAGAGAGTTGAACAATGAGCCCTTCACTGGCCTCTCTTAAACTATCAATCGGTACCCTATTTGTACTCCAAAAAACCAGGGAATCTTCCTCATATAAAAAATACGCATCTCCATATTCTTCAAAGCGTCCGCTCCATCTATTTATAAGCAGTTGCTTCAAGGAATCATCCTTGGCAATATCAGTCCACGGAGTTGCATCCAAATTTGTGGCAATCCCATCAGTCCCTTTCGTCAGATCATGGGTAAATTGGGTCAACTCCTCTTCCCATAACCGTTCCGGTTGATAGTAGTGTTGTACATAAAAAACAGCAAAGAGGATGAACAGACAAAGTACACTCCAGGAAAACAGCGCACGATATTTAGAAAGGTGCATAGAATAGAATTCTAGGGATTAATTTTAGCAAAAAATATACCGTTGTAGTAAATGTACAAAATTTATTCATGATGATAGGGCTCTCCTCTAATAATCGTAAACGCCCGATACAATTGCTCAAGAAAAATCATTCGTACCATTTGATGTGAGAAGGTCATTTTCGATAATGATATGCAGGCTTGACTACGCTTATAAACCGCTTCCGAAAACCCATAAGCCCCTCCAACCACAAAAACCATACGTCGCGTTCCATGAATTATTTTTTTGTCTATAAATGCAGAAAAGGCAACGGAACTCATCTCCTTTCCACCCTCATCTAGCAATACAACAAAATCGGTGGGCTGAAAAGCATCCAAAATAGCCTCACCTTCCTTTTTTTTCAATTCTTCGTGTGACAAATTTTTCGCCTTCCTTACATCGGGTAAAACCTTGTAAACGAATGGAACATAATGTTTCAAGCGATTAAAATACTCCTGCTCTCCTGTTTTCACAAAAGAAATCTGCGTTTTTCCTACAACTAACAATTCAATTTTCACGTAGTAAAGTTTAGCCACGATTGTACATACCAATGGAAAGAGAGTCAAAAATAACAACAAGTGAAAGCTCATTGATTCCTTCACAAGGTGCTTAAAGAGTTTTATATCTCACATATTTTTCTAATTTTTGCAAAGTTAAGGAGTTCCATGTTCAACTAAAATAGTATGGCTTAGTTTTTGCACAACTTTATCAGGTCATATATAAACAATAACCCAATGAAATTGATACAACCTATTGTTCTCGTCCTTCTGATGGCAGCCCTTATGGGACTCAACAGTAGCTCCGGACAGTCGCCACAGGAAAAACTCCCCAGCGATATACGCATTGCTTTTAAAGTAGGAAATGCAAAAGAGTTATCACGTTTCTTTAATACCACAATTGAATTGGTAATTCTAGATAAAGAAGATGTATATAGCAAGGTTCAGGCCGAACAAATACTAGATAAATTCTTTATCGACTACTACCCAAAGAGTTTTAAATTTATCCATGAGGGAGGCAAAGGAGAGTCTCAGTTTGCAATAGGCCAACTGGTAACCTTCAATGGAACTTTTCGTGTATATTTATTGGTTAAAAAGAAAAACGAAAAGCCGTTTATCCACCAACTACGAATAGAAAAGGAGAATGAATAACGAAGCCTACTTACAACGCTTTATTCAACAAGCACTTGAAGAAGATGTGGCCGAAGGCGATCACTCTACATTATCATGCATCCCCGCGCAAGCTCAAGGAGAAGCGCAGCTCTTTGCCAAAGAAGAAGGCATTATTGCAGGCCTTTCTATTGCGCAACATATCTTCCACATGCTGGATAAGCAGATGATCTTCAATCCGCTGTGCAAAGATGGAGATCCCATTAGCCCCGGACAAGAGATCTTCACGATAAAAGGAAGCATTCATGCCATTTTAAAAGGAGAGCGACTTATGCTTAATATCCTCCAACGCATGAGTGGTATTGCCACCAATACTCACAAATATGCCTCCAAAATAAAAAACTACCCAACACAAATTCTCGATACCCGCAAAACAACGCCCAATATGCGCTATTTTGAAAAAATGGCTGTACGCATTGGTGGAGGCACGAATCATCGTATGGGGCTATACGATATGATTATGCTAAAAGATAACCATATCGATTTTGCCGGAGGGATCAAAGAGGCCATTCAAAAAGCCAATGTGTATCGGAAAGATCTTCCTAAACAAATCCCCATTGAGGTGGAGGTCCGTAATTTTGAAGAGTTAGAACAAGTGTTAGCTATCGGACATGTGGATCGGATTATGCTGGACAACTTTACCCCCGAACAAACACGAGAAGCCGTTAAAAAAGTCAACCACCAATTCCAAGTAGAATCTTCTGGCGGAATTACCTTTGAAACGCTCGAAAATTATGCTGCCTGTGGGGTCGACTTTATATCAGTTGGGGCACTAACGCATCAGATAAAAAGTCTGGACTTAAGCCTTAAGGCAAAAGTCATTAAGTGCTGATAGTAAAAACAGCCCTTTCCCGGCGATTTCCTTTGAAGAAATCGCTTTTTTTTGGCTCAATTGCCACAAAAATCGTATTTTTATTGTGATGAATACCTCCGGCGAGCTGCCAAAACAGCCCGCATAGTAAAGATTAATGACCAAAGGTAACCCCGAAAATGAAAAAAAAACTCTCTGACATCCGAAAAGAGTACGCACTCAAAACACTTGATGAAAAAGATGTATTGCCTGATCCCTATGCACAATTTAATTTATGGATGGGCGAAGCAATAAAAGTCGATGTTCCTGAGCCCACAGCTATGTCGTTAGCCACTGTCGACAGCAACAACATGCCCTCCTCCCGCATGGTTTTGCTCAAAGAACTGAAAGAGGAAGGATTTGTCTTCTATTCCAATTATCATAGCAGAAAAGGGAAACATATTGAGCAAAATCCGTATGGCAGTCTGCTGTTTTTTTGGCCCGAACTGGAACGACAAGTGCGCGTTCAGGGGCGCATCGAAAAAGCCTCCAAAGAAATTTCCGATGAATACTATCTCTCCCGCCCCGGGAAAAGCCGCATTGGCGCATGGGCCTCGCCACAAAGTCAGGAGATACAGGACAGAGAATGGCTGGAACAAAAACATGCCGAATACGAGATGCAGTTTATTGGAACAATACCCAAGCGCCCTGACCACTGGGGAGGGTATATCCTTACCCCCTATATTTTTGAATTTTGGCAGGGTAGACCACAGCGCCTGCACGACCGCATTGAGTATTACCTGGACGATCAGGAATGGCGCATCCGCCGACTGGCCCCTTAAGTATACCCATAAAAAAAAGAGGGCTATCAAACGATGGCCCCCTCTTTTTATAGGTGTTATGGCTACTTTTACATAGTATGTATAAAGGATTGTACAAGATTGCGAATCTCCTCATCCTTCCCATACAATCGTTCGCTTAAGTCCTTATCATCAAAGGCTTTTAAATGCTTCACAACATTATCGATGGTTCCTTTTGGGAATACCCCATTTAATTCAAAAGCATCGCGCTTCTCTTCCAATTGCTCAGCGGATTCAAAGCAGGAGGCAGGAAGCTTTTCAAGTTCGTTTAACCGCTCTTTATGCTCCTCTTCAAAAATATTCACCCCCACATAAAGTTTTTCGGCAACCTCTAAAGCATTATCCATCTCTAAACCATGCTGTGCAGCTACAATTAAGCCAGCTACCAAGTGATACAGATCAGCGCTTCCATCGGGAGCACGGAATTCCACTGTTTGTTTGCTATCGCTCTCTTCTAAAGGCGTGCAATCCTGTGGGTTGGCATCCTTAATCATATTCGCTGCGCCATTCCAGCCAAGAGGTACCCGAACCAATGCCGAACGGTTACGATCCCCCCAGCAGATATTGGTAGGTGCTTCCTGATGAGGCACTAGTCGCAAGTAGCTTGTAGGTATCGTGTTTCCAAAGGCCGTTAAGGCTCCGGAAAGATCCAGGATTCCGGCAATCATCTTGCGAGCGGCATCACTGAGTTTGCCCCCTTCAACCATGGCGTTTTTGCCATCTTTTTCCAACATCATATGGATGTGCAAACCGCTACCGGCTTTCCCTACGGTAATTTTGGGAGCTAAACTAATTTCAACTCCATACTCACTTGACAAATTTCGCAAAATCCACTTGGCAACCAACATCTGATCTACGGCATCTTCGGCACGAACAGGCAAGAACTCGATTTCATGTTGTTCAAAATCCTGATCATCCTTCGAGAAGTTGCCCACTTCAGAGTGACCATACTTCACTTTACCCCCACATTGGGCAATCAGCTGTAAAGCTTCAATACGCAGCTCCTCAAATTTGGCAAAAGGTTTTGATTCATGATAGCCTTTCTGATCCACAGCAGGATAAAGCTCTTCCTTTTCGCTATTCACATAATACTCCAATTCACCTAAAGCTTTAAATGTGTAGCCTGTTGCTTTGGTAAATTCCCGATGGGCTTTTTTTAGCACATATTCGGGCGAGCTCTCCAGAGGTTTTCCTTCGCTATTATAAAAAGAACAAAGAATATCCAATGCAGGAATCTCGGAGAACGGGTTCACAAAGGCTGTCTTGTAGCGTGGCACTACATACAGGTCACTTGATCCGGCTTCGATGAAAGAAAAAAGGCTGGAACCGTCAACGCGTTCGCCAGTTGACAAAATGGTGTCCAGGTGATCTTTCCCGGTAAGAATAAAATTGAGGGTTTTTAATTTCCCATCTTCCGCAGCGTAGCGAAAGTTAATCATTTCAATTTCATTCTCCTCAACAAAGTTTATAATATCATTCTTAGTAAATTCTTCGGCCGGCTTTTTCAGAAACTGAACGAGCGGGTTTGGGTTCAAAAGAATTTCTGAATCTTTCATAATCGTACTGTTTTAGTTTTCTAATAAAGAGGGTTAAAGCTATAAATCATAAAGCAAAAGACCATACTTTTAGGCTCTTTTTGCATATGTTATAAAATAGCACAATAAACGGAACATTACCTTAAGCTTGCCAATCGCTCCTGCAACACCTTAATTTTTGCCTCTGCATCAGCCTGTTTCTGCTTCTCTTTCGCAACAACTTGCTCGGGGGCATTGTTTACAAAACGTTCGTTGCTCAGTTTCTTCGCAACGCCTTTCAAAAAACCTTCCGTGTACTTCAACTCCTCTTGCATCTTTGCAATCTCTTCGTCCACATCAACTAAATCGCCAAGGGGAATAAAGAATTCTGTTGATTTTATAATGAATGAGGCTGCACCCTCCTGCTTTTCATTCACCATTTCAACCGAGGATAAATTGGCCATTTTCTCCAACACCGGCAGGTATTTTTTATCAAAGTTACCCTTCACCATCAACCGCAAGGCTTCCTTATTGGCAATATTTTTATCGCTGCGTACATTTCTCACTGCGGACACAGTCTCCATTACTAATTGGAAATCGGTCAGTAGCTTTTCATCAAATCCTTTACTTTTAGGCATAAGTTCCACCATCAGGCTGTCCCCATCACTGCGCTCCTGAATCAATTGCCAAATTTCCTCGGTAATAAAAGGCATAAATGGATGTAAGATCTTTAGCATCGTTTCAAAAAAGCCGATGGTAGCCTCATAGGTATGTTTATCAATAGGTTTTTGATAGGCCGGTTTGATCATTTCCAAATACCAGCCTGAAAAATCATCCCAGAAAAACCGGTAAACACTCATCAAAGCTTCCGACAATTTATAACGTGAGAATTGCTCATCAATGGCAGCTAGTTGCTCATCCAGCTTATTTCGAAACCACTCAATAGCCAGCTTTGCGTATTGTGGTTGTTCAATATCTTCTACATCCCAGGTTTTGACCAAACGGAAAGCATTCCAAATTTTATTCCCAAAGTTGCGCCCTTGCTCGGTTAGGGAGCTATCAAAAAGCAAGTCACCTCCTGCAGGGGAACAGAGCAACATGCCTACACGCACGCCGTCAGCACCGTATTTCTCAATTAACTCAATAGGATCGGGGGAATTGCCCAACGACTTTGACATTTTGCGTCGTTGACTATCACGCACTATTCCGGTAAGGTATACATTTTTAAAAGGCAATTCACCTTTATACTCGTAACCCGCCATAATCATACGTGCCACCCAAAAAAACAAAATCTCCGGAGCCGTTACCAAATCATTGGTAGGGTAATAATATTGAATGTCTTTATTTTCAGGGTTGCGAATACCATCGAAAACCGAAATCGGCCATAACCAGGAACTAAACCAGGTATCGAGTACATCTTCATCCTGACGAAGATCCTCAAGTAACAAATTGGCATTTCCGGTTTTTTCACGTGCCTTCTCCAATGCTTCAGCGCCCGTTTCGGCCACAACATATCCCCCATCGGGAAGGTAGTAGGCAGGGATTCGTTGTCCCCACCAAAGCTGACGCGACACACACCAATCCTTAATATTTTCCATCCAGTGACGGTAAACATTTTTGAATTTAGCCGGGTGGAACTGAATATCATCGTTCATCACGTGTTCGAGAGCAGGGCTCGCCAAATTCTCCATCTTACAGAACCACTGCATCGACAATTTGGGCTCGATAACTGCATCGGTACGTTCTGAGTAACCCACCTTATTTACATAATCCTCCACTTTTAGCAAATTGCCGGCACTTTCTAAATCAGCAACGATGCTATCGCGAACCTCAAATCTATCGCGACCGATGTAAAGTTGCGCTTTCTCATTTAAGGTTCCATCGTCATTGAAGATATCTATCGATTCCAGATTATGTTTGTCTCCTAATTCGTAGTCATTAATATCGTGTGCAGGCGTAATTTTCAAGGCTCCGGTACCGAACTCCATGTCGACATATTCATCAACAATGATAGGTACTTCGCGGTTAACCAACGGCACAATTACTTTTTTGCCATGCAAATGCAGGAAGCGCTCGTCGTTGGGGTTCACACATACGGCTGTATCGCCCAAGATAGTCTCGGGACGGGTGGTGGCAATGGTAACATGTTCATCGCTACCAACCATTTTATAACGTACATAATAGAGCTTGGACTGTACTTCCCGGTACATCACCTCCTCATCGGAAACCGCAGTCTTAGCCTGCGGATCCCAATTCACCATGCGCACACCACGGTATATCAATCCTTTATCAAAAAGATCGACAAACACCTTAATCACGCTTTCACTCATGTCGGGATCCATGGTAAATTTTGTGCGGCGCCAATCACAAGAAACACCTAGCTTGCGTAGCTGCTTTAGGATGATACCGCCATGCTTCTCTTTCCACTCCCAGGCATGTTCCATAAACTCCTCGCGCGAAAGTTTATTTTTATCGATGCCTTCCGCTTTCAGCTTACCAACAACCTTAGCCTCCGTTGCAATAGAGGCATGATCGGTTCCGGGAACCCAGCAGGCATTTTTTCCTTGCATACGTGCCCGACGCACCAAAATATCCTGTATGGTATTGTTCAACATGTGCCCCATATGCAGCACACCTGTCACATTGGGAGGTGGAATTACCACTGTAAAAGGCTCCCGATCATCGGGTTCTGACTCAAAAAAACCTCTATCCGTCCAATACTGATACCACTTATCTTCGGTGGCGGTAGGATCATACTTTGCTGGAATTTGCATCGTTCTATCTTATCGTTTACTATGTTATCACTCCTCGTTACACGAAAATTTTGTAAAAATATAAATTTATCACGACAATGCCGATACTCTGCTCATAATAAACTGCCTAATTTGTAGTTGTTTTGTAGAACATAAAAAAAATTCAATAATTCCTTTAACTTTGTTGAGATAAAAGATTCGAAAAAATGAGAAAATTGTTTTTCACGCTATGCATAAGCCTGTTATGGATTACTGCATGGAGCCAGGAAGAGAAGATTGAGACGAAGAAGAACCCGAATGCGCCGGAAATTTTCTTCGAAGAAACCGAACACAATTTCGGAACCATTCCTTACAAAGGAGAGGGAGAATGCACCTTTACTTTTAAAAATACCGGTAAAGATCCGTTGATTCTTACCAATGTACGTTCATCATGTGGATGTACAGTTCCACAGTGGCCAAAAGAGCCCTTTAAAAAACGCAAGGAAGGGACCATTACCATTAAATACGATACTCGCATAGTAGGTGCCTTTTCCAAAACCATCCGCGTATACAGCAATGCAACCAACAGCCCGATAGTGCTTACCATTAAAGGGAAAGTTGAATTACCTAAAAAAGAAGAGTAAACCATATTCGTAACCGTTTAAAATTCACAGTTATGCCAAAAATATCAGAAAAAGGAAATATGATGCCGGCCTCACCCATCCGTCGATTGGTGCCTTATGCCGAAGCTGCTAAGAAAAAAGGGCACAAGGTGTATCACCTGAATATTGGGCAACCCGATATTAGAACACCTGAAGTGGCACTAGATGCCGTGAAAAACATGAAGGAGACCGTAATCGAGTATTCACACTCGGCCGGGAACCTAAGTTACCGTCAAGGGCTGGCTAAGTATTACAAGAGTGTTGATATCGACGTTACCCCTGAGGAGATCATGATCACTACCGGAGGCTCCGAAGCAATCACCTTCGCGTTCCTATCGACACTCAACCCCGGCGACGAAATCATTATTCCGGAGCCCTTCTATGCAAACTACAATGGATTTGCCGTAAGTGCCGGGGTAGTGGTTAAACCCATTACCTCCACTATGGAGAACGACTTTGCACTGCCTCCCATTGAAGATTTTGAAAAACTTATTACCCCAAAAACAAAAGGGGTCGTTATCTGCAATCCCAATAACCCAACAGGTTACCTTTACAGCGAAGAAGAATTAACCGCTCTTAGTAAGATTATTAAGAAGCACGACCTGTACCTGTATGCCGATGAAGTATACCGTGAATTCTGTTACGACGGACATACACACTTCTCGGCAATGCATCTGAAAGGTTTGGAAGAGCATGTTATTCTCATGGATTCGGTATCCAAACGATACAGCATGTGTGGCGTGCGCATAGGAGCCATGGTTACCAAGAACAAAGAAGTTATAGCCGCTGCTATGAAGTTTGCACAAGCTCGCTTATGCCCTCCCTCTTTTGGTCAGGTTGCCGGCGAAGCTGCTCTGAATACACCAAAAGACTATTTTGATGAGGTATACGAAGAGTATATTCAGCGACGCAACTTCATGGTTGAAGCACTCAACAAGATGGATGGAGTTTACTGTCCTCTGCCTAAAGGAGCCTTTTACACTGTGGTGAAGCTTCCTGTTGACGATACCGATAAATTTGCACAATGGATGCTGGAAGAGTTTGAGTACAACAAGCAAACAGTAATGGTAGCACCCGCATCCGGTTTTTATTCAACCCCGGGAAATGGGAAGCAAGAAGTTAGAATCGCTTACGTATTGAATAAAGAAGATCTTAAAAACGCAATGGAAACCCTTGAAAAGGCATTGAAAGCCTATCCGGGGAATACGCTCTAATAAAATACAATTCTACACAAAGCGGAGTGTCCTTGACCTCCGCTTTTTTATTTACTCATACAACAAGTACTTCTTTCTCATCTCCTTAAACAGGGTTAACTCCCTTTGCCAACTGCTTCTTATTTGCTCTTCGGTGAAACCTTGCTCAATTTGTTTTCGCAACCTCTTTGTTCCGGACAACTGGTAGAAAAATGGAAGAAAATAACTGTGTTCCTCTTTCAATTCAGCATGAGTTTCCAGCAACCACGACAAATCCAATTGTCGCTGCCTATAATAGTTCAATACATCTATATCGGAAAGATCTTTCCCAAAACAAGTTTCCCCTTTGAATTTAGGATTTTTGCTTGCTCCGGGTATACTTTGTGGGGTAA
The DNA here is from genome assembly GCA_046482855.1 of Bacteroidales bacterium. GTDB lineage: Bacteria > Bacteroidota > Bacteroidia > Bacteroidales > UBA12077 > CAYVSF01. The sequence continues at coordinate 4,378 of JAWOEH010000101.1, read as the reverse complement.
ATGAAAAGCCACTATCAGCCAAATCAGGGTGGCCAAAACGTGTAAAAGGCCGCTCAGTGCCCCGACCAACACTGACAATTGTCCCCTCAAAGAACGCCAGCGAAGGATACAAATATACCGCCTGCATACTCCGTAAATTAGGTGAGGGAGCTATGGGCAATTCATATAAACTGTCATGAGTATAATGTTCGACAGGGATAACAGCCAATTCACACGTATCAGTGCCCTTATACCAATGCTCCCCATTTATCATCATGCCGTATTCACCAATGGTCATTCCGTATACAACCGGCACCGGATGCAACCCTATAAAACTTGTATAGTTTGTTGTATCTAACACGGGGCCATCAATATAGAATCCATTAGGATTTGGACGATCCAGAACAATTAAAGGTATTTCCTGCTCAGCACATCCCTCCATAACATAATGTAAAGTAGAAAGATAGGTATAAAACCTAACACCAACATCCTGAATATCAAACAAAACCAAATCCACATCTGTAAGATCATCCGCCTTTGGCTTTTTATTAGCGCCATATAACGAAATCAAAGGCAAACCTGTTTTGGCATCAACTCCATCGGTAAAAATTTCCCCTGCTTCTTTTGTACCCCGAAATCCGTGTTCCGGAGAAAAAATCTTCACTACATCTACCGACAATGCAAGCAATGTATCAACCAAGTGAGCATTGGCCACTCTACTGGTTTGATTAGCAACAATAGCTACCCGTTTCCCCTTCAAATCAGGCAAATATTTCTCTATTTGCTCTGCTCCCGGCTTTATTCTTTTCTCTTGAGGCAACTCTGTGGCACAACCATAAAGTGAGCATAACAGCAATACACTGGCTAGAATTACTAAGTAGGACTTCATACACAAAGATTAAAATTCCGTCTAAAATAATAAAAATGTAGACGTCCGTGTGATTTATCCAGCAATTAACATCCCTAATACAATAGTTTATTTTATTACATTTGTAGGAAAATATTCCACATTGAACACAGAACTCTTCATAGCCAAGCGAATACAAAAGGAGACCCGGAAGGAAAAAGCCATCTCCCGACCGATTATTGGAATTGCTGTTTTAGGGATCTCCCTGGGCCTGGCGGTCATGATTCTCTCAGTAGCGATTGCTACAGGATTTAAGGAGGAAATACGTAATAAAACCGTGAATTTTGGTTCACATATACAGTTGGTACATTTTGATAGCAATCAGTCGTACGAAATGGCGCCCATTGAGCGCAACCGGCTTATTCGCACTGAAATTGAAGAAATGGAAGGCATTCGGCACATACAGTCTTTCGCCCTGAAAGCAGGCATTGTAAAAACACGTGAAAATATGCAAGGCATTGTTTTGAAAGGCATAGACGTCGAATACGACTGGTCATACTTTTCCAGTGTCATGAAAAAAGGCGAAGCTTTCAGGGTAGACGACAGCACATCTTCCAATCAAATTGTCATCTCCGAAAGCTTATCCAAAGCTTTATCATTAGACACCAACGATCGCGTGCGTATCTATTTTGTTCAGAATCCGCCACGCGCACGTGTATTTGAAATAGCCGGCATATACAATACCGGGCTTACCGATTTCGACGACAAATTTGCCTTTATCGATCTTAAACATATCCAGGCATTAAACGATTGGAGCCCCAACCAAATTAGCGGATATGAAATCTTTATTGACGATTTCGAACAACTCGACAAACTTACCAGTGATATTCGCGACATCAGCACCATGATGCTAAAGCCCGATGTTAAGCCTTATAAAGTAATAAACATCAAACAAAAGTACTACCAAACATTTAGTTGGTTGCGGGTGCTTGATATGAATGTATGGATCATTCTTTCCCTTATTATTCTGGTGGCCTCTATCAACATGATTTCCGGTTTACTCATTCTCATTCTGGAGCGCACCCCCATGATAGGGGTCTTAAAAGCGTTGGGAAGCCGGAACTGGAGTGTCCGCAAGATCTTTCTCTATCAAGCCTCCTATCTCATTGCCAAGGGGCTTATTTGGGGTAACGCCATCGGTTTGGGAATTGCTCTGGTTCAGGAAAAGTTCAAACTCCTCCGCCTCGATCCGGAATCCTACTACCTGGATAGCATTCCTATCAATTTAGAACTCTGGCATGTTCTGGCATTAAATGCCGGAACGCTTGGCATAGTGCTGCTTATATTGCTTATTCCCAGCTACATCATCACACGAATCAGCCCTGAAAAAACTATCCGCTTTGACTAAATAAGCGTACCACCTGCTCATAGAGGCAGTGCGGAAGCCGATAAAACCCCTTCCGATTCTCACTTTTTTTTGCTATCTTCCACCAACCTTGGAACGGGCGAAATACTGTTCCGTTACATCATAACCCGCAGTACAAGCCCAACCAACGTTTAAATTGCAACTCTACACCCCAAAAATTAAACGTAATGGAAGATCCTGATAACCCCAAACAGGAAAATCGTTTTGCCGTGCAGAACTATAGAAAAACCCGCGAAGCCATAGGCTATACCCCCCGAAAGCAAGCATCCCTTGCCGATTATCAACGCATAGGTTTCAAGTCGGGCTTGGAGGTTCACCAACAATTAAAAACAGCGCGCAAACTTTTTTGCAGGTGCCCTGCCGGCATCTACCACGATGATGAGCATTTTGACGCCGAGGTAATCCGTCACATGCGCCCTACACTCAGCGAAATGGGAGGGTACGACGGAACAGCTTTGATGGAGTACAAAACGCGTAAAGAAATAATCTACCGGCTCAACAATCAAACGGCTTGTACTTACGAAATTGATGACACACCGCCCTTCCCAATCGACCGGGAAGCCCTGGAGTACGCCCTGGAAATATCGTTACTGTGTAAACTCAATGTTGTGGGCGAAGTACACATTACCCGCAAACAATACCTCGACGGCAGTATCCCTACAGGCTTTCAACGTACAGCCATACTGGGTGTAGAGGGCGAGATTCCGTTAAAAAATAAAACGGTACGACTTATTCAGCTAAGCATTGAAGAAGACTCGTGCCGCGAAGTTTCAGATATTCGCCATACCCGTGTATATAAGACCGATCGTCTCGGCATGCCACTGATCGAAACGGTTACCTACCCCGATATGGAAACACCTGATGAACTCAAAGAAGCAGCAGAATACATTCGCTTTCTGAATCGCAGCACCAACAAAGTACGCACAGGCATTGGTGCCGGACGCGAGGATGTAAATGTCAGTTGCCAAGGGGGAACACGTGTCGAGATTAAAGGAGTTGCCCATAATAAATGGATTCCCGAACTATCGCACAACGAAGCTTTTCGTCAATGGGCACTGCTGCATATTCGTGAATTGCTGCAACAACGCTTTGCTTCATCCGAGGAGTGGCAAATGCAACATAGCTATATAAAAGAGGAACAAATTGCGGATCTTCCCTATATCATTTCTTCACGATTGAAGGAAGGATACAAATTAATTGGTATTAACCTGCCTGGTTTCCGCGGTATCCTGTCGCATTTCACACAACCCGGCAACACCTTTACCCATGAACTTATTGGCCGGCTCAAGGTAATTGCTTGTCTCGAACTACCCAACATGGCAAGCAGTGAGGACCTGGAACCGCTAATTGCCGATAAAACATTCGAGACGTTGAAGAAACGACTACAAGCGGGACCCGATGATGCGCAATTGCTGTTGTGGACACCACAAGAGGACGAAAAAACAGCCCTCGAAACCATCGACGAACGCTGCAAAATGGCCTTTGAAGGAGTGCCTGAAGAAACCCGAAAATCCTTCCCCGATGGAACCACTGTTTTCGAAAGAGTATTACCAGGGGCCGATCGCATGTATCCCGATACCGACTCAGCGCCCATTGCACTGAGTAACGAGTATATTGAATCCCTTCGAGAAGGGATCCCCTCAGAGGTAGCCGAAAGATATAAAGCCCTTAAAAAGTGGAACGCTCCGGAAGATACCTACACCTATATCTTCCGGAACAATTGGTTTCCCATAATTCATGAAGCAGCCATGAAGCTATCTGTTCCGGCGAAATATACGGCTACACTTCTGGGCCATCGATTAAAAAATCTGGAAGGCAAGATTACACCTACAGATACTTTTCCTAAAGTCCGGATATACGAACTATTAAAATTTCTTCGTGAAAACGACTTACAATTGCGCCTGGCTGAGAAAATGCTGCCCATGGTGTATCAATACCCTAAAATGGACTTTCCCTCCATTTTAGAAAATCTTGAGTTTAAACGCATGTCGGTTCATGAACTTAAGGCGCGAATCCCCTTTCTGAAAGAAAAATTTACTCCCCATAAACCCATCCGGAAAAAGGAGAAACAAGCCAATTGGTTAATGGGAGAATTACGCAGTAGTGTTTTGGGGAATATCGCTCCC
>JAWOEH010000077.1:0-4186 GCA_046482855.1 Bacteroidales bacterium | reverse complement strand
CCTACAGCTTTTTTCATTAGGGTGTACATCCTTGGGCCATATATATTGTGGTGAGCTTATCAATTGCATATTTTTCTTTTCGCCGCGGCATGCCGCCATTGATCTCGAGTTGTTTCTATCCTTTGCTAGGAGACCGGATTTATGGCGGTTTGGGGTATGCGATCGATATTTTCGCGGTCTTCGCTACTGTTTTCGGGATTGCCACCTCACTCGGGCTCGGAGCGATGCAGATCACCGGCGGACTCGCCGTGATTCTGCCGATCGCCACCGGGGTAAGCAGTGCCTTGGTAGTGATTGCGGTGGTGACAGTTCTTTATATGATATCAAGCCTGATCGGATTGGATAAAGGAATCCAAGTGCTCAGCCGCGGAAACATTATGGTCGCCCTGGTCCTGATGATCGCCATGTTAATTTTGGGGCCGACCGCCTATATCCTCAATGTTTTTTTTTATTCTTGGTCAGAACCAAAAACAAACGCTGACAGGCTTACAGCGCTGTCAGGTTTGGCTGACGCAGGATGGCCTGTCTGCCGCAGAACGGTTTGGCAAGGCAAAAAAAGGCTTTTTCGGCTCCCTCTATTTTACGTTGAACCCTAGGTTCAATTCTAGCATAACAGGGAAAATACCACTATTGCCATCTAAATCGGTGTAATAAACAGGGCCGACAGAAAAAAGCAGATGAAACTTCCCATAAGCCCGTTGCAAGCCCCAAATGGGACCCATGGCCAGATCAAAATCACGGGTGCGGGTGAAGTTGCTCTTAAATGCTTTGCCTCTGGATAACATGCGTGCCCCCAAATAATTGCCCGAATTAAAGGCGATATTTTTCTCCTTATCGTTCCGGCGCTTTCGATTGTACAGGTATTTATACTGCACATCGACATAAGGCGCAATCATATAGAGCCATCCCGAAGCATAAGGGGTAAGATTGGGATGAGAGGCGCCATACCCCACACCCACATTGGCGGAAAAGGTTGTTTTGTGTGTTAGTGCCATTTCATACTCAACTCCAGGATTCAGGAAATTTACCCGCCACACATCAGTGACCTTAGTATCGTCCTGTCCCACTGCCGTTAATGCACATAACACTGCTACTGCAAATACGAATAGATTTTTTTTCATTACAAGTGGTTATTTCTAGGTTAGTTGAAGGAGTAATTAAGTGAATATAACTATTTACCGTTATTAACGGTGTAAATTTAAACAATTTCCCGACAAGCAAAACTCCTAAGAAATAAATTCACCCCTACTCCATAAATTCTGCTGGTTCGTCAGGTCTCTTTTAAGTTTGAAATCTGTTTGCTACCTTTATCTACTTATGTTCGACTTACACCCGGAGTTAAAAGCCTACCTGGCGCCCTACAAACTTCCCGACAATGCTTTGTCGGACTTCACGGCTGCCCTACAGTGGCACCAATGGAAGCCACGGTCATATCTATTGGAAACCGGACAAACAGCACACTACATGTATTTTCTGGCTTCGGGCCTGGCTCGCTTTTTCTTCCTGAACCAACAGGGACAAGAGGTAACATCGGATTTCTATTTTGCTCCGGGCTTTATCACCTCGGTTACCAGTTTTGTCAACCAGGCACCCTCACGCTTTACCATTCAGACACTGCTAACTGTGGAGGCATTGGCCATTAGCCGCAATGATTTATTGGATCTTTACGACAAACATCCTCAGTTGGAGCGCATGGGACGAATACTCACTGAGCAAGCCTATTCCGAAGCGGAGAAACATCTGCTAAGCCTGCTGAACGATGCGCCCAAAGAGCGCTATTTGAGGTTACTAAAGGAGTATCCTCAATATATTCAACATATCCCGTTGCAATATCTGGCTTCCTATCTGGGCATCACACCCGAATCCCTCAGTCGTATCCGGAAACGTATCGGCTAGTATTTCTTGACGATCGTCAAGTGAGTTCATCCGCCTACCCCTTTTCTTTGTACCAAAACAAAATATGAAAAGCACTCTTAAAACATTATTGCTTATGGTACTGAGTACATCGTTATTCCACAGCTGTGCACCCCTAAAAAGGCAACACTTCATGCCTGCAAATGAACAGGCAACCCAACTGCAGCAACTACTCTATTATGCCTCGCTGGCAGGAAGCTCGCACAACACCCAGCCCTGGCTGGTTCAGATAATAGACAAGGAGCACTTTTACCTGTTTGCCGACACTACACGTACATTGGAAGTTGTAGATCCGCACCACCGGGAGCTTTTCATGTCGTTGGGAGCCTTTCTTGAGAATCTGACGGTAGCTGCTGAAGCTTATGGCTATAAAGCCCACATAACCTTTGGGGAAGATCTTTCTGTAACAAAAATGATAGCCTCTGTATATCTTGAAAAATCAATCGAACCCACCGAACAGAAACGCAAGTTTCTGCTCAACCTGTTAGAAAGTCGTTGTACTTTGCGTGGGAGGTTTTCCACCTCACCAATTACAGCTAAGGATAGCAAGTATCTGGTCAGAGACACTCAAGGCACGCAACTCTTTTCAAACAACACGGAAATGGGCAAATTTATCGGAACAAACACACTAAAAGCATATCGGCAACAAAATTTTAAAGAGGCTGTTCAGGAGGAATTGGCGCAATGGGTGCGTTTTTCAAATAAATCTGTGCGGCAGCATCGCGATGGTCTCACCACTGCAGGCATGGGCATAACAGGTATGGTGGGAAGAGTTATGCAACTTTTCTTTACGCCAAAATCGGTTAAGGGCAAAGCGTTTGTCAACAAAGGCATTAAGAAAACAGCAGAGCAGGTAGCGCATTGCGGTGGGTGGGTGGTCATCTCCACTTCAGGCGATGAACCCGCCGATTGGATTGAGGCCGGTCGCATCTATGAACGCATAAATCTGCACTGCCGGACATTACATATAGGCATGCACCCCATGAACCAATTGATTGAGGAAGAAAATTTCAAAACGGAGGCACAGGCAAAACTGCCCGCAGGCGCGTATATTCAGTTTGTGGCCCGCGTGGGATACGTTCCCCATTATCCACAGCCCGTAAGTGTTCGCCGACCGGTTACAAATTTTTGTCAACCCTTCCGAAAAGAAGGAAATGAGGTTACGGGCAGCTAAACAAAAGCCCAATTCGCGGGTTTACCAAATAAAACCCATGAAAATTCTGCTCACCGGTGCCAATGGGTATATTGGCAAACGTCTGCTTCCCGAATTACTGGAACAAGGCCACACCGTGCATTGTTGCGTGCGCGATCCAAAACGGTTTCACAGCCCTTTCCGAAATCACCCCGCAGTACATATTGAGCAGGTGGACTTTTTGGAGGCATCAACCTTGGCAACCTTACCAAAAGATATTGATGCAGCCTACTACCTTGTTCACTCCATGAGTAGCTCCATCAAGTCGTTCTCCGATTTGGAGGCAACCTCTGCCCGGCATTTTGTCAACTATCTGAATACCACCCAGGCCTCGCAGGTTATTTACCTGAGCGGCTTGCTGCCCACCACAGAGGAATTGTCGCCACATCTGGCCTCACGCCTAAAGGTTGAAAAGCTGTTGCAGAGCGGCAAGGTGCCGGTCACTACCCTGCGCGCCGGCATCATTGTGGGCTCGGGCAGTGCCTCATTTGAAATTATCCGCGACCTGACAGAAAAGCTGCCGCTTATGATTACACCCAAGTGGGTAAATTCCCTCTGTCAGCCTCTTTCGATACACGATGTTATCCAATACCTGCAAAGTGTTTTGGGAAGATCCGACTGTCTGAATGAAACTTTTGATATTGGCGGCCCCGATGTAGTCTCTTACAAAGAGATGTTGCTTGGCTATGCCCGGGTGCGCGGTTTGAAGCGAATTATATGGAATGTCCCGGTAATGACTCCCCGCCTCTCCTCCTACTGGCTCTATTTCATTACCAACACCTCCTACAAATTGGCAGTAAACCTGGTGGATAGCATGAAGATGGATGTAATTTGCCGAGATACGCGGCTGGAAGATCGGGTTAAGGTGCGCCCCATGTCCTATATCCAAGCCATAGAAAGAGCCTTCCAGCGGATTGAGGAGCAATCGATAAAAAGTAGCTGGAAAGATGCACTCATCACCAGTTCTTCCGATAGTAACCTTTCAGAATATATTGAAGTGCCCAAGCATGGGTGCTTTACCAATACCCAGGAGGTTCCTTTCCATCGACCGGTGGAGGAAGTTATCCAAAACATTTGGTC
>JAWOEH010000051.1:0-7363 GCA_046482855.1 Bacteroidales bacterium | reverse complement strand
ATTTAAACATTCCTGTCATTGACAAGCAGCATCAAAAATTCTTTGAAATTTTTGAGAAAGTTTCAAAAGGGTACGAAAGCAAAACCTCTCAAGAGCTAGATGCATTGATAGTTGAGCTAGAGGCGTATCTTGAGTTTCATTTCCAGGAGGAGGAGAAGCTCATGCGCGAGAGTGGTTATGAAGGGTATGAAACTCACAAAAAACAGCATGCATTCTTTATTAACCGAATTGAAGAAATGCGGAATGAGTTTGATTATATTAATCCTATGTTGTTCGATAAAATCAAGATCTTTATAAAGAAATGGTTCGTAGCCCATATTTTGCATAAAGACTTTGATTACAAAGATAGTGTGGACGGCCTTGCTCCTGAGGGATCTTGATTTTTTGGGAAATCTGCTGTTCAATCTTAGTTACAGCATTGTATTGAGCTTTCTTGTCGATGCATCAAAATTGCAATTCTCATTTCATCATGATTATTATTGACTGAATAAGGATTAAAAGGGCATAATGGGTTCAGTGTATGGATATTAAAAGAAAAGGGGTTTAGAGAATAGTATAGGAGTGCGAAGTGGCTTCGGTTATGGTGAAATTTCAAATTATTTATAAGCAGGTTGTTGCAAGATTTTAAACGAACGAAAATATGATAAAGCTGGTTGTAATTATTTTATTGACAGTATGGACACAAATTGCTACTGCGCAGCCTGAAGCAAGAGATTCTATCCCGTTTTCCACCAACACTACACAGCTAACTATTTGGAATGGCACTGAATATGTACCCTTTTTTTTAAAAGGCATGAACCTGGGTGTCGCTGTGCCCGGAACCTTCCCAGGGCAGCTTGCTGCGACACGCAAGCAGTATGGTCGCTGGTTTGAGGATATTAAAGAGGCGGGGTTCAACGGTATCAGGCTTTATACTTTGCATTACCCACGGTTTTATGAAGTGCTGGATTCATTTAACACAGCCAATCCGAAGAACCCATTATTGTTTTTTCAGGGGGTGTGGTTAAACGAGACATTGCCTGGTTATGAAGACGATTTGTATTTTATGGCGGACACTTTCCACGTGGAGATTGAGGAAAATATAGATTGTGTGCATGGAAACCGGCAGATTGCGGTAAGACAGGGAAAAGCTTTCGGAGATTATCGGAAAGATGTTTCCCGATGGTGTCTGGGCTACATCATTGGTCGTGAAGTGCACCCCGGGGAGGTAATTACTACCAATGAAAACCATCAAGAGGTAACGGCATATGATGGAGAGCATTTTTCCATTGCTGGTGGTAGTGCCTCCGAAGTTTGGTTTGCCGAAAAAATGGATCACCTGGTGGCCTATGAGCAACAGAAGTATGGCACACAACGACCGGTAAGTGTATCCAGCTGGCCCACTCTCGACCCACTTACTCATCCGGAAGAGGCGAATGAGTATGAGGATGCTGCTTCTCTCGATTTTTCCAAAATTGAAGTAAAAAACGCTCCCGCCGGCATGTTTATCAGCTATCATGCCTATCCCTATTATCCCGATTTTATCAGTTTGCAATCCGATTACCGCGAATACAATGACCAATATGGGCCAAACAGCTACAAGGGCTATCTTACCGAATTAAAATCCCACTACAAGGAATTGCCTGTCATAATAGCCGAATATGGCGTACCATCAAGCTGGGGGATTGCCCATTATGCCACTTCGGGGATGAATCATGGCGGTTTTGATGAGGAAAGCCAAGGGGAAGCCAACATTCGGATGCTGAGAACCATGGAGGAAACTGGCTGTGGAGGAGGTATTCAATTTGCCTGGATTGATGAATGGTTCAAGCGCACCTGGATTACCGACCCGGTGGATTATGATCCGCAAAGCAGAATTTTGTGGCACAACATCACGGCAGCAGAGCAGAACTATGGGTTGCTTAAATATGAGAAAACAACAGATTTTACTTCTCTGAAGGTATTTGATGAAACCTCGGCTATTACTGACATGAAAGTGGATGCCAATTATGCTTTTTTTGAGATGGAGATAGGACTAAATGCCCCACTGGATATCCCCGATGAAATGTGGGTAACTTTTGATACCTATGCTGAGGAACTAGGCGAGTCGCTATTGCCCAACGGTGCCGAGATTCCTACAAGGGCCGAGTTTTATTTGCACATCACTAATCATTCGGCCAATCTTTATGTAACAGAAGCTTATGACATATATGGCATCTGGCATGGCGTTTCATCCCCGGAACAACAATATCGGTCTGTCCCTTCCGACGGGGCCCCCTGGGAAATTGTGCGTTGGAAAAATAACTATAGCCATTCGGATGTTCAGTATATTGGAAGTTTACAGCTCAATTACGAATTTCAGAATGCTTCATCTAAAGATGCCGTTAGGCTCTACGATGATAAAATAGCTGTCAGAATTCCATGGTCTCTCCTCAATGTGGTTGCCCCTGACAAACGAAAAGTGCTGCACGACAATAGAAATACACCTGATACTGAAGAGATGGTGACTGACGGTTTCCGCATGGCAGTTTATTATCAGGATCAGTGGTATGATGCCGAACAACGGTTTGCTTGGGAGACCTGGAACTCTATTGCCTCGGAAACGCTGAAAGAATCAAGTAAGATTTCCTATCAGGTCATGAAAGACCGGCTGCCGGAATTTAACACACCTGCTATTGCCGTTCGTGATAGTTTTGATTTCTCAAAGGAAACGTTCCCCGTTTTTGTCGATGCAGAGGAGGGAGTATTGAAAAACGATTTTGATATTGATGGGGATTATCGGGTGGCAGTTATTAGTGAGCCACCTGTATACGGCGATGTTGAGTTACGAAGTGACGGTTCTCTGGTGTATCAGGCAAAAGAAGGTTATAGCGAAACCGATACATTAAAGTACTATCTTTTTGATGGTTATAGTTTGTCTAGGCCTAATCTGGTGGTCTTTAAGATTTCACCTAGTGATTCGGGCCCTGATGAGGATGCCGACGAAGGACAGGATCTTCTTAAGGTCTATCCGAATCCAACTTTCGGTAAAGTTTATATTGAGACAGCCGTTGTTTCTGAGGAAATTCTGGTGTTTGATTCCTCGGGTATGTTGCTTGAAACACATAAACCTACATCCGCTACTATAGATGTTGATTTGTCCCGTTACAAGTCTGGGGTTTATTTGATTGTAGCCAAATGGGAGGATGAGTATATCTCTAAAAAAGTGGTCTGTTATTAATTTATCGTTTGTCGTGTAATGTCTCAATGATTTGTTCTATAGTAGCTTGAGTGTCGCGGAAATCCAAACTTGGGAGAGGAGAACTTTTATTGTATGCCGAAGGGAGATAAAGGCTGCTTTAATAAATGAAAAGCCATATGGGGAGTGCTGTTTCATGCTCTTGGCTCTCCTGAATTCAATACTACACAAAAGAAGCTTCCTGCAAGGAGGCAAATTTGTCGCGTGCACGCATTGATCGTAATTGACGATTGTTTAGGGTGTCTTTCCACAATACATTCATTTCTTCCACTGCACCATTGTGTAGGTTCTGAAAACTTTTTATGAACCTTTTGGTGTCTGTTGGGGCTAAGGTTTGTATGATACATTCCGGAAAAAGTCCTTTCTTTTTTCCTCTTTTTAGCTTTGTTGAGATACGCCTCCATGTTATCGGGCGCGGGAGTTTAATGACTTACGGGTCTGAGATGGCTAAAGTATTTAGTTTTTTTATAACATCTACGTTATGTGCTTAATAATAGGTGTATATCGTGTTGAGTAACTTTTGTTCCCATGCAGATAATGTGAAAAAAATTATAAATATTGAATTGTATTTCGTTTCTTCGCCAACTATTTTGAAAAAATAGTTATTCATAACAAAAGACAAGGTATCTATGTGATTATTAGCTGGATATAAGCGCAGGCTGTAACTGGGGAGAGGTAGTCTGTTGTTATACTATAAATTGTCAAGTAGTTGAATGTTAGGCTTAATGGGGTTCGGTTGGCAGCTCATGAACGGGCTTTGCCTTTGATTTTGTGTTTGACTCGTTTTGACCCGGGAAAATGGTATGAGCAGTATACGGTTTGAAGCAGGGTTTTATCTTTTATTGTACTCTCGATATACTCAAATTTATCCCTTCTTGCCAGATGATAATTACAATTTTTCCTATGGAATCTTGTGTGTAGGCTACTTCCCCAATCTTAAAAGTTTCAGGTATTAGCAATACCAATGGTTCTATGAATCAAATTGCCGTGTTGGGCAGGCTCCAACTCGGCATAAAAAATGGCATTACAACAAACGGTTAAGAATGAGCTGACAATGTGGTTCGCGCCAGGACAATAAACAATGTCAAGCATTTTTATTCTGCATGTTTTGCTTCAGAAGAGGAAGATAGTTTATATGGCACCTGCCTCTTAAAAGGTATACCAACTGGAGCAAGCTTCAGGCAAAGAAAAATCATTTTAAATTAAAAATAATAGCAAAAAATCTCTTAAGCAAAAGCAATGAACAATTTCAAGAACAAGTATTTTGACATCTCCAAGCCTGTTTTCATACCGGCAGCGATAATCACCTTTTTATTTGTCACCCTTACCATCATTTTCAGTGCAAAGGCCAGTGCTATGTTTATTGGTTTTCAGGCTTATATGTCGGGGAATTTTGGTTGGTTTATTTCCCTGAGCATAAATTACTTTTTATTGTTTGTCTTATATCTGGCATTTAGCAAATTTGGCAACATCAAAATCGGGGGGAAGGATGCGAAACCCAGCTTCAATAAATTTTCCTGGGTATCGATGTTGTTTTCAGCGGGAATGGGAATTGGTCTGGTCTATTTTAGTGTAGCAGAGCCAATGCTGAACTTTAATAATCCCATTATTGCCGGGGTTTCTGACATTGATAAAGCTCGCATGGCCATGCGCAATACCTATTTTCATTATGGTTTTCATGTTTGGGGTATTTACATGTTACTGGGAATAGCACTTGCCTATTTTACCTTTAATAAAAAAACGCCATTGTCATTAAAATCGACCTTGATTCCGTTATTGGGCAATCGGATGAATGGATGGATTGGCCACATGATTGATGTTATTGCGGTTTTAGCAACACTATTTGGCCTGGCGACCTCACTTGGCTTTGGGGCATTGCAGTTTAGTACTGGCTTGTCTGAATATTATGGCTTGGAAAACGCCACCAGTTTACAAGTGACATCCATTATAGGCATCACATTAATTGCGACTATCTCTGTTGTAACGGGTTTGAATAAAGGACTAAAATATTTAAGTAATGCCAATATTATCATCGCCCTCATTGTTTTCGCGTTTGTGCTATTTCTGGGGAGTACGGTTCACTTAATCGATGGTTTTGTAGAAAGCTTAGGGAGTTACTTTTCAGGTGTGTTTGAATTAAGCTTATTTCGGAATCATTATAGTACTTCTGGCGGCTGGTTTAACGGCTGGTCAATGTTCTACTGGGTATGGTGGATTTCCTGGTCGCCGTTTGTGGGCACTTTTGTTGCCAGAATTTCCAAAGGCAGAACCATTCGGGAGATTGCCATTTATGGGTTGGTCATTCCTTCTATCTTCTCTTTTTTGTGGATGTCTGTGCTGGGCGGAACCGCTTTAGATCTACAATTAGATGGTAGTTTGGATCTTGCAACCATAGTGGCACAAGACAGTTCCATCGGACTCTTTAAAATGCTGGAGACGCTGCCTTTTTATGACATCACCGCATTTATATGCATCGTCTTAGTAGGTACTTTTTTCATTACTTCCTCTGACAGTGGTTCTTTGGTTGTTGATTTGATGACCGCAGGAGGAAAATTGGATGCCCCGAAAGGACAAAAAGTATTTTGGGCTTTTATGGAAGGAGCCATTGCCATCGCGCTATTAGTAGGAGGTGGTTTAACAGCACTGCAATCAGCTTCTATTTCAACAGGCTTTCCTTTTGCAATAATTCTGGTACTTGTTAGTTTTTCGTTACTTAAAAGCTTAAAGCAAGATGAGCAGTTAAAGCATTAACCAGTGCCTGTCAGTACTGTTGTATAATAATATAGAGGCCAGTTGGATAGGAAATTCAGCTGGCCTTTTTTTGTTTTTTAACCGTTCAAGGAGTATGTTTTGTTGGATTACCGATTGGCCTTGCTTCCGCCGGAAAAATTCCCCGGGGGCGGTAATTTTTTCCCTATTCTCTTTTCTTCCGGGGCTAAGGCCTTAGCCTTAGTAAGAAAAGTTGGTGATTGGTTCTTTCGTAGCGATGTTGCATGTACTGTAACACTTTATTGAGTATTCGGATTTTGTTAGGCTGGACATAAACTGCAAGCTCGCGACAGCATGCGTGAAGTTAACTGGCGGAATGAAGTGTTTGGCGTACGTTAAAGGTGAGGTAACACCCTTTGTAATTTACGAAAAAACAACGAAAAGATCCAGAAAATTACGTCTGGTTAAGTAGCTGGTAATTAATGTGTAATGGTGTTTGTTGACTTGTGGGAATCTTGAACGGGCTCGATTTTGTTCGTGCTTAGCTAACGCTTTTGTACCACTATTGCGTTTTTGTTTGGTTAGACATATGCTTTAGGCTCGTGCCTGTATTCGAGGGACTTGTCAGTAATTAAATGAATTTTAAATTTTTAGTATCTTGCCTTGTATCATAGAGTCTCAGAATTTCAATCCGATGCTCTGTTTCTCTATAAAACAAAGTATTCTGCTTTGTTACAACACACTTCCTTACTTGAAAATTTTTATTGATAATAGGGAATTGGTTCGGAATTCTGGCTATCTGATTGATTACGATGTCAATCTTGTTGAGAAGCTGATTTATAACCTTTTGATTCCAGTTTTCAGCAAGATAGTCAAGAATATTGTCCAAGTCTGTTTCTGCTAAGGGAGACCAAATGATTTCTCTATGCATTATACTTTTTTCTGAATTTATCCATTACTCCTTTGTGTGCAGTTCCTTGATTGTTTTCCAGTAGTTCAATACTATCAACAATGCCTTTTTTCTGCTCAGATGTCAGCGCACACCATTCATCTGTATCGTCCTTGCTGTTGATGTAATTTAATAGTACGCCATAAGCCTCTTCTAGTTTCTCTTTATCAAGCCTGTCAATTTCCCTGAAGAATTTTAATTTCAACTCTGCAATATTCATAATCCACCCTATTTTTACTCAAATATAAAGGAACCTTTACCTATTAACAATTAAAATATCTAAATTATTGGTAATGCTTTGAAAACATCTGCTTTACATATATGGAGATTTTTAGGCTCCGAAGTTTTGGCCTATTTTAATACCGATTTAAACAATTGTCAGGCGTTTGTTTCTATCCTTCAATCCTACACCGTTCGTTTTTGCTGGGACTGGCTTGACCTTTGTGCATTCAAAAAGACGATGCGTGCACTGTCAACGTTTTTTCGCC
>JAWOEH010000004.1:0-21345 GCA_046482855.1 Bacteroidales bacterium | reverse complement strand
AATTTGAACTCTACGGCTTTTTCCACAATGTATTCAAACACCTCTTTGTCAAACGAAAGATCGATGCCATCGAGCTTAAACAGCTTGACATACTGCTTGATGATAGAGTTCTTGGGTTCGGTAAGGATCTGGCGCAGCGTATCTTTCTCCAGCGGATTCAGGTGCGTAAGTATGGGCAAGCGACCGATGATCTCGGGAATCAAACCAAAGGATTTTAGATCCTGAGGAGCGATGTACTGCAGCAGGTTCTGGCGATCGATTTGTTCTGTATCCTTGCTGGCTGTGTAACCCATCACCTGCGTATTGAGCCGTTGGCCGATTTTGCGTTCAATGCCGTCGAATGCTCCTCCACAGATGAAGAGGATATTTTTGGTATCAACGGGAATCATCTTCTGGTCGGGGTGTTTACGACCCCCTTGTGGTGGCACGTTGATAATGGAACCCTCCAACAGTTTTAACAAGCCCTGCTGTACGCCTTCGCCCGAAACGTCGCGGGTAATTGAGGGGTTGTCGCTTTTCCGGGCAATTTTGTCTACCTCGTCGATAAAGACAATGCCTTTTTCAGCTGCCTCCGTGTCGTAGTCGGCAACCTGTAGCAAGCGTGTAAGGATGCTTTCGATATCCTCACCCACATAGCCGGCTTCGGTAAGTACAGTGGCATCCACAATGGTAAAAGGCACATGCAACAGGCGGGCAATGGTTCGGGCTAACAGTGTTTTTCCGGTACCGGTTTCGCCTACCAGCAGAATGTTGCTCTTTTCAATTTCAATATCTTCCAGCCCCTCGGTTTCATGCGTGGTTTGCAGAAGACGTTTATAATGGTTGTAAACGGCTACCGAAAGGAATTTTTTTGCTTGCTCCTGACCAATCACATAGTCGTCGAGAAATCGTTTGATTTCCACCGGCTTCAGCAGTTTAATGTCGTTGATGTCGAAGTTACTCTCCTTCTTCATCTCCTCCTTCACAATTTCATACGCCTGCTCAATACATTTGTCGCAAATATGCCCGGAAATCCCGGCAATCAGCAGGTTCGTATGCTTCTTATCACGTCCGCAAAATGAACATTTATCCATAATTTTCCTTAATCTAATTCGGGTACAAATTTACAAATAATCATGAAACTACCATCTTTATAAACGGAAATGGTTGAATTGAAAGAAGATCATGATTTAAGATAAACTTGCCTGAGGCAAGTCACGAAAATGAAAGTAAATCAATATTGTCCGGAGAAATTTGGGTTAACTCGGATAAAAACCGGAGCAGGCACTGAACTTCATTCATAGTAATAAAAATTCATGAATAGTACAGGTCAGATTTCTTCGGTTCCCTACCAATGACTAGTTTATATTGTTTTAGGCAGGGCGTATGGGGTTGGTTTTCGGCTAAATCGAAAACCAACCCCATACGCCCTGAACAATACTATTAACGGGTCATTGCGAACGTAGTGAAGCAATCTGAATTTTTCACTCGGACATCAGTTGATTTAACAGATAATAGTTGTCGGGGAAGTATTTGTTTCATCATTAAGCACGACCCTCCTTTTCTGTAGTGCAAGATCTGTCAGATTTGCATCTGCTTGTCTCGCCTTAGGCGATGGTCTGCGCCAGGCAGGTCCGACTCCATTCGGGTGACCCGTAGCATCACAGATGATTGCGACAAGCATCTGTTTGTCAATGGTGATTTTTTCTAAAATTGTTAAGGTTACTGCCTGTTTATTTTTTCTTGTTCTTTTGTCTGCAGCGATCTCGCCTTAGGCGAGACCGCCGCGGTAATAAAACACCTAAAAATGCATCGAGTTCGCTAAATCCTTTTAACTTGAGCGCGGGAAATTGATTTTTTTTTGAAAGATATATAAGGCGCTCTTCGGACAGAAAAGGATTCTTCACGCTCACTCTTGCATTTTATTAACGGTGTTTTATTAATGCGGTTTTGTGTTTGTTGGGCGTCTCAAAATGTTGGAGGACTAAAGATCTTTCTTCATATGACAACAAGCCCAGATTTCAAAAAAAACCTGGTTCTATAGGTTCGCAGACAATAACACAGAACAACCACACCTGCCGTTGGGAGGGCTCCTGTCTGACGAACAGGCAGGCTTTAGGGATTGAAGAGTGCGGGAGGGGGTAATTCATAACTACAGTGCAATATCTATCCGTATAGCACCTACTCTCGCTTCATGCGATGGCCTGCGCCAGGCAGGTCCGGCTTCAGCCGGGTGACCCAAAGCATCACAACCCACCGCGGCAGATACATGGAAATAGAGGCCCTGAAAGAGCCGTGAGCTATAACACAGGGCAACGCCCTGTGCTATGACGCTTGTAGATGAAATCGCTTCAACTACTGACATTACCAGATGCTCGATGCTGCATGAAGCGAAATAGCGATAAACTGGCTATATGGTATGTTCGATTGATTGGGCCTTAAAAAATGGAGGCATAAATCCTTAATCTCCTGTTCTGTAGTGCAAGATCTGTCCGTTTAGCACCTGACCCCAACCCACCGCGGCAGATACATGCGAATAGAGGCTCTCGTATCTGAAAGGGCCGCAAGCCAAGTCACAGGGCAATAATCGATGCTAGAACAAAAAAAGCCGCTTCCTAAGAGAAGCGGCTTTGGGTATTTTGGAACAAAGATTATTTCTCTTCGTCGGTTTTCTTTTTTGTTCGGATGAGCACTTCGTCAATCATTCCGTAATCTTTGGCTTCCTGGGCGGTCATCCAGTAGTCGCGATCGGAATCTTTCTCAATTTTCTTGATGGTATTGCCACTGTGCTCAGCGATAATGGTGTAGAGCTCCTTTTTTAGTTTGATAATTTCGCGTGCCGTAATTTCAATGTCGGCAGCTTGTCCCTGGGCGCCGCCCATGGGTTGATGAATCATCACACGTGAGTGACGCAATGCGGAACGCTTTCCTGCGGTACCTGCCGCTAACAAAACGGCACCCATGGATGCAGCCATGCCGGTTGCAATGGTAGCAACATCGGGCTGTATGTATTGCATGGTGTCGTAGATGCCTAAACCGGCATGTACCGAGCCTCCGGGACTATTCAGGTAGATTTGAATATCTTTTCCGGGATCGGCCGACTCCAAAAAGAGCAATTGCGCCTGTATAATATTCGCTACAGTATCGTCGATGGGTACGCCCAAAAAGATAATTCGGTCCATCATCAAGCGCGAGAAAACATCCATTTGCGCAACATTCAACTGGCGTTCCTCAATAATTGTCGGGCTTATGTAGCTGTTGTAGGTGTTGCTGTATTGCTCCAGCGACAAACTGCTTTTGCCCAGGTGCTTTGTGTAATATTTGTTGAATTCGTCTTTTGGAAACATAGTATCGTGTATTGGTTTTGTAACGAATAAAGTTAATGAATTATCTGGTGAATACCACGTTTATTTTTTGGTGTCTTTCTTCCAGATTTCATCAAATTCGCTGGTGGTTACTTCCTGCTCGTCGAGCTTAACGGTTTCCTTAATGAATTCCAATACTTTATTTTCAAGGATTTTGTCCACAATTTTGCGTTGCTCTTCCTGTTTTTTCAAGATCTCGCGGGCGTACTGCTCCAATTGCTCGTCGGGCAAGTGCGACAGGCCATATTGGCGGAATTGTGCCATGGTAACTTCTTTGGCCATATCAATTACCTCTTGCTCTTCCACCTTCATCTCTTGCTCGCGGATGATTTGATCTTTAATGAGCTGCCATTTCAAATCCTCGGTGAATGCATCAAATTCGTTGTCAATTTGCTCGGCTGTGAGGTTTTCGTTTGAGGCCTTTAACCAGCGCTTCAGGAACTCCTCAGGTAAAGCAGGGTCGAATTTCTTCACCAACTTTTTCTTTGTATCAAACAAGAACCGATAATCGGCCTCTTTGTTCAGATTTTCCTGCAGCTCCTCAACAATTTTCGCTTCCAGTTCCTCTTCTGAATTTACTACTCCCTCGCCAAAGGCTTTATCAAAGAGCTCTTGGTTGATTTCGGCCGGTTGGAAATGCTCTATGGTTTTTACTTCAAAGTTGAAGTTTGGCGCCATATCGGCAACAGCTTCTTTGTCGATACGCAACATGGAGCTGATCTCTGTATCGTTGGGATAGGCTTTTTTCACGTCGAAGTTGATGATGTCGCCAGCTTTTTTGGTGAGCATCTCCTTCTTAATGTCCTCATCCTTCATCATCTCCAACGACAGGGTAACGCCTTCGGTTTGGATTCCTTCCTCAAGGGGAGTACCATGCTCGTCGGTTTGTACCATGTTGCCCTTCATCATGTCCTTGTCATCGGCAGCTTCTACTTCAACAAATGAGCCGAAACGACGGGCGTAATTATCTTTTTGTGCATCAATAAGCTTCTGATCCGCTTTGATGTTATAATATACAATTTTATCGCGACGTGAAAGTTTGACATCAATTTCGGGCCCCACAGCGATATCAAAGGCAAATTCAAACTCATTTTGTGTATCGAAATCAATTTGCTTTTGGTTTTCGTTTGGCAAAGGCTCGCCTAGCAGGTTGAGCTTTTCTTCGGTAATGAAGTCGTTCAGCGACTGTGAGATGAGTTTGTTAACCTCTTCTACCAAAATGGCCTTGCCATACATTTTGCGAATCAACCCCTCAGGCACTCTGCCGGGGCGAAAGCCGTCGATGCGTGCTTTCTTGCGGTAGTCATTCACAACATCCTGTACTTTTCCTTCGTAGTCCGCAGGTGTAATTTGCACCTTTAGCACTGCATTTAAATCGTCAATATTTTCTTTCGTGATGTTCATCAGTTCAAGTTTTTGTTGCGTTTACTTAATTTTAAAAAACCGCGAAACAATCGACGGATGCCGATTGTTTTGCGGTTTGCTCTACCTTAGTGCGGATGAAGGGACTCGAACCCCCACGCCCGAAGGCACTAGATCCTAAGTCTAGCGCGTCTACCAATTTCGCCACATCCGCGAAAAGACGGTGCAAATATAGAGATATTTTTTTAGAATAAAATAGATTAAACATAAAAATCAGTACTTTGTTTGTAGAGTACTGAGGGTTAATTATTAAGCCTTTCGTTTTTTTGCAGTATGATAGTGCCTGTGGTGTATAGCCCTGGTTGTGCAGCTTTCTTCAGGAAGTAAGGAGGTTGCCGGAAGGGGTGTTAAAGGAAATCTTGGCGATAGGGTGAAGGGCGCATGATGCACATATAGTGAAAATACAAAAAGATCTTTATACAACTCAAAAATGAATGACATGAAACGAAACGTACTTACATTTTCCGTTACAGCAGTTATTTTATTGGCAACCACTATGCTGGGAAGCGCCCAGGAGGAATCTTATCTGGATGAAGAGGTGATTAAGGTATGGGAGACCGAGCCGGTTTTTAAAACTCCGGAATCGGTGTACCACGATACCCTGCACGAAGTGCTTTATGTGGCCAATATCAATGGGCACCCCACCGAAAAAGATGACAATGGGTTTATCAGCAAACTCTCGCCCGAGGGCAATGTGATAGAACTGGAGTGGGTAACCGGGTTAAATGCCCCCAAAGGCATGGGCATGGTGGACAATTTTTTGTTTGTAACCGATATCGACAGGGTGGTGAAGATTGATGTTACCAAAGGCGAAATTGTGGCGAGCTATCCTGCCCAGGATGCTGTTTTTCTCAATGACATTGCCGTAGGGCCAACCGATATTGTATTTGTTTCGGATATGAGTATTAATTATATCTATCGACTGATGGATGACAATCTGGAGAAATGGCTCGATTTTTATAGTTACCCCGGACCCAATGGTCTTTTTGTTGAGTATGGACAGCTGTTGGTGGGCGTACGTAACCAAATTGTTGCCGTTGATTTAGCCACTACCGATATGGTTGAATTTGTGCCGCGTACAGGCGGAATAGATGGGATTGTAGCTGCTGGTGATGAGTTTTATATCATCTCCGACTGGGAAGGTCATATCTACCTGGTTCACCCGCTCCACCAAAAACGTTTGCTATCCGATACCACGCCTGATAATATTAATGCGGCTGATATTGAGTATAACCTTGATAAGAAGCATGTATATGTACCCACATTCAATGACAACCGGGTAATGGCCTATGATGTGTCAGCGGTAGTGCCTTAAACGTCCTCTGAGTTTTTGCGGTTTTTACGACGAAGTTCAAAGTTCTTGCCCAGGTATACCCGGCGCACTTGTTCGTCTTGTGCCAGTTCCTGGGCAACACCGGCTTTCAGAATGTCTCCTTCAAACAACAGGTAAGCTCTGTCGGTAATCGAGAGGGTTTCCTGTACGTTATGGTCGGTTATCAGGATGCCAATATTTTTGTCTTTCAGCTTGTACACAATTTCCTGAATGTCTTCAACGGCAATGGGATCTACACCGGCAAAGGGTTCGTCCAGCAGAATAAATTTGGGGTCGATGGCCAGGGCGCGCGCGATTTCTGTACGTCGGCGTTCACCGCCCGACAGTTGAATGCCTAAGCTTTTACGGATCTTCTGCAAGCCAAATTCGTCAAGCAGTTCTTCTAGTCGGTGGTGCTGTTCGTTTTTTTTCATATCCGACATTTCCAGTACAGCCTTAATATTATCCTCTACGCTCATTTTTCGAAAAACCGAGGCTTCCTGTGCCAAATAGCCAATGCCCCGTTGTGCCCGTTTGTATACAGGCTCTTTGGTGATATCGGTGTCGTCCAGGTATATGCGTCCTTCGTTGGGCGTGATGAGGCCTACAATCATGTAAAATGAGGTGGTTTTCCCTGCACCATTAGGGCCTAATAGGCCTACAATCTCTCCCTGACTAACTTCTACCGAAACGCCTTTTACAACTTTTCGGGAACCGTATTTTTTTACAAGTTTGTCGGTATGAAGCTTCATGCGAATCTGTTTTTTTAGGCTATCTGTGTAGCCTGTCTTGAGCGTGAATAGTTAACAACTGCAAATGTAATGAATTTCTTATAAGATGACTTGCAATGAGATGCGGATTCCGAATTTTTCGGCTCCGGGATGCGTCAGATAATTCATGCGCCAAACGGCATCTACGCGAAACAGCCGGAGGATGTTTTCGATTCCTGCCGAAAGTTCCCAGTAAGGCTGCGTGAGTTCGTTCATGGATGCAGGAAATTCTAATAAATCGCGGTGTTTGTTACGTAAATTGCCAATAATCACTTTGGCCGACACCACCTCTCTGAGATAGAGACGCTTAATCAGGGGGATTTTGTTTAATAAGAAACCCTGGAAGTGGTGGTCAAAAAACAGACTGGCATACCGGTCGCTGGCAAATTCGTAATAGTTCATCAGATTAAAGGCGTAGCGATCGAATGTGTAGGTTTCATTTGCCGGATGTAACTCCAATAGCGGAAAGGGGATCTTCCCGAACAGATAACCTGCATCAAACACATAATGAAAATACCCCATAGGGCTTACCGGCACTTTGTCGGAAATATTGGTGTGGAACTTCAGATAGGTATAGTCACTTCCCATAACATTGGGAAGGCCGGCCGTAATGTTAAACTTGAATACAGGGTGAGGGGTTCCCAGCTTTAAGCGTTCAAACTCGCCTCTCAGGTATTTTTCATCTTTGGCAATGCGTGTGTGCAGGTTTAGCTCCGATGTAGCAATGGATTCAATCGGTAGAGGGCCATCGGGGGTGGGACGTTGGAATGGCACATTTTCGGTAGCATGAATCCGCTTATGTTTGAGGGTGAGCGTATGGGTAAGGCCCGGGTACCATTCTTTCAGGAAATCGAAGGTAACTGCCTGGCTAAAGGTTAACTTGTTGTAAGAAGATCGGCTTAAAAGGGAGGCAAAAATATTGTCTTCGGTAAGGGCGTAGGGGCTTTTTCCCAACTGCTCGTAATCGGCAAAACCACTCAGGTGAAAGCTTGTGCGAGGCAGTTTTTTGGGTACATAATAAATACCTCCGCCATATTTAATCTCCTCGTCTTTTAGGCCATAAGCACCATACCCATGAACCATCCAGGTTTTGCTAAAGTGGTTACTGGTGCGCCCGCCAAGCCTGAACCGGTGCCCCTCGATGGTGTTTTGGCTGTAGGTCTTATAATAGGGACCCAATTCGAAATAGCCCAGCTCGTAATGGTAAATACCAAACAAACGGCCTATTTTACGCCATCGTTCGTAGCGGGGGGTGTTTTTTACCGAATCAATCATCTGATATATGCCCTGTTCTTTCCTACTCAAGGGTGCTGTGCGCATGTGCTCCCAGTTTGCAAGGTTACCGGATTCGCTTTCCTTCACGATTACATTGCTTTTTATTTTCGCAATGCTGTCGGGCAATGTGTTGTACAATTGATGCTGTGTGTAGTAGGTGGATTTTTGTCCCAGGAACCCCGGAAGGGTTCTGTCCACGGTAAAGTCAACCAGTGCATGCTCCTCCTTAGGAAGCCAAACCGAGTCGGAAACTTGCTTGTAGCGAGCAGAGAAGACAAATTCATTTATGTAGTTGATGTTTACGTTTTTAGCAATGCGCAGTTGGAATTGTTTTACTGCAAAGCTACTGTCGGCAATCCACATGTAGCCCTCAAAGGTCTTTTCGTTGGGATGTTTGGGTGTAAACGAAACCTGGTAGCACCAATGGTTGTCAAGCGTTGTGCTGTCAATCAAGGAGTATTTGTAATAGAAAGATCCGCTGTTTGCCAGGGGGCTTACAAAACCCGGGTCAAACACCTTGATGAAGTTGTTGTAGATGTTAATTTTCTGATACATCTTGCCGGTAAGTTGCGATACGCTCTGGTTGTCGATGCCCGAAACTTTTGTAGCCCGGATGATTTCGCGTTCCAATTTGGGCGTGCTCCTGTAATAGAAAGTTGAGTAGGCTTCGGAGAAGAAGAAGGGCAAAAATTTCTCCCCTGTTATGGCCGATGTATCCACATAATCGAACACAAAAGGAAATCTTTTCAGAATCAGATTTTCACGATACGTACTATCGACATTGTTAATGGCCAGTTGTGTTTTGTTATACACATTGTAGCTGACTGCCCCGATGTGTTGCGGGTTAAGGTAAGATCTGCGACGCTTTACTTCTTCGATAAGTGCATAAGCCGGATTTGGGCCGGGTGTAATGATGGCAGCCTCTAAGTCCATTGATTGAGGCATGAGGCTTATATGTATTTCCTGGTATTGCCCGGGATGGATGCTCACTGCGTGTGTTTGATAGCCAATAAAGGAGAATGAGAGCGCTGTGGGTTGCTTATTGGTTTCCAGAAAGAACTCCCCGGAAGCGTTTGAAATGGTACCCAGCTCAGGTATATCGGAGGTGATGTTCACATGTGGCAGGGGCTCGCCGGATATACTATCAACCACACGTCCCCGGATTTTTGTTTGCTGGGCATACAGCCCTTCTGTCAGGCAGATGAAACTCACAAGCAACAGCCCAAGAAAGCTTTGTGATCTGCGCATAGGGTTATTGTTTTTCCGGAGGTTGTGCCTGGCGTTTTAGTACACGTGAGGAAATGCGAATGCCCACCTCATAAAGCACCAACAAGGGCAGCGTCACAAGAAACAAGCTAAAAATGTCCGGTGGCGTAATGGTGGCAGCCAGAACAAGTATCAGGATAATGGCATGTTTTCGGTATTTCCTGAGGAATTGAGGCGTAACCAACCCGATTCGGCTAAAGAAGAAGATGAGTACCGGGAGCTCAAAAGTCACTCCGCTTGCCAGGGTTACGGAAGTAATGGTGCCGATGTAGGAACGTAAGTTGATTTGGTTGGTAACCTCCTGGCTTACACTATAGGAACCCAGAAAGTGTACCGACAGGGGGGCGATAATGTAGTACCCAAAAAGGACGCCCAGCATGAACAAGGCAGAGGTGTAAAAAACGGCACCCCGTGCGTGGCTAATTTCGTGTGTATAAAGAGCCGGTTTAATGAAACGCCACATCTCCCAGAAGATCACCGGGAAAGCTAAAATAAAGCCCAGGGCAAAGGAAACGCCAATGTGCATGGCAAATTGGCCGGCCATTTTAATGTTGATAATTTGTAAAGGCAGGTTGTTTATACATAGCCTGGGAACCCCGGCCCATTCGCCCAGTTTGCAAAGGTATGCGTTGGTGACAAAATCCCCTTTTTTGGGAGCCAGAAGGATGTTGTCGAAGATAAAGTCGTGAAATATGAAAGCCACAACAGCAAAGACTCCAATGGCAACAAGCGAGCGCAATAAGTGCCATCGAAGCATTTCCAGATGGTCAAGAAAGCCCATGTCATCGGCGTTTGCTTTGCTCATTATACAATGCCCTCCCGTAATATATCGTGTATGTGCACCATCCCTACATAAGTGCCTTCATCCATCACCACCAATTGGGTGATGTTGTTGTCTTCCATTAACCGAAACGCATGAATGGCCAGTTTATCCGCATTAATGGTTTTCGGGTGGGGCGACATGATGTCTCTGGCCGTGAGCGGATCCACATCTTCGTTATTTTGGAGCATACGTCGGATATCTCCGTCGGTGATAATTCCTTCGATACGGCCCTCCTTATTGGTAACAACAGCTGCTCCCAGTCGCTTGCTCGATATTTCAATGATTATATTGCGAATATTTTCGTCCTCCTTCACTTCGGGTTTTTGGTTGTTTATGTAAAGATCGCTTACCCGAAGATAAAGTTTTTTTCCCAAAGCACCCCCGGGATGAACCTTGGCAAAATCCTCACTTGAAAAGCCTTGTTTTTCAAGAAGGCATATGGCTAAGGCATCGCCCAGCACAAGTTGGGCCGTGGTACTTGTTGTGGGAGCCAGATTATTGGGACAGGCTTCCCGCTCGATGGTTGATTTCAGAACATAATCGGCTTGTTTTCCTAAAAAGGAATCAACTACTGATACCATTCCTATTAATGTATTGCCCCGCATTTTCAATAGTGGTACAAGTACCTTTATTTCCGGCGTGTTTCCGCTCTTGGAGATGCATATGATAATATCCTCAGGCTGGATTATGCCCAGATCCCCATGAATGGCGTCGGCTGCATGCATAAAAATGGCGGGTGTGCCTGTGGAATTCATGGTTGCCACTATTTTGCTGGCAATGATGGCACTTTTCCCGATGCCTGTAATAATTACCCGGCCATGACTTTTGTTGATGACCTCAACGATCTTTACAAAGTCATCATCAATGTAGTCAGCTAGTTGGCCAATGGCAGTGGCTTCGGTTTGTATGGTTTCTCGTGCAAGCTTCTTGATATCCATAGTTAAGTTTGATTAAAAGCGCGTTATTTTGGATGGAATTGTCCGATATAGATTTTTCTATTCAAAAAATTGTTGTAATTTTAAATTACAAAACTAGACAATTTTCAATAACAAAGCATTGCCGTTTTCATAAACTCGATGTAGGAACTATGCCAAAGGGGGGATTTGTTAGTTTTGGAGAAAGAAACGATAACCATCAAATTAATTTTCGAATAGTAAATGAATAAAGAGGCTGATATTTCGCTAAAGGAATATTTGAAAAAGTTTTTTGGCTTCGATGCGTTTAAGGGGAATCAGGAGATTATTGTACGTAATTTACTTGACGGCAACGATTCCTTTGTATTGATGCCAACGGGGGGAGGAAAATCACTCTGTTATCAACTTCCATCGCTTATAATGGAAGGAACAGCTATTGTAATCTCGCCGCTCATTGCACTGATGAAAAATCAGGTGGATGCGATGCGCGGCTTTAGTGAGGAGGATGGAGTGGCACACTTCTTTAACTCGTCGCTAAATAAAACACAAATGCAGCGCGTACGCGATGACGTACTGGCTGGCAAAACACGGTTGCTTTACCTGGCACCCGAGTCGCTTACCAAGGAAGAGAATATCGCTTTTCTGAAACAAGCGAAAATTTCTTTTTACGCCATTGATGAGGCACACTGTATTTCGGAGTGGGGGCACGACTTCCGCCCTGAGTATCGTCGGATACGCCCGATAATTAATACCATTGGACGGGCACCCATCATTGCGCTTACGGCCACAGCTACACCAAAGGTGCAGCACGATATCCAGAAGAATCTTGAGATGCTGGATGCAAATGTGTTCAAATCGTCCTTTAATCGTGAAAACCTGTACTATGAGGTGCGCCCCAAAGTACATGCCACCAAGGAGATTATTAAGTTCATCAAGAACAATCAAGGCAAGTCAGGCATTATTTATTGCCTGAGTCGCAAGAAAGTGGAGGAACTTGCCGAAACCCTGAAAGTGAATGGAATCAGTGCATTGCCTTATCATGCAGGGATGGATTCAGCCACACGTAGTTCTCATCAGGATAAGTTTCTGATGGAAGATGTGGATGTGATTGTCGCTACCATTGCTTTTGGAATGGGAATCGACAAGCCCGATGTACGGTTTGTTATCCACTATGATATTCCCAAGTCGTTGGAAGGCTACTACCAGGAAACCGGCAGGGCCGGACGCGATGGCGGTGAAGGCAGGTGTCTGGCGTTTTATAGTTATAAAGATATTCAGAAGCTTGAGAAGTTTATGCAGGGCAAACCCCTGGCTGAACAGGAAATAGGAAAACAGCTGCTGCTGGAAACTACTGCTTATGCCGAGTCATCGGTATGTCGCAGAAAGATGTTGCTGCACTATTTTGGCGAAGAGTATCATAAGGAGAATTGCGAAAATTGTGATAATTGTCTGCACCCCAGAGAGCAGTTTGAAGGCCAGGAGCATGTTCAGCTTGTAATTCAAGCGGTTTTAGACGTTAAAGAGAAATTTAAGGCCGACCATGTGGCCAATGTGCTTTCAGGTGTAAAAAACACAGCAACAAAGGCTTATAAGCATCATACTCTTCCCATATTCGGGAAAGGAAGTGCAGAAGAACCCCGGTTTTGGAATGGGGTGATTCGGCAGGCATTGGTTGAAGGCCTTCTGCAAAAGGATATCGAGAGTTATGGTCTCCTGTACCTGAGCGATAAAGGCAAGGCGTATCTGAAAGATCCCTACCCAATTATGCTCTCCAAGGAACATGATTATGAGCAGATTGATGAGGAAGAATCCGCTAAGTCGGGTGCTGGAAAAACAGGAGCTGTGGACGATGAACTGCTGCGTATCCTCAAAGATTTGCGCAAGAAAGTTGCGCATGAAAAGGATCTGCCACCCTTTGTGATCTTTCAGGATCCTTCGCTTGAGGATATGGCCATTCAGTATCCTGTTGATGAAGAGGAGTTGCAGCGTATTGTGGGCGTTGGCATGGGAAAGGCCAAGCGTTACGGCAAGCCCTTCATGGAATTGATACAAAAATATGTAGAGGAGAAGGATATTATCCGCCCCATGGATATGGTCGTGAAATCGGTGGTGAATAAATCGGGCATGAAGGTGTATATCATCCAGAGTATCGACAGGCAAATGCCATTGCCCGACATTGCCGCGGCTAAAGGGTTGGAGATGAATGAACTGTTGGATGAAATTGAATCCATTGTACATTCCGGGACGAAACTTAACCTGGACTATTACATTAATAACACCATTGACGAGGATAAACAGGAAGATATCTTTGAGTACTTTCGCGAGGATGCCGAAACGGAATCGCTGCAGGCTGCTTTGGAGGAGCTGGGCGAAGAGGAGTATTCGGAGGAAGAGGTACGCTTGATGCGGATTAAATTTTTCTCGGAATTTGGGAATTAATATGCATAAAGTTTATACGAACAAGTGGGGGAGTCAACCTCCACTTGTTCTGTTTTGCTGAAGTCAGAAACCGCAACGCATAAGTTGCAAAAAATAAAATGTCGTGCAAGAGGTGCTAACATTAAAGAACTTACACAAGAGCTACGGACGAACACATGCGGTAAACGATGTAAGTTTATCGGTAGAGCCCGGGCAGGTATACGGTTTGTTGGGCCCCAACGGAAGTGGCAAAACCACTACCCTGGGGGTAATTATGGGTTTGCTGCAGCCTGATGCAGGCAGTTATCGGTGGTTTGGTGAGCCTGCCAGTAAATTGCACCGCCGAAGGATAGGGGCATTGATTGAACATCCGCATTTTTATCCCTACCTCAGCGTTTGTGATAACATGCGCATCATTGCACAAATAAAAAATTATACCACTGACGATATTCAGGAAGCTTTAGGCACTACCGGTTTATTAACCCGAAAGCATAGTAAATTTGGCCATTTATCTTTAGGCTTGCGACAGCGATTGGGAATTGCAGCAGCGCTGTTGGGCAATCCGGACGTATTGGTTCTGGATGAGCCTACAAACGGCCTCGATCCCGAGGGATTTGCCGATATTCGCAGAATTATTAAGGAGCAAGCTGCCCGGGGAAAAACCATTATTATGGCCAGTCACTTATTAGACGAGGTGGAAAAGGTTTGCTCCCATGTGGCCGTGCTAAAAAGTGGGCAACTGCTGGCTGATGGGCCGGTAGGGAAATTGCTTGCTACTGAAACAATTGTTCTCATCGACGCCGAGGATCGCGAGAAGTTGAAGGCGGTACTTTCAACACACCCGGGTAACTTGCGTATGGAAACCCGGGCGGAGTGCCTGCATGTATTTTTGCCCGACGGGATATCGGCTGCAGAGCTTAATCAATTTGCCTACGAGCAGGGGGTGGTTATTAATCGATTGCAAACGCAACAACCCACCCTTGAGAACCAATTTCTTGAATTAGTAAAATAAACCTACCCGGCACGAGCTTAAAAACCTACTGACAAATGAAAAAGTTACTTCAGATAGAGCGCATCAAAGCCTTTGAATACCCTGCCTTTAAAGCCTTAATGTTAATTCATTTCGTGCTGTTTCTTTTGGTGTTTTTAGTCGTATCGAGAATACGATTCAGTGTGCCCAACTTTGCCATAAGCGATCTTTATGCCTTCCCATTAGTGTGGTATTATGTGCCCTGGGTAGCCAGCTTTTTCAATATTTTTTTGGCCATTGTGGTTATCCTGATAACCGGAAATGAATATAGCCATGGCACTTTTCATCAGAGCGTAATGAATGGCCTAAGCCGTGATGATTTGTGGATAAGCAAGTTTGGCCTTATTATACAGGTGGCTTTATATACCTTGGTGCTGACTCTGGCTACGTCGCTAATTTCCGGCATTTTTGCTACCGAGTCAGTGGATGCCGCCATGATCTTCTCACATGTGGAGGTGGTATTCCTGTACTTTCTGCAAGCCTTGGCCTATATGACCCTCGGCTTGCTGTTTGTGGTTCTGTTGAAGAGCAATGCCTTGTCAATCATTCTGTTTATTCTCTACATTTTCCCCATAGAGCCTATTTTGCGTACCGTTTTTCCGGAAGCTGTACGGAATTTCTTTCCCGCAAAAGCCATAGGGTTACTAACCAAGGGTCCTGGCCATTGGGGGCTCTTTCCGCAAGCACAGGATTATGTCGCAAATGCCAATGGTAGTATTCAACTACAAACATTGCCATCAACCGACAGTTTGCCTTCTGACTGGATTCTGGCAGGTGTGGTAGCGGGGTATACGCTGCTGTTTTTGGTGCTTATAAAGGTTCGCTTACAACGGGTTAACCTGAAGTAGGTCTGCTGGATTTTGTTTTGGCAAGATCTTTACATAAAAGAAGCGCCTCCGGCTTCTTCCCCAAATTGCTAACCCCATATTTTTGCCGGAGGCACTTCACGATATAAACAATCGTAGTAATGGCTACTATTTTTTGAATTTTGAAAGACGTGCACACATCTCGTAGTTCTCGCTTTCGATGAAACGTTCGAACAATTCCTTGATGAATACCTGATCCTCGTAATAGGGATGGTTCTTGTCAAAAGGAACCATTTCAGTGGCCGTTAACTCCATGTAATCTTCACGGCTGAACTTAGCCAGGTATTGGTTGCGCAACTCTTCTTTTGTGTCGGGTTGGGAAACAGATTTCTCAGGTCTCTTTTCGTTCCCCGATTCAACTGTTTTGTAGTCGACTCGTGGTTGTTCCGTATCCGATACAGTATAATCAAGGCTGTATTTGTACTTATCAAGCACGCGAACAATACTGAGTTGAAGTTTAATGAATTCGTTATTTTCTCTTAATATATCTTTATTGGTATTGTATTTTTCAGTAAGTCTCTCGGAACGCTGACTGGTTACAGGTTCTTTGAGTATCTCGCGAACCTTTCGCTCATTGTGATGAATGGTTTCCAGGTTTTTTTGTACATGGTGCCTCAATAACTCAATGGTTTTTCTCAACTGCTCTTTCATTTTGCATAGTACTTTAGATGGTTTAATAGCATAAACGCTTATAGCCGCTTAGGGTTTTTATGGCTTGACGAACGAATATGATTTGTTGACCAATTAAACGGAACCTTTAAAAGCTGAGGATAAATGGCAAAAATTGGACGATGAATAGAGGGGAAAAAGTGACGTACGTCACCTTTTATCAGGCTTTGTAGTCGAGTGCATCACGCAGGCCATTGCCAATCCAGGTAAAAGCCAATACCATACTGAGTATGGCAAAACCCGGGAGCAATGCCAGGTAGGCCTGATCCATTATGATGAACCCATAATGCTGCTTAATCATTGCGCCCCACGAAGGGATGGGAGGTTGTACGCCGATACCCAGGAAGCTTAATCCGGCTTCCAGTAAGATGGCTGTGGCAAAGTTTGCTGCGGCAATAATGATTACCGGATTAATGGCATTGGGCAGGATGTGACGGAAGATGATACGAACATGTGACATGCCCAGTGCCCGGGCGGCCTCAATGTACTCTTTCTCGCGTATGGAAAGGACCTGGCCACGAACAACGCGTGCAACTTCTACCCACATGGTAAGCCCAACGGCTACAAAAATTTGCCAGAAGCCTTTGCCCAAAACCAGCGTAACGGCTATCACCAATAGCAAGGTAGGGATGCTCCACACCACATTTACCAGCCACATAATCATTTTATCGGCTATTCCTCCAAAATATCCGGCTGTGGCTCCCAGGATTAACCCTATGATTACCGAAATCAGCACGGAGATGAACCCGATTGACAACGAAATGCGACTCCCAATAATCAGTCGACTCAGCAAATCGCGTCCAAACCTGTCGGTCCCCAACAAAAATCTCTTGCTTACAACCTGCTCTTTTACCTGTTTTTGAAGATCTGCCAGCGAGGTAGTGATTTGCTTACCATTGATAAGCTGCACCTTTAGTTCACTGGCCGTTCCTGAACTTTTTTTGTAAGCATACACCACATCGGGCAATGCGTAGGTTACATAAAAGGGTGTTTCCAGTGGATGCGGACTGAACGACTCAACCACTATGGTACTGTCGGTTAGGGTATAGTTGTTGAGTGGCACAAAATTATAAGCCTCAGGCTGGCCTTCAATCATCTTGCGCAGAAAGCTTACTTTTTGTACCTGCTGGTTTTTTTTAACCTTCAGAAACGGCACTTCAAATCCCGGTGGTTGTGAGGCAATTTCTACAATTTGCCGGTTGGCATTAGGGGTAGCATCGGGTGTTATCAGGTACCCCAAAACCGATAGAACCACATAAATGCAGATAATCATCACTCCGGCCACTGCCAAAGGATTTCTTCGGAAGCGACGCCAGAAAGCTTTCAGGGGGGTATGGCGTTGCATGGATGGTGTCATTTCTTCTTTTTATAGACTCGGTTTTTCCAGCGGATCTTACCGAAAAAACCTGTTGCCACCGTAAAAGTAATATAAAAAGGGTAAAGTAATTGAAATAGTGGAAGTGCCGGCAGGTACTTTTGTGCCGAATAAAAAGGGGCTGCGGCAGCTAACAGCGGCAGGTCGATGAGTGTTTTTGAGAGATAAAGAAATAAGGCTACATAGATAAGCGACCCATGCACCAGACTTCCTATCAGGGTGCCGGCCAATGCTAGGTTCATGAGGGCAACGCTGATGGCTACCAGCAAAATGTCGGTATCGTGGTAATGGCTGCTTTTGGAAGTCCACCGTTTTCGCTGTGTAAAAAAGCTGCTAATGGATTGCTGTGGAGCAGTTGTTACCAGTGCATGTGTGTTCCTGACGAAAGCAATGGAACGGGAACGCTTCCTTTTTTGTGTAAGCAGCAGGAAGATGTCGTCGCCAGAAGGCAGATCCTGGCGTAGGGCTTTTTGAAGATCGCGAAAAGTTTTGGTAACATAAAGCGTGTTGGCGGCATTGCTCATGATGGGGCGCTTTACACCAATTGCGCCGGCACCCGACGCATTCAGACTCATAAACTCGAGGGCTTCAAAACGTTGCCAAAAGTTCTTCGTAGGCGCTATGGCCACAGGACCACAAACTATGCGGGCTTTTGTTTGCTGCTGGCAGGCTACCATGGTAGCCACCCATTGTGGCGACATCCGGCAATCGGCATCGGTGGTCAGGATATAGTCACCCGTGGCGTGCGTCAGGCCATAGGTGAGTGCTGCTTTTTTGCCCGCCTGCTCATGAGGTAAGTGCAATAGTTCTACATGGCTGTAGGGGGCTGTTCTTTTTGCTGCCCGTTCCGGCCCCTTATCGGTGGAGTGATCATTGATAAGCATAATTTGCAATGCCGCGGCGGGGTATTGTTGTCGGGTAAGATCTTCAATGAGCAATGGGAGCTGCCGGGCTTCGTTGCGGAAAGGGATGAGGATGGTAACAGGGGGTGTTGCTTGCAATGGGCTGCTTGCATGCCCTGGCAGGCGCAACCAGCCATAAGTAAGCATGCCTATGAGGCTTGCATACAGCGCAACAATTATAAGGGCTATCCAAAACATGCCCCGAAATTACATTAAAAGGACAGAATAATCAAAAGCAGGAAGTTGCGCAACGCTCCCGGATTTTGTACCTTAGCTCAAGAAGCTGAAAATATGAGAATTGCTACCTATACCAAACTTTTGAGCAAGGTGCTTATGCGCTCCCTTGCTATGGGAATTATCTGGCTGCTGTTTGTTTCGGTGCTCTGTGCGCAAACCGATGAGAGGGTACGCCCCATGGTAGCCGCTGGTAGTTATTATCCGGCCGACTCGGCTTCGCTCTCGCACATGCTTGAGGGGCTTTTTGCCAGGGCCGAAACCCTGCAAACCCATGACGAAGTACTGGGGGTGTTGGCGCCTCACGCCGGCTATCCTTACAGTGGCATTGTAGCGGCTTCGGCAGTGAATCAGCTAGACGCGTTCCGAAAGTATGAGACTGTTTTTCTGCTTGGCACCAGCCATCATGAAGCTTATCGTGGGGCCTCGGTATATCGTGGAAGGGCTTATCAAACGCCCCTGGGAAATGTGCCCATCAATCGGCAACTGGTAGATACTCTCATTGCTGGGTCATCCTTGTTTCGGTTTCATAAACAGGCGCATGACAAGGAACATAGTCTGGAGGTTGTGTTGCCCTTTTTGCAGTATAAACTCAAGAAGCCTTTTTCTATTGTCCCCATTCTGGTAGGCGCCCGCGATTTACGCGAATTGGAACAGATGGCTGAAATCTTGCAGCCTTACCTGAAATCCCGGAATCTGTTTATTATAAGTACTGACTTTTCGCACTACCCGGCCTATGAGGAGGCAGTGAAAGTGGATTCGCATGTTGGTGAGGCACTTGCTACAGGTAAGGTGCATAGGCTGATAAATGCACTCAACGAAACCGGCTCGATGGGCATTAAAGAACTCCATACCAGCATGTGTGGATGGCCCTCGACGGTCGCCTTTTTGTATATGCTTCAACAATTGCCTGAAGCTGAGGTGGTGCCTGTTGAGTATCGCAATTCAGGCGACGCTGTCGGCGATAAATCACGAGTTGTGGGGTATCATGCGATGGCATTTGTAAAAAAAAGAGAGAATTCTATGAATAATCAAGGAAGTTTCAGGTTAACCGATGAGGAGAAGAGTGAATTATTAGCGCTGGCTCGGCGTACGCTGAAAACCTACTTATCAACAGGTAGTTATGATAAGGCCGAAAGCGAAGAGTTATCGCCTGCCTTAAAACAGGAGGGCGGAGCGTTTGTTACCTTGCATAGCAGCGGGGCTTTAAGAGGGTGTATCGGGCAGTTTCCCCGTTCGAAACCCCTTTACGAGGTGGTGCAGGAGATGGCCATCGCTGCCGCTGTTAAGGACTCCCGATTTCCTCCCGTTGAGCCGCAGGAGCTAGATGCTATTGAAATTGAAATTTCTGTGCTTACACCCATGGAGAAAATTGCCGATCCGTCGGAGATTGAGCTCGGACGACATGGTATATACATTCGTAAGGGGCTTGCCTCGGGAACGTTTTTGCCTCAGGTAGCTACCGAAACCGGTTGGACAAAGGAGGAGTTTTTAGGACATTGTGCAAAAGATAAGGCCGGAATTGGGTGGGAAGGCTGGAAAGAGGCAGACTTGTTCCGCTACGAAGCGTTTGTATTTAGTGAATAGTTGTTTGACTCATTTATAGCTCCCGTAAAAAAGATCCTTATGAATACGCCTTATCCTGTTTTTCTATTCTTAGGCATAACTATCGGCCTGTATATAATTAGTTGGTTGTTTACGCGATTTAGTTCCTTCCGGTTTCCCGATCATCGACGCATTTGGAATCTTTTGTTAGCAATGGCATTCCTAGTTACCGGTTCCATGGGGTTGGTAATGGGCATGAGCATTGTACTCGATCGTATTCCTGAGGGGATGAGTACCTTACTGAAGATTCATGTAAGTGCAGGAATGGTTTGGGTAGTCATTGCCTTCTTTCATTTTATATGGCACTTGAAGTATTTTCGTAAAGCTTTGCAGCGATTACTAAAGCTCTAGAAATGAAGTCAGTGCCTACTTCCTATTCTTATTTGCGGGTTGGTGTTTTCTTTCTGGGTGCATCTACCCTTGTTACACAAGTAGTATGTTTGCGTGAAGTACTCATGTTGTTTCAGGGCAATGAACTAACCTTGGGGTTGACACTGGCGCTGTGGATGACTTTTGTGGCTTTGGGATCGTTGTTGTTTCGGAAACAGCGCAAAGCGTATAAGAGGAGAGCGTTTTTGATTAATTTGATAGGGATATGTGTCACACCTGTGCTTTTGTTGTCGCTCCTGCCCATTGTTCGTTATGCACTGTTTGAACCCGCATTGGAGCTGGGACCGCTGGCTTTGGTGGTGTTATTTTCGTTGTGCATTGGGCCCTATTGTTTTCTGGCAGGCTGGGTTTTTCCCTGGCTTGTGGCTTACGCCGACAACCACAGTGACTCAAACCATGCAGGTATTTTTTATAGCCTTGAAGCCTTGGGCTCCTTGCTTGTTGGGCTGGTTATAAACAGTTTGTTGGTAATGTTTGTTCCCGCTATTTTGTTTTTGTCGGTGTTGGCTGCGGGGGGCATTCTGTTTGCCGGCTTCTATGCTGCAAAATGGCATGATAAGTGGCTGTTGTTTACGATTCCTGTGTTGGTGATCTTGCTGGCGATTGTTATTCCTCGCTTACAGAATCCCAAACAATATTTACCCTACCTAAAGGATGCGGAGGAGGTTGAAATTCAGGATACCCCTAACGGACGTTTTATACAATTTACAAAGGACGGTGAGCGCTATTA
>JAWOEH010000192.1:0-4391 GCA_046482855.1 Bacteroidales bacterium | reverse complement strand
TTTTTGATTTGTTATTTATGTATACCACAATTTACTGGAAGATATGGTGGTGATACAAGTTACTAAATAACTTAATGCCAGGCAATAATCTTTTGGATCGTCGGGTCATAAAATTGACAAGTAAGGTTTGTTCAGGTAAGTCCCGTTTTCAGGATACTCCATGTATCAGAGTGGATTGAAAAGTAATAGGGTTTTTCTGGATAAACATTGGCTCAGGAGTTTTGTAGTATGAATAGTTACTTACGAGTAGAAACTTAAACCTTAAGATTTTATGAAACGTTTATTTGTACAACTTCTGTCATTAACTTTTCTTTTGAGTATTCTATCAGCATGCGGAGGACAGACTGATGCTGTGGATTCAGGAACCTATGAAGGAACGGTCCAAAAAGTGGAGCCCGAGAAGACCGAAATTTATGTAAAAACAGAGGGCGGTAAAACTTTGGAGCTTTACTTTACCGATGAAACAAAACTTACTCAGGCTGGCGAAAAAGTTGCTTTTTCCATGCTGAAGAAGGGACAAAAAGTAGAAGTAAAGGTAGAAAAGGTGGGCAAACGTCTCGATCCTCTTACAGTAAAGATTCTGGAATAGATGAATCAACTACCTGATTTTTGGCGGACAGAGATTTGGCACCCCCTCTCTGTCCACTTACCTTTGGTATTGCTACTTGTGGGCACCATTTTTTTGTCAACAGGGATTGTTGCGAAGCGGAAATTTTGGCTTCACAGCGGGTATGTATTAATAATTTTAGGTGCAGTTGGTGCTTGGATGGCGGTGTTTACCGGAAATATGGCCGATGGCGTGGTTTCTCGTGAAATCTGCGATCCCACTGTGCTTAAGAGCCATGAAAATGGAGGCAAAATTGTTGCCTGGCTCTTTACCGTAGCTTCGGGGTTGATTCTTTTGGACTATTTTAAGTCTTTGCAACGGTTTCGAACGACGCTATTGATCGTGCTCATGGCTGTTGTTTTAACCGGTAGTGGCTTCTTGCTTTATACGGGTCACCGGGGAGCCCAATTGGTCTATCAGCAAGCAGCAGGGGTTTATACGCCTTCCGACGATTGCCTTGAATTTGTTGAGGATTAGGATATTGATTAATGAGCCGAATCTTCTGAAACCTTAGCAGCCGTTTTAACAAACCGGCGAAATAGTTTTCTAAAAATTTTCCGATAAATTAGTAACTCGGGATGGAACTGAACGCCCAGGTAAAAGGGGTGGCCTTTTCGTTCAATGGCCTGCACAATGCCGTTTGTTTCTCGGGCTGTAACCTCCA
Organism: Bacteroidales bacterium; assembly: GCA_046482855.1. Taxonomy (GTDB): domain Bacteria; phylum Bacteroidota; class Bacteroidia; order Bacteroidales; family UBA12077; genus CAYVSF01. The sequence goes on along the minus strand of JAWOEH010000192.1, from coordinate 3,120 downwards.
ATTCTTCTCCTACATCGGCTATGGACTGGCGATGGAGTGAGTTTACGAAAGCTGTCTCTTTCTCAAATAGATCATAAAGCAAGCTCTCTTTTTGAATATGAATACGTTTACGAAAGAACAGATAGCCCCATAGATGGTCGGGGTAAATGGCATTCTGGTAAACTTGTGAGATGTCCATATGTAAGTTGCCTTTGCGGACTACGTTCATCAATTGGGCACCACGGCAAATGGCCAACACGGGAATTTTTTCATCGTCGGCCAACAGCAGCCATTTCATCTCCATCTTATCCCGGGGATGATCGTAGCGATACTTTTTCTTGGGATCTTTTTTAAAGAGCCCTGGAAAGATATCCGTACCCCCTCCCAGTAATAAGCCATCGATATTTTTCGGTTTTACGGGTTTGCCGGGCGTGAGCAGGATCGGTTTTCCGCCAGCCAACCATACAGATAACCATAGCGCATAGTAGGGCAGGTTTAGGGGGCGAGCCTCGGGTTTGGTAATACCAATACGGGGTCTTTGTAATTTTTTAGGTTTCATACAATCGGGGCTAAAAGTCCATTTCCGGAGGGAGTTTTCCGTATTTTACCAGGTAGGAGAGCGCATACAGAAATCCTAACCCGGCAAAGGGGTCGTCGCTGGTAAAGACTTCGCTTTGTGCCATTTTTGCTTCTTCCAGGGCTTCGCCAAGAGGTACCTGGTCGGGCGCTTTCCCTGTTTTTTGCCATTCGCTTGCAAAATTACGGAATGCCTGCTGAATCCCTTTCTCTTTTATTTGCGCAAAGGCTGCCTTGCCCGCCTTGGTTAACAAATCAAACCGATTGCTTAATTTCATGTTCTCGTCAATAATGCCTAACAGCCAGGCAAAAGGCACCTTGGTTCTGGTTCCCAGCTGTGCTTGTTGTTCTTCCGGCAATTCGCCTGAGGTGTGTAACAGGTAGTTTAACCACGGATAGTCGATGCCTGATGCCATTGCCTGAAACAGACCGCCAAAGAAACGAGGATTCACCTCAATCAGGTAGGGGGCGTGATCCGGGTTTTCATCCCATAAGAAGTCCAGCTGGGCAATGCCATTCCAGTGCAAAGGCTCCATAAGCTGGCGCGTGGCCGGTTTGAAAAAGTTGTCATCAACGGTTTCTCTTACAACTCCCGAGCCCGAGCTTGTGGGGAAGCGACGCAGGTTTTTATAGGCCATGCTGGCTTTTAATTCTCCATCTTCAAATAAGGTGGTCATACAGTAGTCTTCCCCTTTCACTTGCTGTTGTATCAGCTGAGAAGGGCCGAACTTTTGCCTGTTTTTATCATATTGCCCAAGCAGTTCTTCTTCTGTGGCGATTTTTTCAATTCCCCGACCACCCGAGGCATTTTCGGGTTTTATAAGCACAGGAAAGGGGAGTTCTGGCAAAATCGATTTCAGATCTTCCCGGCTGCTAACCGACCAAGTGTCGGGTATTTGAACACCCAACTTTTGTGCTGTAAAGCTCAGGTTTTTCTTGGGATACACTCTATCCATTGCTTCGGCGTCTGGCGTGGCAATACGGATAAAGTCGGGGAAGTGATCCTTGTGGCGTGCAATAAGGTGGGTCTCTTCAAAAATGGGCATCAATAAGTAGGGGCGATCATCTTCGGGCTTGTATTTATGGATGAGGGATTCCAAATCGGCAAGAAATTGCTCCTCATTTTCCTGGAAACTGGTATAGGTTTCGTTTTTCGTTACATATTTTGAAAAGCTGAGTAAGGTAGGTTCGATGCAATCGGAACCAATAACCTCAACACCTTGTTTTCCCAACGACTGTGCTGCCGCCAGTGCCATTAAACTGCGTCCGGAAGTGATAAGTACCCGGCCTTTGTTGTTCTTGTTTGAATTCATACAATAAATCAACCATAAAAGCCGGCAATTGTTTATTTCGTAGTTTTTTTTTGGAAAAATTAATTTGTATCCCTGTAAGGTTGGTTCTATCGCCTTAATCTTCCTTTTTTATGTGTGGTTGTTGAAACTCCTTTCACTCTCTGGCAACAGTGCCATTTTAATTACCCCTACTATAATTTTCAATCAGCGTTTTAAGGCTGTCGGGTTTCATCGGTTTGGCAATATAATCATCGAATCCGGCTTCCAGGGTCTTTTCTCTATCCCCGCTCATGGCGTAAGCGGTTTGGGCCACAATGGGCAGGTCGGGATACAATGCCTTGATCTCTTTTGCCGCCTCGTAGCCGTTCATTTTCGGCATTTTCAGATCCATGAGCACCAAATCAATTTCCGGATGTCGCTTGCAAAGTTCTACCGATTCAATACCATTTCGGGCATGTAACAAGTGTGCTCCATGCTCGGTAAGCACCTCTTCGATATACAGATAGTTGAGTTCCTCATCTTCGGCAACCAATATGGTAAGTTGTGCCTTGGTATCCTTTTGCTTGTTATTTTCCTTTGGCGTATCGGGCTGGTCAGAAGTTTGATAGGGAAGGGAGAAATAGAAAGTGGTTCCCTCATTTTTCGTGGATTCTACCCATATACTACCGCCTAAAAGGTGCACGAGATCTTTCGAAATGGCTAAGCCCAAACCTGTACCTCCATACTGACGGGTAATATCCAATTCCTCCTGGTAAAAACGGTCGAAAATATTCTCCTTTTTTTCGGCAGAAATGCCTATGCCTGTATCGGTTACATAAAATATCAGTTGGTTGTTGTTTTGTGTATAGCCAAAGGTAATGCTGCCTTTTTGTGTGAATTTTAGCGCGTTATTCAATAAGTTCTGGATAATTTGGCGAAGACGTGTGTGGTCGCTTTGGATCTGGCATTGGTCATCGGGAAGATCGGTAGTATAGTGCAAGGTTAAGGCCTGTTCTTGTGCCTGAGGCAGGTATGTGTTATACAGATCTTTTAAAAGCTGGTTGACAAATACAGGCTCGTCTTTTACCTGAACCTGCCCGGTATCTAACATCGAAATATCCAAAATATCATTGACAATGGTCAGCAATTGCTTGCTGCTATCAATGACAATCTTTGCATAAAAGGCTCGCTTTTCATCGGAAACTCCCTGGGCGACCAACATCTCCGAAAATCCAATAATGCCATTCATGGGTGTACGAATTTCGTGACTCATGTTTGCCAAAAAGGCCGATTT
>JAWOEH010000185.1:0-37798 GCA_046482855.1 Bacteroidales bacterium | reverse complement strand
ATCAGATAGTTGGCATATTCCATCTTAAAAGGGGAGGCTTTTACACGGTAGGTTTGTGGGAGGAGACTGTTCTTTGGACGAAGAGTAACTTCCTGTTCCTGTTCTTCTGCCGATGAAAAACAGGAGGTAATAAGTTTATTGATTTCACAGTTCCTGCAGTTTTCCGATTGGCCACAATAGTTGTCCTGGGCGAAATGTCTACAGCCTATGGGTTGTCCGAGGGATACATTAAGTACCGCTAGTACATTTTCATCAGATCTTCCCTGCTCAGGATTGTTTGTAAAAACCACCTTACGATCGGTTGAGATAAATCCCACATGTATGGGCAATGCATCCATCAGACTCCGAAAAGCAGGATCCTTCAGGTCAAAGCAAATGGTTTTTGTCTTTTGGTTTGTTCGTCCTAATAATCTCATAAGATTTTTTTCAGTCAGGTTCTGCGTTTATCGGTATACAAGTTCTTGAATACCTACTTTAAATACAAATATTATGGTAAAGGGTTTTATCAACTCTGAATATTATTCTATTTTTAGGGCATGTATGCCATTATTGACATAGAAACAACCGGCTTATCACCGAAGAAGGAGCGCATTACTGAGGTAGCCATCGTGCTGCACGACGGGTTGCAAATTGTAGATGTTTTTTCCTCGTTAGTCTGTCCCGAGAAGCATATACCGGCAAATGTAGCACGATTAACGGGTATTACTGATGAAATGGTTAGGCATGCCCCAAAATTCTGGGAAATCGCCAAAAAAATTGTGTTGTTTACTGAAAAATGCACCTTTGTGGCGCATAATGCCAATTTCGATTACCAGTTCATACGCGCCGAATTTGCCAGTCTTGGTTATGATTACCAACGCGAAAAACTGTGTACCATCAAATTGGCAAAAAAAATAATACCTGGGTTGCCCTCTTACAGTTTGGGGCATTTAGCAAAGTTTTTTGGCATTACTAATTCGGCACGCCATCGTGCCGCCGGCGATGCTCATGCAACAGCACTTCTGTTAGGTGAATTACTGAAAATTAATAATGGACAGGTGCCGGAAAGTTTTTTAAAAGGAAAAACCGGGAGTTTAGGGTTGAAAGATGTGCAGGATTTACCGGATATGCCGGGCGTTTACTATCTGCAAAATTGGAATCGGGAAACTATCTATATTGGCAAAAGCAAAAACTTAAAAGCCCGGGTGCAGAGCCATTTTCGTAATGGGCAAACCAAGCGGGCATCACACATGATTCAGGAAGTTGCGCATGTAGAGTATACCCTTACGGGATCCGAACTCGTGGCTTTATTACTGGAGTCGGATGAAATAAAGCAAGAAAGACCGAAGTTTAATCGTGCCCAACGCAGAAACAAAAAGGCCATCGGTCTGTATAAAACCATAGATACTCAGGGATACTATCGACTGGCAATATCTCCTGTCGAAAAATTGGAGCTTACCCCTTTAAGGCTTTTTGATAGCATGAAAGAAGCGCGCGAGATGCTATTTTTACTGTGTGAGCGTTTTGCGCTATGTCAGAAGCTTTGTGGATTGTATGAATCTGCAGGTGCATGTTTCAACTACCATGTAGAAGAGTGTAAAGGGGCTTGTGTAGGGAAAGAGCAGCCGACAGACTATAACCAACGTGTAGCTGAGCTGGAGACAGCATTGTTCTATCCACAACCCAACTTTATTGCCCGCCTGAAAGGGCGAAGCGATGACGAATGGAGCATTGTATGGGTAGAAAAGGGTTCTTACCAAGGCTTTGGCTATGTTCCTAAAATACCGGGACCTCCTTTACTAAAAGCCTATAAAGAGGCAATACAACCTTATCAGAACAACGAAGATGTAAAACGCATTTTAGTGCGCTATTTAAGGGAGCATCCAGAAACCGAACTGTTTAGTTATGACGTTAATGGTGAATGTAATCACGATGAAAAAGCATAATTTTCCCGGTTCTGCCTGCCTTTATCCATTTTTTGCTTCAGCCGAATCAGCCGGTTGCGCTGTAACCAATATACCGGAAGCGTTAAAGGAGTTAAAATAAACATGGAAACAACCCAAAAACGTTTGTTGTAAAATTTAACCGATAACATATCGATGAAGGTGAGAACCCACGCTACAAACCCGATAAAAAAGGCCCCTGTTAATAAAGGTTTTGTGATTGCTGATATGTCCATAATGGACAGGAGCCAGATAACAAGAAACAGGAGATACCCTAAAAGTGCACCTGTTTTTATCCAATTTGTTGGATATTCATTCATTGTAAAGATCTTACAGAATTACAGAAAAGAGAATAATAATGGTTAATAGGCATATTATAAATACGTAGGCCAGGGGCTTAGCAAAATTTAATGTGAAGCCCAAATTAGGATTACTCTTACGAACAACGGTTCGTCGATCCTCGGGGTTAAAATAGAGGAATCCCCATTTGTAATGCTCATTCATTGCTTTGCTGTTTTGTTATTTCAAGATAAAGATACATATTTATCCTGAAATAACACAAATAACCTTTAGGCTAAGGAGCGGTTTCCAGGGTGAACATTTATGTTTTTTTCCCGTCTTAAAGGCACATAACAAGGAGGGCGATGATCTTCCGACCGAAAGATTTAAATTATGCAGCACATCAATCGACTTGGTAGCGAAAATAGTCCGTACCTATTACAACATGCGAATCAGCCTGTGCATTGGTTTCCTTGGGGACCCGAAGCATTTGAGTTCGCCCGCGAGCACAATAAGCTTGTTCTTGTGAGTATTGGTTATGCTGCCTGTCACTGGTGCCATGTTATGGCACATGAATCTTTCGACGATACGGAAGTGGCCGATTTCATGAATCGACATCTGGTGGCCATAAAAGTGGATAGAGAGGAACATCCCGATGTTGATCAGTACTACATGGATGCTGTGCAATTACTCAACGGACAGGGTGGGTGGCCGCTAAATTGTTTTGCTCTGCCCGATGGAACGGCGGTATTTGGAGGAACTTATTTTCCTAAAGAGCGTTGGGTAAATGTGATGGAAAGTTTGGTGAGAACCTACAACCAACAGGCCCATCAGGTGAACAATCTGGCAGAAGAACTGCAGAGGGGGATGAAAAAACAATTGCCTAAAGCAGGAGCTCAATTACCTGCCGATTTCACGAAAGAGGAGATACTAGAGGTGATAAAAAATATGGAGCCTTATCTTGATTTTGAAAAAGGTGGGATAAAGGGAGCTCCAAAATTCCCTCTGCCCTCTATGTATTTGCCTTTTATTACCTATTATAAAGATATTCCGCAAGAACTGGTACAATACTTAAAAAAATCACTTATAAGCATGGCCACTGGAGGCATTTACGATCACCTGGAAGGGGGATTTGCCCGGTATTCTGTCGATGAGAAGTGGTTTGTCCCGCATTTTGAGAAAATGCTCTATGATAATGCTCAACTAATTGCTATCTATAGCCAAACGACCCAAGTTACCCGCATACCCTATTTTGCACATGTAGCCGAGCATATTTTTGAGTTTCTCCAAAATCAGCTTTCTCATGAATCAGGTCTCTGTTATGCTTCAATGGATGCTGACTCCGAAGGCGAGGAGGGAGCTTATTACGTATGGAAAATGGAGGAACTTGAAGCGATTTTGGGTGAACTCTTTCCGGCATTCGAACTGCGCTATGGTATTACCCGCGAGGGGAATTGGGAGGCCGGAAAGAACCTCTTACATGTCTCAAAAAGTACCACTGATGTTGCTAGAGAGAGAAAGCGCGCCCGACAAGCAGTGCATTTGCAATTACAACATTCGCTTGATGTGCTTAAAGCTGAACGACGCAAGCGAGAAGCTCCGGCTATCGATACAAAGGTATTAACGGCATGGAATGCATTGCTGGTTGCAGCCCTGGTCGATCTCTATAAAGCTACCCGAAATACTGATTATAAGCGTCGTGCCCAAAAGATGATGCACACAATTATGCAGGAAGTTTATACATTAAACGGAAACCTGAAACGAACGTTATTTTCTACCAAAATACTGCCAGGAAACCTTGAGGATTATGCTTATTTGAGTTATGCATTAACCCGCCTGTACGAATCCTCTTTTGATCCAGTTTATGCCATAAAAGCCCGTGAAGTAGCTCAGCAGGCAAATGAGCTCTTTTGGGATGCTAATCGGAAGCTTTTCAAACTGGGGCATGATGAACATCCGGTAGCGCTGATTCCCTCTTATCCGGTAAATGATAATGTAATTCCATCGGCCAATGCGGTATTAAGTTATGTGCTTAAGGTGTTGGGATTTGTTTTTGAAGATCCGGAATTTACCTTGAGATCCAGCGCTATGCGAAGTGCTGTTAAAAAAGATCTGGAAAAGATTCCCGTTTATAGCGGCTTTTGGTTGTTTGCCGGTGCCGGAATCGATATGCCTACGGAGGTGGCAATTGTTGGGCCCGAATCGGAATTGTATTACCGAAAATTGCAGAACGCTATACCCCGGGCAGCAACTGTATTAATCGCTAATCAACAGGAGCCCTTGCCCTGGATAAAAAATCGATGGGAGGAGGGAGTAACCCGTGTTTTTGTTTGTTATACAGGGCATTGTAACCAACCTGCAGAAACTTTGGAGCAGGCGCTGGAACAACTTCATAATATGCCCGATAAATAACACTGTTTTTGTTATGCAAAAAAAATTAGCTTTGTATTCAAAATCACGTTCATGCCTTTGTTTTTGCACACCGCTATAGGCAAAGCAAAGCATCAGGCATTGTAAAACCATACAAGCAGACCCATGCAGCTAAAAAAAGTTATTACCTATATTTTTATGCCCATTATGGTGGCCGCAGCATTGCTAATGGTTGCCTATCTTATATGGTGGCAAAAAAACGAGCAACCTCTATCTGTTTATGTCCTGGATAAAACCGTCCCAACCAACGACTACTTCGAACATAAACCCTTCTTTTGGGTACTTCACCATAATAAGATAGTGAAAGAGAACGGGACTCTTTATCGACCCGATGAAGATTATTACGGTTTTGTGCCTTTAAATAAGGATGACAAGCATTTTGAAATTCGCACCTTAGGAATCGATGCGCTCGAAGCAACGGCTAATGCCTACGATATGTGTTACTTTACCGATACTTACGGGGTGTACTATAACCATTGGTACCAGCAAAACAATGTACAGGCAAAAGGGTCAGGAAAAGTATATGGCGGATTGAATAATAACGACTATCTGCTACTTAAAGCGTTTAAGGAACAAAGGAAACTAATTTTAGCTGAATATAACCTCTACAATGGACCCACCCCGAATTTAGTAAGATCCAAGGTTGAACAACTTCTTGGTTTGCAGTGGTCAGGTTGGACCGGGAAATATTTTGCACATCTTGATACTTTGCGGAAGACTACCTTACCAGGATGGATTGTTAGTCGCTACAAAAGTCAAAATGGGGGCGAGTGGCCCTTTTCAGGCTCCGGAGTAGTGTTAGTGCATAAATATGGGAAGATTCTTGTGCTTGATTATCCTGAAGGTGAGGGACAGCCTATGTTGATTACAGATTCCCAACAGGCCGCTAAGTATAAGGTACCTGTCAAACTTCCATTTGAAAGATGGTTTGATATTTCGCAAGTTACCGACACCACACATAAAGTCCTTGCCAATTTTCAGTTGCAGCCCTCCCATAGGGATTCTATTCTTAGCCCAATGCAGGTTCCAACCACCTTTCCGGCCATTATTCATCAATCCGATAACTATTTGTTCTACTATTTTGCCGGCGATTTTGCTGAAATGCATCTGCCGATGGGGACAGCCCGACTTGCAGGTTCTGCATATTTACATAAATTCTTCAGCGGCAATGCTAAGCAGTTTATGTGGGACTATTATTATCCGATAATGGATAATATTCTAAATGAGTATGTTAATAATCGAAGTTATGAACAATAAACTGAGCGTACATTTTTTACAATCGTCTATTATTTGGCAAGATCCGGAAAAAAACCGCTTATATTATGAGCATTTGCTAACTACAGTGAAAAATACGGATGTTTTGGTTTTTCCCGAGATGTTTACCACCGGCTTTAGCATGAACCCCGAAGAATTGGCTGAGCCGCATCCCGGTGAGAGTCTAGCCCAGATGCAAGTGTGGGCAGTTGAAAAGAATGCTCTAATAGTAGGTAGTTTGATGATAAAGGTGCAATCGGTATATTATAATCGCCTCTATTTAGTTAAACCTGATGGGAGTTTTGATTATTACGATAAGCGACATTTATTCCGTATGGGTAATGAGCATGAGCATTACGCTGCGGGGACAGACAGGTTAATCACACATTGGCGTGGTTGGCGCATTTGTCCGCTAATTTGCTACGATTTGCGTTTCCCTGTTTGGAGCCGTAACCGAAACGATTATGATTTGCTGCTTTATGTGGCAAATTGGCCGGAAAGTCGAAGCGGCGTGTGGAAAACGCTGTTGGAAGCACGCGCACTGGAAAATCAAGCCTATTGTTTAGGTGTTAATCGTGTTGGGACAGATGGCAATGATCTCACCTACTCGGGCGACTCCCGGTGCATCTCGCCCAAAGGAGAAATTCTGGCTCAGGCACAGCCCGGCAAAGAGGAGATTGTGCACATTATGCTTGACAAAGAGGAATTGGATAGTTTTCGTGCCAAGTTTCCCGCCCATCTCGATGCCGATACATTTCACATCGACATGTAACTGTTTTTAAGTATGAAAATTCAATTGACCAAACGATCTGTTGGCAGGCTTACAGATAAAGAATACAAGCTTTATGTACGTAGCTACAGAAGATTGTTGCAGGCAACACGCCCTTTTTTTAAACGCAAATATGCACAACTGTTTCGCAAAGCTCTGAATTTAGTTTTATCTCATTTCTCACATCGTCGCCAACCCGGAGGGCAACCCTATGTTCTCCATATACTTGATATTTCCATTACAATGGTGCAGCAAATGGGTATGGGAACGCGGTCTGTGCTTTCCGTTCTTTTATTTGATCTTGTAAAAGAGCAAATTATTACCCTTGAATATGTGCAGAAAGAGTTTGATAAGAAGGTGGCTACTATTCTACAGGGATTGTTGAAAGTTGACGACATAAAGCCACAAACACACGACGAGGAGAAGGAGAAGTATCAAAAACTTGTGGTTACCATGGCCGAAGATGTGCGGGTGATTTTGGTAACACTGGCACGTTTGCTTGAGCATATGCGGGAGTTGAATTACATGCCCAAGAATTACCAGCTAAAAAAGGCCATGGAATCCCTGGCCATATATGCTCCGCTGGCACACCGATTGGGACTCTATCAAATAAAAAGCGAGTTGGAAAATCTATCGCTAAAATACCTCAAGCCTGATATTTATCGACACATTATAAAAAAATTACAGGAATCGACCACAAAACGCGAAAAGTACATTAAGAAATTTGTGGAACCGTTGGAAAAAGCGTTAACCCAGGAAGGATTTCATTATGAAATTAAAGGCCGCCCAAAATCAGTCTACTCCATTTGGCAAAAAATGGAGAAGCAGCAAATTCCCTTTGAACAGGTGTACGATTTATTTGCTATTCGGATTATATTGGATAGCAACCCAACACGTGAAAAAAGCGACTGCTGGAGAGCTTATTCCGTAGTTACCGATTTGTATCAGCCCAACCCGCAGCGCTTACGCGACTGGATTTCAATTCCAAAATCCAATGGATACGAGTCCTTGCACATTACTGTTGTTGGCCCCGAGCAAAAATGGGTAGAGGTGCAAATACGTACCCGCCGCATGGATGATGTAGCGGAAAGAGGATATGCTGCTCACTGGCGTTATAAAGGCATTAAATCCGATGCGGGCGTGGACTCCTGGATGAACAAGATGCGTAGGTTATTAGAGGCCGATAGAGGGGATGCACTAGATTTGCTCGACTCGTTTAAATTGAATCTTTACACAAGTGAGGTATTTGCGTTTACTCCAACAGGAGAGTTACGAAAACTGCCTAAAGGCGCTACCGTATTGGATTTTGCCTATGAAATTCATACCGATGTGGGCGACCGTTGTATTGGGGCTATGGTTAATGAGAAAAACGTCTCCATACGTCAAGCTATAAATAACGGCGATCATATTGAAATTATCACTTCAAAAAACCAAAAACCCAAGCGCGACTGGCTGAATTTTGTGGTAACATCAAAGGCACGTGGGAAGATAAAACAGGCACTGCGTGAAGTAGGAAACAAAGAAGCAGAGGAAGGAAAAGAACGATTTAAACGACGCCTGAAAAATTGGAAAGTGCCTTATTCCGATGAATTAGTAAACAAACTTGTTGCTTATTTAAAGGAAGAAGGACCCATTGATTTTTTTCAAAAAATTGCCACCGCGAAGATTGATCTTTCCGAATTAAAAGAATTGATTACCAACGAACAATCGCCTTTGTTTATAGCCAGGCCTACTCTGCAAGAAGAGCTTAAGGAGAAAAAAGAACAACATGCAAAGGAGAAAGAGGATTACCTCATTATTGATGAGAAAATTGAAAATTTGGATTATAAATTTGCAAAATGTTGCAACCCAATATATGGTGATGATATCTTTGGTTTCGTAACTGTTAGTGATGGAATTAAGATACATAGAACCGATTGCCCCAATGCGCACGAGTTGCTCACCCGCTACAATTATCGGGTACTGAAGGTTAAATGGCGAAAATCCAAGAAGGTAGCCTCATTCCAAACCACTATAAAAGTCTCGGGAATTGATGAATTGGGCATGTTGAATAAAATATCCAATGTAATAAGTAATGATTTGAAAGTGCATATGCGATCCATCTCCATTGATACTCACGATGGAGTGTTTGATGGTTATATAAAGCTTTACGTTGAGAGTACAAAGCATTTGGATGCCATTATAAGCAAGCTTAAAAAAAACAAGGGAGTACTAAAGGTTGTGCGTATCGATGGAGAAGAAGGCTAGCATTTTTGTGAGCAAAGTGTAATTATGTAAAACAAAATTGCGATATTTACCGTTACTTGTACACCAATATGAAGAAAAGATAACTGAGATATGAAAGCATTAAGAATTGTGTTTTTCTTAGGTTTAAGCCTTCTGTTTATGCAGGCTTCACAGGCACAACAACTCCGTTCTATTGCTTATCCGCGTTTTTATCGACCGGTAATGCATACAGCTGATGACGAGAAAGAGACAAAGAGTGGGGAGGAAGAGGTGCAAAGAAGCAATGAAGTGCCGGTAAATGAGCGCTTTCAATTTGGCATGAGCATTGGAACCGGTGTTACCTCCGGGGGCGGTGCTTCTATGAGCAGTTCCTATCTCGCTCCTGAAGTTACCTATTGGGCATCTCCAAAACTCCGTATCGACTTTCAGGGGTTTATTCAAAAAAATAGCATGCTCAATAGTAACGGAATATTTCCGGGCTATGGGGGCATGAATAACACCAATATGTTTGGTTTTGCAGGACAAGGGAATTATGCTCTTACCAATCGTGTTAGTTTGCATGGGAATGCACTTTACTCTGAATTCCCCAATGCGATGGTGTATAATAGACAAGGCATGTATGCTAACAGTAATGCATTTACCTCCGTTTCCTTAGGTGTCAACTATAAAATAAGTGAGAAAGTTCAGCTGGGTTTTTCCATGGGATTTAATAATGGAAATAATCCTTACTACTATCCAATGAATGCATTAAATCCAATGATGGTGCAGGATCCCTTTGGAATTGACAATCCATTTCGTCAACATCCCTGGTAATGCGACAAGCGTTATTGATTAGTTTGCTTTTTTTTTTAGCCCTTGAAAGCTCGGGCCAACAACCGCATAGATCCTATCAGGCAGGTGAGCATATCCAATATCGGGCTGTATATAATTGGGGAGTGCTATGGTTAAACGCCGGAACCGTAGATTTTTATGTGAGCGACACGACTTTTAAAGGAGAAAAAGCCCTTAAGTTCGAAAGCATCGGTCGTAGTTATCCTAGCTACGATTGGTTTTTTAAGGTTCGCGACACTTTTATTTCTATCGTTCCTCACTCCTCTTCGCAACCTTTATTTTTTACACGCAAAACTTCTGAAGGCGGCTATAAAGTTAATAATTGGGTTGATTATAACTATAGCGATAAAGAGTTGGTGGCTAAAACGGAAAATTCTGATAAAAAGGCTTCTATTGATACAATTCCGATGCTGAATGATGTATACGACGTGATATCAGGTGTTTATCGTACCCGAAATATCTCTTTCGAACGCTGCCGGATTAACGACACCATTCCCATTAGCATGATTATTGACGGGGTAGTAGAAAAACTCTACCTCAGATATCTGGGGCGGGAGGTATTGAAAACCCGTGATGGCCGATCGTTTCGAACCATTAAATTCTCTTCTCTTTTAGTGAAAGGTACTATTTTTAAGGGGGGAGAAGATCTTACCGTATGGGTAACCGATGATAGAAATCGTATCCCTATTATGGTGGAGGCGAAAATTTTGGTGGGAAATGTAAAGGCACTTTTTGTGGATGCCAAAGGATTAAAATACCCCATGGAGGCTGAAATAATGAAGTAATTTACTACTTCAAACTGCTTTGTTTGCTCAAAAATAGCTACTTTTGTAATCCAAAATTGAACCGAAAAAAAAGAGATTGTATGTATAAAGCTGTTAACATAACTGAAGATGTCTTTTATTTGGGAGTTAACGATCGTCGCACACATCTTTTTGAAAATATGTGGCCTCTCCCAAATGGTGTTTCTTATAATTCGTATCTTATTAAGGACGAAAAAACCGCTTTAATCGATACCGTTGAACATGGAGGTGTTCAGGAGTTTTTAGATAAAATAGAGCGTGTTATCGGGAAGGAAGGAAAGATCGATTATTTGATCATCAATCACATGGAGCCTGATCATTCCGGAGCCATTCAGGCAGTAGTCAATCGTTATCCTGGTATACAGCTGGTAGGGAACCTGAAAACCTTTAAAATTGTTGATGCGTACTTTGGCTATACCGATAATTTGCTGGAAATTAAAGACGGGGATACCCTTGATTTGGGCAAACACCAACTGAAATTTGTGATGACACCCTGGGTGCACTGGCCGGAAACAATGATGACCTATGAGATGAACAACAAGATGCTGTTCTCTGGCGATGCCTTTGGAAGCTTTGGCACCCTGGACGGTGGTGTTTTTGATGACGAAATAGCATTTGAGGAGTATTACGAAGAGGATATGCGTCGGTATTTTTCAAATATTGTTGGCAAATACAGCAATATGGTACAAAAGGCGTTTAAAAAACTCGATGGGGTAGAGGTGAATTATGTGTGTGCTACACATGGACCCATATGGCGAAGCAATGTGCAAAAGGTTTTATCTCTGTATGATAAGTGGAGCAGATACCAGACGGAAGACGGCGTGGTTATTATATTCGGATCGATGTATGGAAATACGGAAATGATGGCCGATGCCATTGCCCGATCATTAAGTGAGGAAGGCATTAAAAAGATACGCGTATACGATGCCTCTAAAACCCATCTTTCCGACCTGATAAATGAAATATGGCGCTATAAAGGGGTGATTCTGGGAAGTAGTGCATACAATTCAGCTATGTTGCCAACAATGGAGCACTTAACAAATACACTTGCACATATAGGTGTTAAAGAACATGTTTGGGGTGTGTTCGGATCTTATAGCTGGAATGGTGGAGGTGTGAAAAAATTGATTAACTTTGCAGAGAATTCTGGGCTCGATTTAGTGGCTGAACCTCTGGATATTAAAGGAGTTCCTGGGGATGAAACTTTTGCTAAATGCAAAGAACTTGCCAAAGCTATGGCTCAAAAGTTAAAATAGCATACTCGTAACTAACACCAAATAGTTGTAAATGGCTGCCTTTATCTCGGGCAGCCATTTTTTTTACCTCCGATGTAATGCAAATGAGCCGCTTTTAGGGAAACATAGAAGTGAAGTTAGAAGGGAAATTATCCTGTCAGGCTAAATTTTATTAAACGGGGTATCTAATCGTCTCCCGTAGAGTTTTACCTTAAAGCATGAAATACCCGGCGAACCAATTGTAATGGAATGTGGATTAGGACGCTAAATATCTTTGAATGGTAATAAAACATATAGATATCAGGAATTTCCTTCCAAAATAGCGGGCTGTTATAAAGCGCTATTGTGGCGCCAGAAAGGAGAAAAGGGTGGGGTGGATTTAAACGGATGGAGAAGCGGGTAAGCATTCAACAGCTTACTCTTTATTCGCAGCCTTTTTCTTGGTGAGTTCCAATTGTTGATCCATCAAATCTTTAATGGAAGTAGATTTAAAATAATCGATAACTTGTGTATTTAAATTACCCCAAAAGTCTTTTAAAACACAGATATCTTCCCGATTGCAATTGAAATTTACTGCTAAACAATCCACTACGCATATGCCGGGTTCAAAAGCACGATGCACATCATATACAGTAATTTCAGAGGGATCGCGTGTAAGAATATAACCACTTTTGCTGCCCCCGGCTTTGGTTACGATGCCCGCAACTTTAAGAGCATTGATGATGTGATCCAAATATTTGTAGCTAAGTTCTTGGTTTGTAGCTATCTCTTTCTGGTAGATCCCTTTTGTCTTTGCATGCAATGCAATCTCCAGAACAGCTCTTATCCCATAGCGTGTTTTTGTACTGAACTTCAAATTTGGCGGCTTTCAGTTAGTAATTCCTCCGGTTTAAAACGTATGGCAAAGGTAATAAAAACCTTATCATGGACTTGTACAGCTCCAAATACTTTTTCAGGTGGGTCAATTTGGAAGTCAGTAAGCTTTAATTCTACATTCCCCTCAACTATATAACCTGAATGTTCGCATTCCGCTACAGTTAGCGGAATAGTTACCTTTTTAGAAACCCCCGCAATAAACAATACAGCCTCGGAATGAGTTATGCCAGTGGGGTCTCCACGTGTAAGTAATTGCTTGTTTTTAATATGAATTTTGATGTAGGGATAACGGGAGGCCTTTAGCAGTTGCTGAAAATCATTTACCATGTATTTATTTGGCCCCGTAAAACTATCGGTGGGAATGAGAATTTCCTGATCCCATTTACTTCGGGAGGTATTGGCTACTAATTGAGCATTAAAATTAACAAATTCAAATTGATTTATATTGGAAGATCCTTTGATCCGGATAAAATGGCTACATGGAGGAGTATTATCTTCAACAGGTGTTATTGGAAAAATAAGTACCTGAAAAAAGAGTAGGAGAGGTAGGTGTATCCTGTTTATTGCCATCTGAAATCAACTCTTATGATGAAAGGAAATGAGTATCCGCCATGTTTGCATTAGCAAATATGGCGGATACTGTTTGCTAAATACTGTTTAGAACGATATGGCTGCTTCCACAACTAAACCATTGAATTTGCCACCATCAATATCACCATGAGCTGGTCCTTCATACTCTTGGTTAACATAGTCGAGTTTTACAATAATATTGCGGGTCATATACCACCCACCGCCAAAATTCATGCGGGTAACAGTGGACTCCTCATTATCGGAAACATGATTGTATCGTGTTCCGGCATAAAAATCGCCAAATCGATAAAGCGCTTGGATAGCTGATTGCGTAAAGTTTTGGTCTACATCATTCTTAACACCGTTCATACTCTCTACTACACCAAATAATTCTAATCCATGGAACTTGAAGAACAAGTTTCCCATGAAGCTATTCATCTCAGATTGTCCGCTACCTGGGCTCCAACGTCCCGATCGGAAATTGTCACCGGCATCAACGGCTTGCATAACATTGTAATAGCGAGCACCGGCACGGTCGCCTCCCCAAAGGTAGGCACCGCTGTGTCCTTCCCCAACATGAAATCCTGAAATACTTGCACGAATGCGCATGTCGTCATTCAAATCTTTATCGTAAGCCGCTTTCCAGTTAAAGACCAAGTCTTCACCAATGTCATTGCCACGTCCGTAATTAACACGGCCATTGTTAACGCCTGCAACAAATAGCAATCCTTTGTTGCGGTACATAATTTCCAGCCCGGGGTTTGTAGTAAACGCATCCATTACCCAGTTGCCCACAAAGGGGTTATTGATGACATTCCCGTTATTGGATCGATAAAAATGGGCATCACCATAATTCGGCATCATTACACCTGCTTTAATGGTGAAGTATTTCATGATGTCGTCAGTTCCTCTCAAGAAGGGTAACTTGTCAATAGTTAAGTAACCTCCTTCAACCCATGCTTCGTTATGGTGTCGTGACGACAAATAGGTATTCAGATATAAGTTGATCCCTGGTGCTAAATCAGCTGAAATGCTAAAATTTGCAGTGGGCAGGTTGAAGTTATTTTTAAGATCCGTTAATTCAATATCCGCTTCATGATCCAGCGCTTGTAGCTGAATAGCAAAATCTCCTCCCACCTTCACTTTAAGGGTATCAAACTCCTCTGAATCAATTTGAGGTGCTTCAAATTGTTGCGAAAATACTGAGCCACTTAAGAATAAGGCTAGTACAACAAAAAACATTTTTCTCATAGTTACAAAATTTAGTTGTTTATTTTTCTATTCTGAAAAACGGTTCATAATTTACAGCTCCAGTACTAAATTGATGTCAATCGTTACTTCATCTCCTGTTTCTAAGGCACCCATCATAGCTTTTGGGGGCGTTACATTGTAATCGGTCATCTTGAGCGACAGGTTCCCTTTTACTTGGAAAGTGCTATCGGATATTACATGAATCGACACAGGGAATTGAATTTTTCGGGTAACACCTGCAATGGTTATAGAACCTTTGATATAGGTCTTTCCATCTTCAATTTGGAGGGATGCATTCTCTTTAATTGAAAAGGTAATGCGTGGATGATCGTCCTCTTTAAGAGCATCATGTGCTTTTCCATCCATTATACGGCTATCTGCTGAAATGTCTTCCACCTTGCAGGAAAAAGAAACACGATTTATCTTTGTATTCCCTTCCTCAGTGGTCAGATATGCCTCCAATTGATAGTCCTCAACAAGCATTTCCCAGTCGTGAATAGAGGATGTGCCTTGAATTTCCAGCTTGCTTTTTTCTTTATTTACCTCATACACTGTTTGTGCTTGGGTATGAAAGGTAAAGAGCATAGCTGTAAGCAACATCAAAAGCATAGTTCGTCCGGTTTTCATAATACAGTTAATTTGTTTAAAAAACTATCAATCCTATCGAATTGATAGGACGAAGAAATTCATTTTTTTCCACAGATCCAAATTTAGAATCCGTCTTAATTGAATAATCATGTTCTGAAACAGAGGAGAATAGCTTGTATAGTGCGGCAATAAAGGAATTTAAGACCTTCTTATCTAGATATGTTCTTTGGCATTTATTTTCCGATTGTTAAAATAAAAGGGGTTGAGTAGTTTTACTCAACCCCTTTTAGGGTTTGAATTAGTGTTTAAGTTATTCCACTTCCAAGCCTAAAGTCGTCTCCTTCTTTGTGGCGGGGATGCCCTCTTTCATCCAAACAGGCATAGGTGCTCCTTTTAAATAATGATCGAAAAATTGCGCCATACGAATTTGGAAGTCGTATTTATCTCGAACTTTGGTTGGCCAGTGGTCAGCTTCGTTATAATTAAGCATCCAGGCGGGCTTTTGTAATCGTCTGAGGGCAATAAAGAACTCTACCCCCTGACTAAAAGGTACAGCCCCATCCTTCGTGTTGTGCATAATTAGCAATGGCGTTTCAATCTTATCGGCCCAGAAAAGGGGGGAATTATCCAGATAGCGTAAGGGAGCCTCCCAAATATTTTTGCCAATGCGGCTTTGCCCATGTTCATATTGAAAGGAGCGGTTGCTGCCAGTCCATTCACGAATACCTCCATAAGCACTAAACATATTCACCACAGGAGCTCCTGATTCGATAGCAGCAAACATATTTGTGCGTGTGGCCAGGTGCGCCACCTGATAACCTCCCCAACTGTGTCCCTGAGCAGCAATATGGTCAGCATCAACAAACCCCTCTTTTATAAGCGCGGTCACTCCCGGCAATACGCATTTTTCAGCGTCTTCGCCTGGGTATCCTTCCGCATAATATACATCAGGATTAAAGACCACATACCCATTGCTGGTATAATAATGATAATCAACCGTTGAGCGGTGAGCCTCCGGCATCTTGTAGTCGTATAGCTCTTGTGAGGATTTTTCGTAAAAATTTACAATCATCGGGTACTTTTTAGTTGGATCGAAATCAGCTGGTTTAGCTAATAACCCTTCTAATTTCCGACCATCGGTCGAGTACCAGGTGTAGAGTTCAATGGTACCCCAGGCAAATTCTTCCTGTTGGGGATTAACGTTTGTTACCTTGCGCGCCGATTTAAAGAAATTGTCAGTAATACGCAGATCAGGAAATTGGCTAAAAGTTTCCTGTGTAAACACAAAGCGATCACGCTCTTTGGCTTTTATCGGCTCCGAGAGTTTAAAGGCACCGGATAGTAGGAGCTCGGGTATTTGTGCTTTCCGGAAAGTAGTTCGATGATAGCTATCTTCACGCGTAAGAACATTGTGTCCATGCAAAATTTGGCTTGACTTTAGGTTAATTCCCTTTCTCTGTATTTCTTCGTCAAGAGTTACCAACCGGTAGGCAGTATTTTGGTCTCTGCCATCAATGGTAAGGTTTACAGGCTCATTTTTGTTTGTCGGATCCACTTGCCATATGTCAAAGCGATCGTATACCAGCATGGCTTCATCTTCTTGCAGCCACCCAGCTAGTCCATAGGGGTAGGCAGGAGCAGGCACATCGTAAAGCTCATTCGCAGCTTGAACGGATTTATTTGTGGTAACCTGACGGATCTTTCCGGTAGCTACCTCATAGGTATTCCAAGTTGTATCAATGGCATTATACCAATAAACGAATTTCCCTGATGGAGATACACGTGGCGTTGCCCGTACATCCTCCAAAAAACGCGTGCTTTCGCCCGTTTTCATATTTACTTTATAAAAATCATTGTGTACCGGGTAGCCTTCCCACATAATTTGTACTGCATAAGGCATGTGCGACCAAGCAAGCGCGTAATCAGCGTCTCCCTCTTCAATAAGCGAAAAGCCGGTAAATTTCTCTTTCTCTAAGGGGATAAGGGTGTGTTCAGAAAGATCGTAGGCTGCTAAATAGCTCTTTTTTAAGTCTTGCTCTAAAGTATTCAATTGCTGACTATGTAACGTAGGTTCTTTCCAATGCCATACGTCAACTACCGGTCTTTCTTCTTCCAGCACAGTTGAATCTTTGTCGGGCTTTTTGGGAGACAAACCTAAAAAAAGCCGATTGCCGGAGGGCGAAAAGTCTAAATTGGCATGTTTACTTACTTCCTGGTTTTTCGGCAGGTTCTTGCTAAGTGTTGTTAATTGGTTGTTTTCCCACAGGTAAAGCTCAAAACATTGCTTTCCGGAGCTTGTATCGGCAACAAAGGCAAGTTGGTGAGCCTCTTTACTCCATGCCATTTTCGCGAAATTTCCCTTATGTTTAATAATAGGGGTTTCTTCATTCTTATCCAAATCTACCATGTAAATCCCGGCCTCAAATCCTGTTTGTTGATTCCCGGTGGAAACAAATGCCACTTTTTTCCCATCTTCCGAGAAGGCAATATCGGTTATATAGGGATACTTTTTCGTGGTTCCATCGGGCAAATAATGCAAGGTGAGCATAAACCCGTTTTCGGCAGAATAGGCTTTATTGCTGTCGGCTTTCTCCTCAGGCGAGAGTAGATAGCCGATCCAGCCACTCCAATCTTCAGGGGTAAAGAGTTTTTCAAAATGATTGACAGAGTCAGTGGTTTCTTTGGAAGTGTTGATAAAAGCAAGTTTTTGAAAAGGTTTTGTCGCCTCCTTTTTGCCTTTCAGTTTCCACTCACGCATAGTTTGCTCAGTTGGTAACAGCGTGAAAATTACATACTCACCTTTAGGTGAGAGGTAGGGAGAGGACCCACCACGAAAAACTTGTTGGTCCTTTTTTTGAAGATTATTTATATGCAGTAAAGGATCTCCTTTCCAGGGTTCGGCTTTAAATACCAACACTTCTCCGTTGCTGGCCAGTTGTTTTTCTGTAATGCGCTGCCATTGCAGAATATCGTCAAAAGTAAGCGGCTTTTTGCTTTTTTGCGCACTGAGAGTTGACGCAAAAGCAAAAAAGATCAAGAGCATAAGAGGCTTTCTCATCATAATACGTGGTTTTTATATTTTACTAGTGGATTGAACTAAAATAGATGCTGCTTAATGCGTTTCGTTTAATAGAGACAGGTGTTTTTTACGAATAAGCAATGAACTTAACTGTTTAAATAACCCAATAGCCAAGAAGAAAAATCATTGTTCCTGCAAAAAGAATGGCATACAAAAGATAAGCATTTCGGGCAAATAGACCGGCTAAAACAAGCACTTCGTCAGTAGTCAAGGATCTTACCGTACCTTTTAAAAGAGAAGAATTATAGGTTACCAGGGTCTGCTGATTCAACACAATTTCCCATCGAAACAAGCACGGCAATACACACTTAAAGGAATAAACCTTGTTATTATTTAACCTTATTTTGGCTCGTGTACGGAGTGAGTTAAAGGTAATAAGTCCGACAAGTTCCTTGGTATACTTGTCATGTATGTAGGTCTCTTGTTTCAAACGCCCTTTTGTAATAAATAGGTATTCGCTCTGCTTCAACCGACCAATGGTGGTGCCGGCCATGTAATCATGTTCCAGCCAGCCCTTTCCCCACTGGTTTGATTGTATCAGGATTCTGTTTTTTACCGGCGTACGCTGCAGGTGCATGATGCTTTCCGCTTGGTTCATGCGATTCTGTTTTGCCAGCAAGTTAGAAAAAAATAGGGAAGGGGAAAAGAATTTGTTAACCTTTAGAAAATATAGAAAACGAGCGAGTTATCATCTACATGAGCCTATTTTCTTGTTGGTAAACCAAAATTTTAATAGCAGAACAGCGTTGGGAAACTTGTAAATTACTATGAAAATTTAGTATCTTTCAAAACAAAGAACAGGAATTCCTTTTCGCTATTACTTTAATATATCAGTATCTATGAAATCAATTTATAGCAAAATTGCAGGCACAGGAAGTTACATACCTACAGTGCGCGTAAAGAATGAAGAATTTTTGCAGCATACCTTTTATGAATCGGATGGCTCGGTAATTGAGAAAGATCCGAAAGAAATTATTGAAAAATTTGCCCAGATAACAACGATTACAGAACGATTATATGCAAGTGATGATTTGATGACTTCAGATCTGGCTTATGCGGCAGCCGTCGATGCCCTTGATTCTTCCGGAATTGACCGGGAAACACTTGATTATGTAATTGTTGCCCATAATTTTGGGGATATTAAAGCCGGAACAAACCGGACGGATATTGTACCATCCCTAGCAGCCAGAGTAAAACACAATTTGGGTATTGAAAATCCCTTTTGTGTTGCGTATGATATTCCTTTCGGCTGCCCTGGTTGGTTGCAGGCAATTATTCAGGCCGATTATTACATTAAGTCCGGTGATGCAAAAAAAATTCTGGTGATTGGGGCTGATATTCTCTCACGTGTTTCCGACCCGCACGACAGAGATAGCATGATTTATGCCGACGGGGCAGGAGCGACCCTTCTTGAGGCATGTGAAAGCGAGGAACCAACCGGAATTCTGGCGCATAAAACCCGCTCCGATACATTAGACTTTTCGCACATGTTGTATATGGGAAGATCGAATAATCCAAACTTTGAAAACCCCGATGATCTTTTCTTAAAGATGAACGGACGACGTTTATACCAATATGCCCTTGAGAATGTGCCTCAGGCCATACAGGCTTGCCTGCAAAAAGCCGAACTTCCTTTGGAGGAGATAAAAAAAGTGTTGATTCATCAGGCAAATGGAAAAATGGACGAAGCCATTTTAAAACGTCTTTATCGACTGTATAATATACGAGAAATCCCTGCATATACCATGCCTATGGTTATTTCATGGATGGGGAACTCCTCAGTTGCCACAATACCCACGCTGCTGGACTTGCTCGTAAAAAACAAACTCGAGGGACATAAGCTGGAGAAAAACGATAAAATTGTATTTGCTTCGGTAGGTGCCGGGATGAATATTAATGCACTGGCGTATAAGTTCTAATGCCCTATTAACCTGGAGAAACAATCTTTTGTAGTCCCTGTTAATATGGGAATATTGAGCGCGTTTTGCCTTTTAAAGTGTCCTTTTTACTGTTTTAACCGGGAATTGTATTATCCCCGGTTTTTTATTGACCAATGCATCAGAATGATGGCTGCTACGAGTGCCAGAATTCCCAAGGCGAAGGTACCTGTAAACCCGATATGCTCATAAAAGAAAATGCCGATTAACGGGGCAAAAATGCCCCGTGCACCAGTGAGGGTCAGGTGCACCGATTGATAATCGCCGGCCTCCTCTTTTGTACAGAAGTAGGCCGACCCAATATACCAGGCCAATGACATGGTAGAGACAAAAATCCCCTGAAACAAAACAGCAGCAATTAATGAATAGTAGATTTTAATTTGCCAAAGCATGAAATAGGCCGGCAGGTATTGTGTAGCAGCTATTGCTGCCAGCATAAGTGCCAAAGCAGTGTAGTTAATGTTTACAAATTTGCGAGGATCGATCTTCCCGATTAAACGTCCGAAGACCGGAAGCAAAATAATTGCCAATACATTAAAAATATTTTGATAAAAGGCTACACTCGTATAGTTCAATTGCAGCTCTATATCATAAAAGACTGTAATTACCGCTTTGGTACTCATAAAGGCAAACCCATAGAGAATAAAGCCCGTTTCGTAGTCGCGATAGGGACGATTATGCTTTAAAATCTCTACCATGCGCTGAAAACTTCCCTTAATGGCTTCCTTTAATCCTTTGCGAAATTCCTTTTGAGGCATTTCTGGCAACTTGATTTTTGAAAGCCAAAGGATGGATATCACCCCCAAAACACCCAGAAAGGGGTAAACAAATCGATAAATATAAGGATCGTAATCCAGCAAAATACCAAATGCAAAGGCTGTGAGAAGCATGGTGATTTTCTGCAAAGATGTTCCCAAACTATAGAGACTGCCAAAATGCTCTTCCCGATAGTTGGTCTTTAAAAATAGGTTGATAGTAGGATACACCAAGGGACGTGAAAGAAAATAGGCAAAGAATATAAACAGAAAGACGTAGTGGAAATAGGAATCTCCGGTTGGCAGTGTATGACTTCCGGGAAAAAACAGCATAATTAGTAAGGGCGCATGGGTGACTATTGCTACCTGTATTAACATGCGCTTTTTGTTGGCAGTGCGACGAATTAGCTCATTAAACAGAACTGAAAACAGCAGCACAATTACACTGGTTTGAAAGAGCACACCTAATTGGTAGTTACTTCCGTTTAGCGCTTTTATAAAGATGTATTCATTCAGCACAATCGCTCCGGTCATCATCCCTTCCACAATGGAATAAAGCAAATGGAGCCGGAAAGTTTTTCGCTCACCGGAGGTTAACTGATCATAAAGGATTCGTGCTTTCATACCAGGGTTAAAAGACCACAAAGGTAGTGGAAAGTTTAAATTTTCTTGAAATCAAAGAGCTTCCTTTTCGTGATAAATGCTAAACTTTCTACCTATTCTTGCGTCTTAGGGAAGAAAATCGTACATCTTTCATAAGAAATACTATATTTGAGCTTAAAATCACAGATTATGGATCAAAAGAAAAAAGCCGGACGCTATGAGCGCATGCAGAAACAGTTAGAAGGATTGTTCCCAAAATCTGATAATACATATGCACGGTTATCCTCGTTAATTGCCGTTCTGCATCATAAAATGGATTACTATTTTTGGACAGGATGCTATTATTTGAATGATGGCAAGTTAGTTGTTGGACAATATCAAGGGCCAGTAGCATGCATGGAGTTAAAAAAAGATACAGGCGTTTGCTGGGCTGCTATTAATAGGCAGGAAACCGTTGTGGTTGAAGATGTTCATGAGTTTCCCGGGCATATTGCGTGCGACTCTCGATCGCAATCGGAGATTGTTGTCCCTATCCGAAATGAAAAGGGTGATATTATCGGCGTGCTTGATATCGACAGCAAAGAAAAAGCCTCGTTCGATCAAGTAGATAAAGAAGCTCTGGAAAAACTAGTAAGCAGCGTCTTTCAGAAGTATTAATCAGCATTAGCAGTAAATTCTTCGTCTTTTATAGCGAGGAGCAAAACAAATATGTGTGAAGAGGTTTTTTTTCTTTTTTCTATTTACCATATTGGCTCATATGGCCATGAGTCAGTTAAATGTGAATTACTACCTTAATCAGGGGCGAAGATACTTGCAAGCACAGGAGTACCGCGAGGCCATTCCCTATCTGAATACGGCTATTTCGGCACGCCCCAATGAGGCAGAAGGCTATTTTCTTAGAGCCTATGCAAAATATTTACTGGGGGATTTGCTGGGTGCGGAAAAAGATCTTAACAAAACCATTGAATTTCGTCCCAATGCTCTGAGAGCATACGATTTAAGGGGGATTATTCGAATTAATCTGGAAAAATACACCTTAGCACAAACCGACTTTGCCAGAGCTCATAAATTGCAGCCCTCAAATCCGAATTTCTTGATTTATGAGGGGTACTGCCATATGCAGAATAAAAACTATGAGTCGGCATTAGACAGGCTAAATAAGTCAATGGAATTGGTTACCGATAATCCAAAGGCATACTATTACAGGGGCCTTGTTAACAGCATGCGGGAAGACACACTGAAGGCTGTAGCAGATTATTCACGAACAATTCATTTGGATCCGGATTATGTGGAAGCATATCTGAAT
This sequence comes from Bacteroidales bacterium, assembly GCA_046482855.1. Lineage (GTDB taxonomy): Bacteria > Bacteroidota > Bacteroidia > Bacteroidales > UBA12077 > CAYVSF01. The sequence continues at coordinate 15,084 of JAWOEH010000185.1, read as the reverse complement.
CGAGGATTAGTATACTATCAACATCAGAAGTTTTCAAAGGCCATCAAGGATTACAATAAGGTGATAGAAATAGAGCCTTTAAACGAACAGGCTTATATTAACCGGGGACTAGCCAATTATCGGGAAGGCGATTTTGACAAGGCTCTGGCAGATTTGGATACAGCCCTTGTGTTGAATAAACAAAATGCGTTGGCTTACTTTAATCGCGCGTTAATAAAAAATCATATAGGCCTGCATAATGCAGCAATCCAGGACTTGAATACCTTGGCGAAGATACAGCCCGAAAACCTTCTTACCTATTTTAACCGAGGTATTATAAAGATGGAATTGGACGATTTGAAGGGCGCCTTTTTGGATTTTAGCAAATGCATCGATTTGTTCCCCGATTTTGCAAAGGCCTACCAGAATCGTGCGTATGTACGCCAAGAATTAAAGGATACAAAAGGTGCCTACCAGGACCGACTTAAAGCGCAAGAGATAGCTGCCAGGTATAAGCAGTATGATAACGGCGAGGTGAACTATGCCGATACATCAGCTTCGTTTCAACGCTTGATGACTTTCCAAACAAATCAGCGTTTTTATGATCGGTTTGGACGGCTGGAACCTATAAAACCTATTGATATTGTGCATTTAACCGTATCGAGGGGGGAAAAGGACGATCTACCATTGCCGGAATCCGAGGTATTACAAGGCTATCGATGGACCACACAACAATCCGAAGAGAGCATTGAATCCGATTCACATATTTTATCTGCTGTTTTGGAAGCCCGCAATGAGGGTTTCTTCAATCGGGCCGAAGATATGCTTGATTCACTTCTGCAAACCAAGCAGGATAGCGTATTATGGCTGTATAGATTTATTCGTGGAAATACCCGCTATTTAATGGCCAGGCAGTTGAAAACAATGGAAGAGAAAGAACATTTGCAGCTCTCAGAATACAACAATAGTTCTACCATGGCCTATGACTTGCAGCAAGAAGTTACTTATGAAGGGTGGGAAGATGCCCGAATGGATTACCAATTAGCTCTTAGAGAAAAACCAAATCATCCCTACATCTGGTACAATATGGGAAATGCATTCCTGCAGGAACGGCAATACAGAAGAGCCATCCATGGGTACTCGCAAGCAATAAGATTGGCTCCTGAATTCCACCAGGCGCTATTTAATCGTGGACTGACCTTTATATATCTGAAACAAACGGAAAATGGCTGCATGGATATGAGTAAGGCCGGGGAGTTGGGGAATGAAAAGGCCTATGAAGTAATACAGCGCTATTGTGAATAAAAACAAAAGCGCTGCATGGTTTTTAGTTTTTGTGCAGATGCTGGGTTATGGCTTCGTCCAGTGGATTGGTACGCGAATAGAAAACTTCCATTAGCTTTCCATTTTCATCAATTAGATATTTTTGAAAATTCCATTTTACTTTGGAATCTTCAACGCCGTTTAATTCCTTTGAGGTAAGCCATTTGTATAAAGGATGCATGTCGTCGCCTTTTACCGAAATTTTAGACATCATCGGAAACGTAACACCATACTCTTGCTTACAGAATTCTTTAATTTGTCCGTCTGAACCGGGTTCCTGATTCATGAAATTATTTGCCGGAAAGCCAATTACCACAAAATCCTGCTTGCCATACTCACTATAGAGCTTTTGCAGATCTTCGTATTGAGGTGTAAACCCACATTTCGAAGCCGTGTTTACCACCAACACCTTTTTCCCTTTAACTTGAGAGAGGGCAAATTCTTTACCGTCAATATCTTCAACAATAAAATCATGGAAATTTTTATTCTGGCTTACTGCTGTAATACTTATAAGCAGGGTAACCAAGATGGCAATACTTGTTTTCATAATACATAGAATTTTTAATTAAGATATCTATGTCTTGAAACAAGCATTTATGCGGAAAGTTTAATAAGTTGTTACTTTAATCGTATATGGTAACTCATTAAAAAGCTAATGGCACGGTTTTTAGCGGAATCGAAATTATTTTCTAAGGATCGTTCAAATAGACTGGTAAGGCCAACGTAGTAACGTGCCTCCAAACTTATCTTATGGGGACCAAAATTGCCTGAGAGGCCTACTCCCCCGGTAAATCCAAAATCAAACCCATTCTGAATCGGTTTCTCGTAATAATAGGCCGATGTCCCTTCATTAACATCCATTACGGTGTCATCACTTAGCAAAAAAGCAATTTCAGGACCTGCTGTAGCAAAGATTCGATATTTTTTTCCGAAGTACGGTTGCCAGAACATGGGAATGCTAATATATTCCAGGTTGCGGACATATTTTTGCTCATTTTCAAAAAATTCATCCCAGCCCATTTGGGTATAATGGATTTCAATCAACAGGCCACCAAAGTATTCTTCGGAAATATGCAGAAAAGAGATACCTCCCATATAGCCGATTTTTTGATTGAAATCTCTACCTGGTGACAAGTCAATATTTACGAGACTAGCTCCACCATGGAGGCCAATATAGGTTTCAGGGGTAAAGTCTTTAACCCAGCTTTGTGCCTGAAGAGGCGACTTTGCCAGCAATACAAAAAGCAATGCCAGCATATACATCTTTAAATAATCTCTATTGCCTCTGCTCTTAACCATCCTTTGCTTCCGTCACGTAGTTTAATTTCTCGCCATTCTCCATCCTCCGAGAGTAAGGAGACTTTTGTTCCTTCATGTAATACAAATAGTTCAGTTCCTGTATCTCGCGGGGAGCTTTTTATCGTTACCGATTTGCTGAAGATAATGGCTTTGTCCTTTGCCTCCAATACATTTTTTTGTGTAATAGAGGATGTGAGGGCAAAAGTAAACAATAGAATGGTAAAAACAGCAATCCAGAAGCCTCCTTTTTTCCAAATTAGCCGGGCGCTATATAGATAAATTGCTAAAGAAATGAGGAGTATTAAAAATAATAACAAACTGATAAAAGCCCATGTGTCCGAATGAAAACTTCTGACAATATTTTGATACCAACGTTTTAGGAAAAACTGAGGGAGGGGCTCTATTTTGTCGGTAACCATACCGTTGGCTAAATCCAGGTTGTATTGAATATCTTCATCGTTTGGAGCCAATACTTTGGCTTTCTCGTAATACAGGATAGCCGGAGCCAGTCGGTTCATTTTAAAAAAGGTATTCCCCATATTGTAATAGAGAGCAGCAGAGACCTGTCCCTGTTCCATAATTTTTTTATAATAGTTGGCAGCCTTTTCGTAGTCGGAGTTTTTGTAATAAATATTGGCTTTATCAAAAAGGCTGTCGACCTGTGCTTGGGTTGGTACTGGTGCAAACAAAAGCACCAGTACGCCCAGAAGAACGGCTTGTGTCCATGTATGTTTAGGTAAGAAGCGTTTCATTATATCCATGTTTATTTTAGTTTGTTTTGCAGATTGCTCAACACTTCAATGGCTTGCTGATAGCGTTTATCCATTTGCGAATCATCGCTTTTTGGCGCATATCGAGCGTATTCGCAAGTCTCTATCAGATTAAGGATCTGATCTATGTCTTCCTGAGGAATCTTTTTTTCTTCCATGGCTTCGCGCGCACTATCGGCAGAGAGATGAGCCATGGGAATGGCTAGTTTATCACTCAAATAGCCCCACAGGGCCTTTGCAAGCTCTTCGTAGTAAGCTTCTTTATTCCCGGCCTTCAGATGTGTACTGGCATGCTTTAGTCGTTTGCGAGCATATTTATTGGCCCTCCGATTTCTTGCAAGCTGTACATTGGCAAGCTCTTGTTGTTTCTTTTTACGGATAACCAAAACAAGCAAAAACATTAATAAAGCCAGGGCGTAAAGAACCCAATATAATGTATCATCCAGAAGAAACTCATCAACTTCTCGTAAATCGCCACTTTGGGTTTTAATGAAACGTATATCTTTTCCAATAAATTTCACATCTTCTTTGGCGAAGCTTGAAGTCATGGCCACAGTAGTATCATCTTCGCTTTTGGATATTTCCAATTTAAAAGGAACCGTGGCTAATGTTTCGTACGCCTCTTTTTCAACATTAAAATAATGGAAACGAACTTCCGGAATGGTATAATTTCCGGGGAACCGCGGAATAAGCACATACTCAAATATTTTGGTTCCAATGGTTCCGCTATCTGTATTCTTCACGTTCAGCGTTATTTTGGGATCATAGACCTCAAAATCAGGAGGGAAGTCAATCTTTGGCGGACTGATTATTTTCAGGTTTCCTGAACCTGAAACTCGCAATTTGAAGGTCAAGGCTTCATTTGTTTCACCTGATAGTTTGTCGATGGTTCCTGTAAATTTAAAGCTTCCCACGCCTCCCGAAAAGTCGGATGGAGCATGAGAAGGAAGATCTTTGACCCGAATAACAGGAGCATTACTACTTAAGGTTTGCTTGAATCGATCATAAGTTCCAAAGAAATCATCGAAAACACTTCCACTCCCTTCCGAAGGCTTTGAGTAAATTACGTCAATTTTATAAGGGGATATTCTCAGTTTTCCGGCTTTTTGAGGAAATAGCAGATATTTCTTCAATATACCTGTTCCATAAACCTCGCCCTCAATGGCTTCACGTTTTAGGTTGCGCAAGGGAGGTGTCTCGATTTCCTGCACCATAAATCCATCAAATGTGGGTAGCTCCAGGTTGCTTAAGTCGTTAAGCCGCAGTTGCGTATAAAGTTTAAGTGTAACAGCAATAGGCTCGCCACGATATACATTGGTTTTGCTTGTTAGAATACGTACATACTGCTGATTTTTTTCTCTCTCCTTTGCAGGTTTTGCTTCTGTCTCTGGTTTATTACCTTGCGAAGAGGTGTTGCTACTGGAGCCGGCTACAATTACATCAATGGAGAGGGCATTGGAGGCATGTTCTTTATTTTTGTATTTTACAACAGTCGGCTGTATACTATAAGTGCCTTGCTCCTGGGCTTGCAGAATGTAGGTAAAACGAAGCGTGAAGGTTTGTTGCATCTCTCCGTTAATAATGCTTACACTGCTACTACTGGAGCGATTTGGGCCTGAAAGAATTTGAAAACCTTCGAACTTGGGAGGAGTAATTTTCTCTACTTGTTCATTAATGGTTATGGTATAACGAAATTGCTGGCCCACTTCCACAACTTTAGGAGCAGAAGCCGAAATTTCTATATTCTGTGCCTTAAGCATGGCTAGCGGCGCCAGAATCAGAAGAAGCAGAAGCACTGCTCGTTGTAAGCTACGATTCTTAACTACCATTCTTTTGTTGTTTTTTTGTGTTTGGCTTTTGCCTGCTTTTCTTTTACCTTCTCTTGAATCTTCTTCTCGTCATTAGCTATGGCTTTTAGCAGACGTTCGCCATCCTCTTTTGATAATTGCTGCTGTTGTTGTTGCTGTTGCTGCGAATCCTCCTTTTTATCCTGTTGGTTCTGCTGATCCTGTTGGTTCTGCTGATCCTGTTGGTTTTGTTGATCCTGTTGGTTTTGTTTGTTTTGCTGATTATCTTGGTTATTCTGATCCTTTTGATCCTTCTGTTGATCTTGGTCTTTATTTTTATTTTGCTTATTCTGTTGATTTTTATCTTGTTCATCTTTAAGCATCTTTTGAGCATACGCCAGATTATATTTGGTATCCAAATCCGTCGGAACTGCACGCAATGCTTGCTTATAAGCCTCAATGCTCTCTTTGTACTTCTTTTGTTTTAAAAACGAGTTGCCCATGTTGTGATAAATACTTGCCTTTTGCTCCGGAGTTTTAGCTATATCTTCCAGAGAAGAAAACTGCTCAAGGGCTTCCGGATATTTCTCCTGCTTATAAAGTGCATCTCCAATATTAAAGGAAGCATCATGTTGAAGTGTTGGTTCTTTAAGTGCTTTACTATAGGCAACTTCAGCATTCTGAAAATGCTCTTTTTCAAACGCTTTATTCCCTTCACGTATATATTTACGCTCCTTTTGTCCGTGCACAAAAAAGCTTAATAGCAGTAATACACTAATAACCATCATCCTTTTCATATCTCGCTCCTTTCTTCTCTTAATTTCTCGATAAGATCTTTTTACGCATTGATTTTATAAATATTAAAACGCTTTGCCCACTTGCTCTTGCGTGTACCAATTAGTAGTTCGATAATAACCAACAACAATACTACTGCCAACGGGTACTGATATTGATGGTTGTAATCGGTATAGATGCGCGACTCCATCTCTTTTTTCTCCATTTGATTAATATAGTCAAACAAGGTATTTAGCCCAATTGTTGTGTTGTTGGCCAGGACATATTCTCCTCCGCCTGCGGCAGCAATCTCCTGTAACATAGTTTGGTTAAGTTTGCTGACTACAATTTTTCCTTCGTCATCCTTTTGAAACACAGGCTGTCCATTAACCGATCGAATAGGTATTGGTGCCCCTTCAGGACTTCCCATCCCCAGGGTGTGAATGGCAATACCCTGTTCATTTGCTTGTTGTGCCATCTTAATGGCATTTTTCTCATGATCTTCTCCATCGGTTATGATAATCATTGCTTTTTCAAGATCCGATTCAGGCGAGAAACTTCGAATTCCTAACTCAATAGCTGCACCAATAGAGGTTCCCTGGATTGGAACAATGTCGGTGTTAATAGACGAGAGAAACATTTTAGTGGCAGCAAAATCATTTGTTACCGGGACTTGCACATAGGCATCACCTGCAAAAACCAATAAGCCTATACGATCGTTTGCCAATCTGTCAACCAGTTTAGATATGGCCCGTTTTGCCCGGGATAACCGGTTGGGTTGGATATCTTCAGCCAACATGCTGTTTGATACATCCAATGCAATAACAAGTTCAACTCCTTCACGTTGTACTTTTTCTATTTTTGAACCATATTGAGGATCAGTAAGTGCAAGCACCAGAAAAAAATAGGCAAGAACGATTAATAGGAACTTCCAAGCTGTGCGTTGAGCACTGAAGTCAGGCATTAATTGACGAATTATTGCAGGGTCACCAAAAGTCCTTAGCCTACGTTTGAATAGCCAACGATAGGCACTATAAAATCCAATGAGCACTGGAATTCCCAGGAGAAACCAGAAATACTCAGGGTGTCCAAATCGGAATATCGTTGCTAGTGTAGTTTCCATCATCTGTTAATTTAAGGGATTGAACGAAGCACCGTATATCGGGTTAATACTTCTATAAGGAGTATCCCCAGAGCAAGAAGCAGGAACGGAATAAACTCCTCATTCTTTTTACGATACTTCTTTACTTCCATTTTTGATTTCTCCATTTCATCGATTCGGGTGTAGATCTCGCGCAACTTATTGTTGTCGGTAGCACGAAAATAGCTTCCACCAGTACTTTCGGCCACTTGTTGCAAAACGTCTTCATCAATTTCCACTTTCATATTCTGATACCTGAGTCCAAAAGGGGTTTGGACAGGGTAGGGGGCGGTTCCCATGCTTCCCACACCAATAGTGTAAATACGAATGTTGAATGTTTGTGCTATTTCAGCCGCTGTCATCGGGCTAATTTCGCCGGCATTGTTGACACCATCGGTAAGTAAGATAATTACTTTACTCGTTGCTTTACTATCCTTTAATCGAGATACGGAAGTTGCCAGTCCCATCCCAATGGCTGTTCCATCTTCTACCAATCCACTTTTAAGATCTTTAAAAAGGTTCAGCACAACGGCATGATCTGTAGTTAGTGGACACTGGGTAAAACTCTCGCCGGCAAATACCACTAAGCCAATTCTATCGTTTGGGCGTCCTGTTATAAATTCCATGGCCAAATTCTTAGAGGCATCTAATCGATTGGGTTCGAAATCTCTGGCCAACATGGAGCTGGACAAATCCAGAGCCATCACAATATCAATTCCCTCGGTGGAGCTGTCCTCCCAGGCGTCGGAGCTTTGAGGCCTGGCCAAAGCAATAATGAATAAGCTTACTGCCACCATGCGCAAGGCAAATAAAACGTGTCGTAAAACTTGCTTGTAGGATAGAGAAAGGTTGCGAAAAGGCTGAATTGTACTGATTTGCAAGGTTGCATACAGTCTTCTTTGCCGCCACCAATACCAACCAATCAGAGGAATGATGATCAACAGCAAGAAGAGAAAATCCGGATTAGCAAATGTAATATCTCTAAACATTGTTATTTTTTGTTTTGATTATGAGTTTCTTCTGCGGTTCTTTCCTCTTTTTTATTAGCGTTTTTGTCTTCTTGGGGTTCAGTAAGTTCCACAAAAGCATATGCCTCCTGTAAACAACGCTCATGTTCATGGGCGGCAGGTACATATTTGGCAAATTTAACATAATCAGCAATCGTAAATAGGTCGCGCAATTTCCTCATTGCCTCTATATTTTTAAACTCCTTTTCTTTTAAATCGTTATAGATCTCTTCGCTGGTTTTTTCAAGTGTTTTTACTTGTAGTTGACGCCAAATATAGTAGCGGGTTATTTCACTAAGTTCTGTATAGTAGGCTTTTATTTGTGCCGGGGTGGTAAGATCTTTTCCTTTAAGTTTATTGAGTGCTTTTTTTGCTTCAATATGTGGTGGCTCCAAAGGTTTCTGCATACGAGGAATCACAGGCTGCTTTCGCTGTATGCGTTTAATAAGCATGTAGAGAATGATAACTAATAGGATAATTCCCAGCCCTATTAAAATAAAAGGCAGCGCTTCGGCAAAAGTTATCGGAGCTTCAATCGGTCCTTTTATAGGCATAATAGCTTTTGCCGTATCTACTTCGAGGGTATTCACCCGAAAACTGATTGGTGCTGTTAAAAGGGTGTCTGTGCTATTGTTGTGATAATAGAGCAACGGTAGCACAGGGATCTGGTAATCGCCCGAATCAAATGAAGTAACCTTATACTGATAGCGTAATGAAACAGTGTCACCAAAAATAAGTGTATCAATAAGAGGTCCTTCTAATAATTCAATGCCCTTAATGTCGCCCGTCTCCAAAACTGGGGGCGTAATAGTGCCTTCATTGGTTTTGCTTACTGTATAGACAATACGTTGATGATCACCAATAAGAATGGTGTCATTTTCTGCTTCTGCAATAACTTGTTGGGCTTTTATTGAGAGCGTTCCTGCCTGCAGAAAAAATAAAATGCTGAGAACGATGGTGTATTTTAAATTCATATTTACAAAGCTCTTTTCTTAAACAACTTCATTAGGGGTTTTACATAATCCTGATCTGTACGGATGCGCTGAAAGTCCACCCCGGCTTTGGCCATTGTTTGATTTAGCAGAACACTGCTTTCTTTCCACCACTGCTGATACTCATTGCGAACCTGCTTTCGTGAGGTATCAACCCATTGCAATTTTCCGGTTTCGGCATCTTTAAGTTGAAGCAGTCCCACGTCAGGCAGATGGGTCTCTCTTTCATCGTATACCTGAAGCGAAATCACATCATGCTTTTTATTGCCTATTTTAAGTGCATCCTCAAATCGAGGTTGCAAATTGTCATCGGTATCCATAAAATCAGAGATGATAAATGCAGTGCATCGCTTTTTAATCGCATTGGTTAAAAAGCGTATAGCTTCGCCTACATTCGTCTTATTGTTTTCCGGGTAGAAGGTAATAAGCTCTCGGATTATGCGCAGGATATGTGACTTCCCTTTTTTTGGCGGAATAAATTTCTCAATGGTGTCGCTAAAGAAGATAACACCAATTTTATCGTTGTTTTGAATCGCCGAGAAAGCTAAAACAGCAGCAATCTCTGTAATCATATTTTTTTTTAGCTGACTATGCGAACCAAATACGCGAGAGTTACTCACATCGATAAGTAACATCACTGTTAATTCTCGCTCTTCTTCATACATCTTAATGTAGGGATGATTAAAACGGGCCGTAACATTCCAATCAATATTCCGAATATCATCTCCATATTGATATTCACGCACTTCGCTAAAGGCCATACCACGGCCTTTAAAGGCGCTGTGATATTCGCCGGCAAATATATTTCTGGAAAGGCCACGTGTTTTAATCTCGATCTTTCGAACCCGCTTGAGTAAATCGTTTGTATCACTCATTTATTCCATGGTTTCATCGGGCTTTTGACGGGTGACAACTGAAAAAAACCACTCTTTCTTCTTTAGCTTTAACAGAAATGCTTTTCCATTTTTCTGTTGTAGCCAGGTGTCATTAGCTTTCACTTCATACACCTTGTTTAAGGAATCGACTACCGACTTTAGCAGGGCATAATCATACATCTGAACGCTATATTCGCATGTAGTCGTTTCATCAAAAACAAAGAGCAGTGTTTTCATCCCATCATAATCCTCGTATTTAATGAAATGATGTTTTTCACTCTTTACCTCTTTGGTGAAATGAAACTCCTTGTAGTTGGCAGCCATCAGTTCTTTTATGTCGTCAAGTTGATAACCAACATAGTTTTGACTTTGGGCAACCAGTCCCATGGCAATAAGAAACGGAATAAGTAGTAGCTGTTTCACAAAAAGTTGTTTTTCAGTTTGAAAACTAATGGAGCAGGAATAACTGTATGAAATTACCGAAAATTCCGCGTTCTTCCAACTTCCCATTCAAAAAACCATTGCCATGGGCTACAAAGAATCTTTCCCATTTAAGGTACTTCAATTGTATTGAGAATTTCCGTAATGATATCTTCCGATTTCATATTTTCAGCTTCTGCCTCATAAGTCAAGCCAATCCGGTGTCGCATAACATCTTGACAAACGGCACGAACATCCTCAGGAATAACATAGCCTCTGCGCTTAATAAAAGCATAAGCTTTAGCGGCAAGCGCCAGATTGATACTGGCACGTGGCGAGCCGCCATACTCAATAAGGGGTTTAAACTTTTCCAAATGATAGTTCTCCGGATAACGCGTAGCAAAAACGATGTCAAGGATGTATTTTTCTATTTTCTCATCAATGTACACATCTTTTACAACTTCACGTGCCGAAAGAACTTTTTCGGGAGCAATTACCTGGCTGGCCTTTGGAAAGATTTTCGCCATGTTTTGTCTTACAATTAAACGCTCTTCCTCCTGTTTGGGATAATCAACGATTACCTTCAGCATAAATCTATCCACCTGAGCTTCCGGTAACGGATAGGTTCCTTCCTGCTCCAGCGGGTTTTGCGTGGCTAAAACCAGAAACGGCTCTTGCAGAGGGAAAGAGGCTTCGCCAATTGTTACCTGACGTTCCTGCATCGCCTCTAGCAAAGCACTTTGAACTTTAGCCGGCGATCGGTTAATTTCATCGGCCAAAATGAAATTCGCAAAAATGGGCCCTTTTTTTACCTGAAACTCTTCCTTTTTTATGCTGTAAATCATGGTTCCCAACAAGTCGGCAGGTAACAAATCCGGAGTAAATTGAATCCGGCTAAATTTTGCATCGATAATACTCGAAAGAGTATTGATAGCCAGTGTTTTTGCAAGTCCGGGCACTCCTTCTAATAAAATATGACCGTTTGAAAGCAAACCGATTAATAAACTATCAATTAAGTGTTTTTGTCCCACAATCACCTTATTCATCTCCATGGCAATCATTTCAACAAAAGCACTTTCCTTCTCAATGCGCTCATTTAGCGCTTTTACATCGATATTTTCAGTCATAGTAAGTGGTTTTCATTCGTTGTTTAGCTCACCTGTAACTTCCTATTAGTTGTTACACGGCCCAAGTTTACATATTATTTGTGTTAACAAATGTTAAATTTATTTAAGGCTTGTTTATTGTTTGCAAGCTGCTAACCCTTTGCCGACAAATTATGAGGCTTTTTTTTATGCTTAAAAAATATTGTTACTTTGTTTGCTTTGAGCAAGCAGACTTTTGGGAAGTTTATTTTTAAAGATAAAATAGGTGGGATGTTAAAACAAACGAATCAGAAGCAACGATATTTTATTGAGTTGGCCTACAATGGTACTCATTATCATGGTTGGCAAATACAGCCCAATGCACTTTCGGTGCAGGAGGTGCTCGAAAAAGGATTCTCGACACTTTTACGGGAATCTGTTCAGGTTACAGGGGCCGGCCGAACAGATACTGGCGTGCATGCAAGCTATTATGTTGCACATATTGAAGTTGAAAAAAACTTTCCCCTTCAAGAAATTTTGTTTAAAATAAACCGATACCTGCCTGCCGATATCGTTATATTTTCCATCAACCCAGTAATACCTCAGGCTCATGCGCGCTTTTCAGCTCTCAGCCGGACCTATTTCTATACTCTTTTACGACGGAAAGATCCCTTTAGACAAAATGTTGGCTATACCTTTACACGCTCGTTAAATATTGACGCGATGCAAAACGCAGCTAATGAATTGCTTCAACATTCCGATTTTACCAGTTTTAGCCGATTGCATACTGATGTAAAGACAAATAATTGCCGCATTACACAGGCCCGTTGGGTAATAACAGAAGAGGAACTTACCTTTGTTATTTCGGCCGACAGGTTTTTGCGAAATATGGTTCGTGCTATCGTAGGCACACTGATGGAAGTGGGTTTAGGAAAGCGATCAGCTGAGCAGATGAAGTCCTTGATTGAAGCCCGGGAACGAAAACTAGCGGGTCCATCAGCTCCGGCATCGGGCTTATTCCTTGTTAATATAGAATATCCTGAAGAGATTTTTGATTCCCAACTAAATAAGACTGCACTAAATCCGTCGAAAACCAATTTTAAATCAATGCCTTAAGTACACTTTAAAAGATAAAATCCTGGCTGCGGCCAATTTGAAAGAGGAGCTGCGTTATTAGCGAAGTTTTTTTTACTATATTAGAACCTATTTTCAACCCTGTGCAATTGCTCAGTAGATTTTGATGTAATTTGATTGAAACCCAGGCAATATGAAGTTTAAATTTACCATTTCCAATAAACTTATTTTGGGGTTTGGTGTGGTTACTGTGGCTATTTTTATCAACAGTATCTTAATAAACCGGACACTAAACCGAAGCGTAGAAGTAAGTGATAGGATTTCCGAGATTTATGAACCCTCAGCCAATTATCTGGTGCAATTATCGGATCTTATTTTAAATTCCAAAATGCTGATAAAGAATTGGGTGTTTATTGAGAAAAAGGAGGGGACTCCTGATAAGCTCAAATTAGCTGAGATTCATGATATAACCTATCCGGAAATCTACCACGAATTAAGTATTCTAGCTAAAAACTGGGATCCTGAAGAGCGCGCTACCCTGAATAGGTTGGATGCAGCTATTAGAGATACACTCTTTAAGCAACATCAGTATATTATGAATACGCTGGATAATTTTGACGCTTATAGTGATCCGTTTATTTTATTTGATATTACCCCTCGTGTTGAGGAAAGTGGTGAGGTGATTGTTATTACTGATCGCATAATTAAAGAGTTACATCAATTAACAAGGATTCAACAACAAAAGGTAGAGTTGGCAAGAGAGGAAATGGCTGATTCCTTTAACCGTCTGGAGAACATCATCTTTCTTATGGGCGGACTATTGGTTATTATTTCCTTACTAACGGCCTTGTTTCTCTCGCGAGCCATAATTAATCCTGTTAGTCGCATTCGGAGCATTCTTCAACTAATGAGTAAAGGAATTTTACCGAGAAAGAAGATTAAAGAAACCAATGATGAAATTGGCGATATGGCAGCAGCCCTAAATGATGTGGTGAAAGGCTTAAATAGAACCACCAAGTTCTCCGTGGAAATTGGCAAAGGAAACTTCGATTCAACATTTACCCCCTTAAGCGATGATGACGATTTAGGCAATGCCCTCTTGGAAATGCGCGATAGCTTAAAAGCTGCCAAAGAGGAGGAGACCCGAAGAAAGCAAGAGGACGAACAGCGTAATTGGGCTTCTCAGGGTATTGCAAAGTTTAGTGATCTTCTGCGACAAAACAATGACGACATGGATGAGCTAACCTATTCATTAATCAGTAATTTGGTGAAGTACACAGGGGCAAACCAAGGTGGACTTTTTGTGATTAATGAAGAGAGCCGTGAAACGATTATCGAGCTAAAGGCTGCCTATGCGTTTAATAAGAAAAAAATTCTTCAAAAACAGATCGAACCTGGAGTTGGCCTTGTTGGCCGAGCCGTTCAGGAGAATGAAACAATCTTTTTAACTGATATCCCCAACGACTATATTAATATTACATCAGGTTTGGGCGAGGAGAATCCCCGCAGCTTGCTAATTGTCCCCCTTAAAGTTAATGAAGAGGTTTATGGAGCAGTAGAGCTTGCCTCCTTCCAAGAATTCCAGAAATACCAAATCGAGTTTATTGAGCGTATTGGAGAAAATATTGCCTCAACTTTATCTACAGTAAAGGTGAATATCCGAACCCAGAAGTTACTGTCGCAAACGCAGCAACAGGCGCAGGAAATGAAGGAACAGGAAGAGGAAATGCGCCAGAATATGGAGGAGTTGCAAGCTACACAAGAGGAGTCGGCACGACGAGAGGCGGAAATGGAACAAAAGCTGAAAGAATACGAGGCGACTAAAAAACGTCAGGAGGAAATGTTAAAAAAGCTCACCGGTAATAAATTATCGGGCAATTGGGTTGATGATAAAGAAGAAGATTAGTATATTGCAGAACCTACCTTTTAAACCTATGAAAGAAAATTGGAGAAGACGCTCTTGGCGCTTCTCCTTTTTTTATTTCTCTAAAACTAATACCCCGGAAGGTTGTTGCCGAAGAAAGTAGGTTACGCTTGTCAGATTATCGATAATTCGGTGTAATGCCTCTTCGATGGCGGTGTCTTCTGGAATTTCAATACTCAATAATTCATTCAGCATAGTTGAGGTGCTAGTAAGCCCCCGAATCTTTGCATCCAGCATTAACTCGCTCACAATTTCCGGTGAAAACTCTCTCTGCCGGAGCTTCTCAGCTAACTGATAGCTGAGGTCCGATAAATTGAAACAAAGATAGTAGGGGGCTGCATCAAATTGCCCATAGGTAGTAAGTCCATCAGCAGTAGGAACGATTACTTTCAAGTGGAAATTTTTATTCGCCATGTTGCTTTTTTCGGTTGATAATTGCGTCTTTTAGTTGTTGTAATCCTTGTGTCAATAGTGCACGTGGACAGGCGATATTGAAACGCATGAATAACTTGCCATTGGAGCCAAACATACTTCCTCTGTTTAAGCCCAGTTGTGCTTCATGAATGATAAATTGGTTTAGCTCTTCATCGGTAAATTGGAGCGCGGAAAAATCAACCCATACCAAATAGGTGCC
>JAWOEH010000037.1:0-31394 GCA_046482855.1 Bacteroidales bacterium | reverse complement strand
GTGAAAAACACTTTCTGGTAAGGATAGGGATTAAACTCTTTTATAAAGATCCGCTGTTCAATAGGCTCTAACTTTTTGGGACATTTGGTTACCAAAATGATTCCTGCTCTGCGTTTTTCATAGGCTTGTTCACGCAAATCGCCCCAGGGTAGCATATGATCACTATCTATAGGTCGCTGATAATCGACCAATAAAATGGACAAACTGGGACTTACCTTCCGGTGCTGAAAGGCATCGTCAAGCAGGATGGCTTCCGGGCACGGAATCTGTTCCCGTAATTTAGCTATACCTCGCCGACGGTCAGCGTCGACAGCTACGTGTGCCTGCGGAAATTTACGTTTTATTTGCAAGGGTTCATCACCCACCTCATCCGCCGAGCTTTCCACCTCTGCCAATCGCCAACCTGTGGTCTTTCTCTTGTAGCCACGACTCAATGTTGCCACTTGGAAAGACTCTGAAAGCAAACGCACCAAATACTCGATATGGGGTGTTTTTCCAGTTCCTCCCACCGTAATATTCCCGATGGAAATAACCGGAAACTGATAAGCCGTTGAACGGAAAACTCCCCAGTCGAACAACTTATTGCGAATAAAAATAATAGCTCCGTACATCCAGCTAAGAGGAATTAGCAATGGCAAAAGGAGCAATCGTAAAGTCCGGTATTGCATAGTTATCAGTATATATCGATGTAGCTTAGGTCCTCAATCACCCTTGGGAAGTGTCGGATTATACCCATGCAACCACTTCATACAGGTGATGTTGCGAATGTAATAAAAATCGCATAAAAAAACAGGAGCAACCTCGTTAAAGGGCTCCTGTTCACATTATTTACTGTTCAGTATTAATACATCTCGATACGATAGGGAATTCGGGCCTGAACGCCTTCCATGTTCAACAGCTCGTCGAGCTCCTGGTAAAAACGATAGTGTTCACCCAAACGTCGTTGCATGATACGTGCCTCAACATTGCCACCAAGTTCCTTGATAAATTGCTCAAAAGGATCTTTCAATTTGGGTAAATCCATTACCCGATAGCGCTCCAAATCAGCCTCTTCTGCCGCTATTGCGATGGCCTCTTCCAGTCCGCCAAATTCATCAACCAGGCCAATCTCCATTGCATTGGCACCACTCCACACACGTCCCTGACCAATGGCATCCACTGCCTCTTGCGTCATGCCACGACCATCAGCAACACGTTTTACAAACGTTTCATATACATCCTCAACACCTTGTTGAATCACTTCACGCTCCTGCGCAGTGAGAGCCCTGAAGGTACTTCCCAAGTCGGCATGATCATTTGTTTTTACAACCTCCACATGCACACCCACTTTGTCCTCCATTAATTCACTGGCATTGAACATAAGGCCAAATACACCAATGGAGCCGGTAATGGTATTTGGCGAGGCCACAATTTTATGTGCGGGCGAAACAATATAATACCCGCCTGAAGCAGCCACATCACCCAATGAGGCGATTACAGGTTTTTCATCGGCAGCCAGGGCCACCTCACGCCAAATAATTTCAGAAGAGAGGGCACTTCCTCCTCCTGAATTCACACGAAAAACAATGGCTTTTACCGAACTGTCCTTACGGGCTTTTCGAATAGCACGTGAAATACGGTCGGAACCAATAGTTCCTTCAGCACCTTCGCCCATTATCACATTACCCATGGCGTACACCACGGCAATCTTGTCTTTTGCCAAGCCTTTGCCCTCTCTTTTCCTTGGCGTTTTATCATATTTTGCCAGCATGACACTTGTAATATCCTCATCCGCTTCCTTTCCGGTTTTCTCGCGAAGCATGGCCAAAATTTCATCTTTATACTTCAAGCCATCTACCAGCTTATTGTCCACTACATCCTGTGCCGAAATTAGTGCCATGTTATCGGCCAGTTCATTAAGTTTCTCAATGGATACGCCCCGTTGCTCAGAGATGCCCTTTACCATATGATCCCAAATGGAGCCCATGTAAGCAGAAACCTGCTCGCGATTGGCTTCGCTCATGTAGTTCTGCATGAAAGGTTCCACGGCACTTTTAAATTTTCCATGACGGATAATCTGAGGCTCTACGCCAATCTTGTCAAAGGCTTCGCGAAAAAACAGCACCTCCGAACGTAACCCCACCCAGGTAACCATACCCTCGGGGTTCAGGTATAACTCATCGGCAACAGACGCCAAATAATAGGTAGGCTGTGTATAGGTATCGGCAAAAGCCAGGATGAATTTTCCCGAACTTTTGAAGTCAATCAGTCCGTTACGAATTTCTTCAACCGTTGCAAAACCGGCAGGGATAAAGGTAAGATCCAGGTAAATTCCATCCACTTTGGGATCTTCCTTGGCCTTTTCTAAATTTTTCAGGATGTCATTCAACCCCAGTTGATTTTGCATCTCCAGCGAGGCAAAGTCAAAATTTTGCATGGGGTTTTTATTACTACGGTCGGCAATGGGATTGGCAAAATCCAGGTGCAATACCGTATGCTCTTCAATCTCCACAGGCTTGTCCTGGGCACTAATCATGGCGCCAATGGTGCCAAAGAAAATCAGCATCATAATGATTCCGGCAAGCAATACGCCAAGTACCGATGCCAGTAAGTACTTAAAAAAACTTTTCATAGCTATTCTATATTTAAGGTTATGTAATGCGCATAATGTGCTTAACGCAAGATACACAATAATTCGTGGTTCTGAAAGAGCGCAGAAAAATAGCACTCAATAAAACTTGCAAGGCACGATGCAAAAGTAAAAAATCAGATCAATAAAAGTAACTTACTTCATACTTTTTGTAAGTTTTTCTTTACTTTTTGTTTTGTAATGTTTACTTTTACCTCAAACTATTAAATCTAATACTATGACCCATTCTCTTCCCTATCCGTTTAAGATCCTTGCATATGTTTTGATTGTTATTGCTTTTGGACTCAGCATCACTGCCAATATTGATGACGTTAGAAAAGGAGCGCGCGATGGCTGGCAAAAAGGACAAGGTGAAACCATTGAAGAATGGCAGACTTTTGAAGAGTGGATGCCGGAAAAAAAAGCTATCCCCTGGCGAAGGGCCAGCATCATTTGCAGTATTGCAGGCTTTGTTTTGCTTGTTTTTGCCCGCGATAAGGAGGAGGATGAATTCAGGCAAAGTCTGAGGCTAAAAAGTGTAGTACAAGCCTTCTTTTTTACATACATTTTTATTGGCATACGCTACATGATAACAACTGACAATTTATTCCTGGCCTTTGAAGTACTCAACCTACAATTGTTTCTATACCTTATTATAAATGCCTACAAAAAGCATGTAAAATACCTGGCTTAATACCAAATAAAGGAAACGACAACTCCATGAAAAATACATTAAAGGTAGAGCGCGCAAAAAAGGACATCACTCAAAACAGATTGGCCCAGGCAATAGGCGTATCCCGTCAGACAATTGTTGCTATCGAAAAGGGGAAATACACCCCCTCAACAATACTAGCCTTAAAACTAGCCCGATATTTTCAGGTTAAGGTAGAAGAAATATTTACACTTGAACCTGAAGATTAGTAAGGAAGTTACGCATTTACTTCTTTTGTGGAACTTTTACAAAAGCAGAATCAATTGTATAACAAGTAAATACCCCCTCTGCATTGTGTATATTTCCATCTAATGGATAGGGATAAACAATATTGTCCTCATTGGCTTTTCGTGCATTCCACAAAGACTTTTGGTATTGGTAATTCTCTTGCGTAATGCGTTTAACTATAATTTTATAGCCCAATGCCAACTCTCTTTTCAGAGTGAGAGTAAAGCTCACATACTCCTGATCTCCCAATTTGCTAAAATCGTAAAGTTCGGCCAAACATTGTTCTTCCTTTTTTTCGAAGACTTTCCGCAACAAAACAATGTAATAATTATGTTTTGGATTCGATGCTGCAGCGAAGCTCACAACAATTGATGCGTGCGCATACTCAGCCCGAAGGTTTGAGATAGGTGTCGGCACTGTTGTTTGAGCTCTTATTGTATCCCCCTCCTCCGAAATCACCTGCAGGAACACCTCATCGCCAATTGCAGGCTGAAAAATAGCTTGACTACCATAATTGCAAACATGGCCGGAGGGCAGTTGGTAAAAACCATACGTTAATTCCTCATCATTAATCATCACCTGATAACCTTCAACATAGTCCAGAATAAAGTCGTCATCAAGAGTCTTAATACGCGATACAGAAAGGTTAGGAAGCGCTCCGGGTTCCAGATAACACTCAATAAAATGGTCATTGATTTCATTATCGAATTCAAGTTCCAGAAATCCCTCATTTGCACAAGAGGCAAGTACAAACAACAAAGAAAAAAGTCCCGATAGTTTTCGCATATATTAAAATTTAAGCGTCACTTTTGCGTAGGGTAGCAAAGGGAGTAAAGCTCGTTTGGTTATTTTAAATTTTGTATAGTACGCAGATTTCTGATAAGGCACAAGGTAAATAAAATCAGCATTTTCCCGATTATACAAATTGTAAACCCCCACACTCACAACCAAATGGTTATTGGAATAATTGCCATAATAATCTACATTGAGATCCAAATGATGACTGGGAGGAAGCCGATAATTGTACTTTTGATTATAAAGAGGCACCACGTCAATGATATCACCATAACTCACAACACTTTGTGAAATAGCAATTCCCGTTGGCAAAGTAGTTATTGCACCTGACCGGTAAGTCCAGGCGGCTTTAATGCCGAATTTCCGGGACAATCGGTAATGAAAACTTATCATGGCCCTGTGCGGCATATCATAACCAGGATAAAAAAAATCATCACCTGCAATCTTATCAAAAGAGAGCATTGTGCGTGAATACGTATAATTTCCTCTTAACAACCAGTCATCATAGGCAAATTCGCCCTGCACCTCAACACCAAAAGCGTATCCATCGCCATCCATCATCCCGGAATACAACCCTTTCAAAGTGGTTCTGTCATGAGGTGCTATCTCGTTGCAATTGCTCAACTCTCGATAATAAGCTTCCAGGCTAAAAAAGCCCTTACGAATACCCGAATACGAAACACCAAGAGAAAACTGATCACTGATTGCAGGCCGATCCTTACCATCAATGGGAATAGAATAATCAACCGGGCTTTCCACAGTTAGCACTTGTATTCGCTCATGAAACTGATGTGTTCGCGAATAATTGAACCAAATTGCTGATCGGCTAAAACTCTTCTTTAAACCCATTCGCGGTGCCAGGGCATATTGGGCAGTCTCTCGTTGAAAAACAATGCCATTAAGTCCTCCTGACAAGGAGATCCGATTGTTGAAGTAATACTTCATTTCGGCGGACAATTGAAAGAGAGAAAAGTCAGAATCGAAGCTGCCAACTTTAGCCTCCTTCCATTGATCATAAATAAAAAACTTTTTCTGCACGCCTCCTGTTGTTGTTAGATATAAGCTATTGTTAATACGCTTTTTGTAAAGCACTTTCGACTGGACCGTTCGCTCCTGGTGCTTATTTTTAAGAGACACGCGCCCCTCCGTTTCAACCATGGCATGATACGCTGTACCTCCCACAGAAACCTGTAGTGCCGAACTATCAGCAAAAGAACCTTTAAGAGTCAGCACCCCATTGTAGGTACCCCAGTCCATTGCATAACCTATGTAATCACCCATATCAATTGGCAATTCATCGGCAGTGGCAAGTCCCATAAAGGAAACCTCCCAATGATTACCTAATGGGATAACGCTGCCTAGACTAATATCTCCAAAGCTATAGGCAGGAAAGGAACTCTCATCGCTCACCTCCTCTCTGTAGCGATTCCAAAAATCGTAGTACGACTTACGCACACTCACAACAGCCATGGCGTCAGTTTTCGGCCACAAAGGGAAGCGCGCTTTTAGTGACGATGACACAATACCGGCATGCACTTCTCCTGAAAACTTCCCGTTCTCATCATAATTTTTCATTCCCATATTTATATAAGAAGACAAATACCCGTTAAAACGTGCCGGGAAAAGCCCCTTATACAATTCCGCAGAACCAAAAACATAAGGATCATACGTTGTTAGGATACCGCTTAAATGGCGCGGATGAGCAACCTCAATCTGATGAACAAAAAATCCATTTTGCGAGCTCTTTCCTCCGCGAACATGAAGACCGGAATGTAGAAGCCCCTTGGTTAAAACACCGGGCAAAGTAGCCAGGTACTTCACTACATCATGCTCGCCAAGGAAAATCGGCAATTCCTTTATTTTTTTTTCTGATATTCTTTGATGGCTGCTTTTATTACGTGCCCTGATTCGGGCTGCAGGTAGGTTTTGTATCTTCCCGGTTAAAATAACGTTGAGATCTTGTGTCTGTTTTTGAAGAGTTAAATAATACCGCTGATAATTTAGGTGCCGAAAAGTAAGAATTTCGCCGGGTATTGCCTGCACAACAAAAACACCATTACTATCGGAAACTGTGCCCTTTCCTGTAGCTTCAACAAATATCTCAACCCCGGCAACAGGCAGCCCCCTGGTATCTTTAACAGTTCCTGAAATTTGTGCAAAAAGTCCGCTACCTGAAACAATAATCAGCCCTGCTAAAACTAGGAAAATACGAAAATTCACAAAATAAAAATAAATTGCCTGAGGCAACGCCTGGCCTCTCAATTTAGAGCCAGACTGCCTCAGGCATTTCGTTTATATTACTCTTCAATTTTTTTGTAGGTCAACTTATACGTTGTAGCTATGCCAATATTAACAGGCAGTTCGCTACTTGCTAACTCTTCATCATAATAAGGGCTGAATTGCAACAGACCCTTAAAGCTTGTTGGGTAACCTCCCTCATTAAAGCCTTTATAAGAGGCCACAAACATACTGCCATGCCCTTGCCATATAAGTTCCTCCATGGCATTTGCGGCGTTAAAAGCTGTCCATAATGGATTTATGGCTGTAAAGGTGTGATTCATGAAATTCTTCAATCCATGGTTATAATTCACCCGGAGCAGGTTTGTAGGTTCCTGAGGATAATTGTATTTCTCAACAACACATCCCAACTCTTCATCATACACTTCGCTGCGATAGGCCAATCCCAAAGCAGCAAATGCGCGTCCAAAACCTTCATCAGCCAATTGCTGCGCATCCACAATGTAGTCAGTGGCATTGCCTTCCTCGTCATAAGTTATCTGCACCACATTGGTTGCCTCACAACAAGGCGAGCTTATAGCCGTTAATTTCCCATGGGTATAATGCATTTGCAATAACTCCTTTGGTGTTTGGTTGTTGTAAGATACTACCGACGCTATTTTGTCATCCTGCACATTCAAGGTATAAACCTGTTCGCCCTCATTACTAGCAGTCGTCTCAGCTCCATTGTATGCGTAATTGAAACGGGCTTGCTGAATGGCATCACCCGGCTCATACAACTGGTACTCGGCAAACATAAATTTATAAGCTCCGGATATATTATCAGGATTATCGATATTCTCCCCATTCAGCATTATATAATCCTTCAATGTTCCATTTTTTACATCATCTACATTGTCCGCAGTGCAGGAGGTAGCGAGATGCGAATAGGGAAAATGTTTCCCATATACCCTCTCTGCACCCTGAGCCGCATAAACATTTCCATTATTATCAGCAATAATATCTTCTGAAGTATATGCATCTACATGCCCCATATAATCATATGGTTCCCAATTATTTCGCCATTCGGAATAGCGCGGAGTCCAAATGACAGAATTATCTCCATCTATTGATATTCCAAACTTACTATCCTCATTTTGTGCAATCAAATATTTACGCACACCCTTAGTAGAAGTTTGACTCTCGGAAGAGTAATGATAATATTCATGATAAACATATTGCCCTTTTACTATATCACCATTGTAAGCGTTAAAAAAATCCTCTCCTGTCCCATTCCAATTCTCCAAGCCATTAGGGAATAGCTCGTCAAAAGCCTCCTGGAATGTAAGCGTTACACCCCGCTGCTTTTGAGGTAAATAATTCCCGGTACGTACTGCTTTTTTCTTCGTTGCATACTCAATCATTGTTTGTGATGCAACAGTGTTATCTGTATTGAAGGTACGCTTAACTGCCAGTCTTTTTACCGGAGCATTATGAACTGTGGCATAATAAGCTATTTCACCCAGCTGATTTTGCGAAGTATAACTCAGCTTAATAAAAGGCATATCGCCATTGGTGATACTTGTAAGCAGATATTTCCCGTTCAAATCATCTATTCTGTTTCCGTTAACACCCTCGTCATTAAATAGTACGTAAGCATAAACCGTTCCGTCTGTCAGGGTAAGGGTAAGCATTGCTGTCTCCGGATCATAATCGACCGATGCAATACCTGTTCCGGGTTCTCCGTCCACACCATCGGCACCTTGTGCTGCAATACCGGTATCGGTACCCCCAACCCACCAGTTGCCATTTTCGCCAATTACCGGAATCTCAGCCTGAGCCGACACCCCAAGGTCTTCTCCATTCACCCACCAATTGCCATTTTCTCCAATGTAAGGGATTATTGATGTGGGAGCTTTTGTTCGTATCTCGTCCCCATTGGAAAAGGTAAGTATCATATCCTCCCCAGTAAAAGCCACTTGTGTAATTCGGTTTTCTTCATCCAAAAGCGCTTTAAGTTCAGCTACTTCCTTTTCCAGTTTTTCTATTTGTTGATTGTTGTCATCCTTCTCACAAGAAGTAAAAATGAGGGATGCTAAAATCAAGTACATCAACAAAAAAGAGTATTTCTTCATCTTTAGGTTAGTTTAATTTTTATAAAATTTTCAAAAATTAATCGAAGATAGGGATTAAATTCTCCGATTATCGACTTTCATAGCCTAAAAATCAAAAATATTCTATATAACATACACAAGTTTTCTGAATTATGTATGTCCGCTTTTATGCATAATGCATTTCTTGATTTTCTTCTATTGCCTCGTACCCTAAAAGGAGAGAAGAAAATCAATTACACCCTTTAGGGCCTGGGGCAAATAATTGATTTTCTGCATAATAATAGTCTCTTATGCATAAAAGCGGACAGTCAAGTTTTCTGAATTTTGAAACATGAGTTTCCAATCAATACCCGCGATTTTCTTTTTACCGAGAACACATAGTGGATATATATATGCCATGTTTATATAGTTTGATATCAGAGCTACGCCCCTTATATTTTATACTATTTATTTATCTACGAAGATTATAGCGCTAACGCGCCATTTCCCCTTAATGTGTTATTCACTCAATACCTGTGTTATCATTCATAGTATCGTATGAAAAAGGTGCTGCAGTTACAACCTGTTCAACTAGTCGCATATAGATAAAACGCTACGGGAGCCGATCAGATACCCCATATTTTGATATTTCCCAAAATAGTTGTCTCTTTGTAAAAATTTTCGCTGATGAAACAGGAGGTAATATTGCTGCTAGGCAGCAACATGGGGAATAGAGAAGAGCTACTGCAACAAGCTCGCGAAACTTTGAACAGCAAGGTTGGCACCATCACGCAGCTTTCGGAATTGTACGAAACAGAACCCTGGGGATTTGAAGCTCAACACGACTTCCTGAACCAGGTAGTTACCCTGCAGAGTGAATTGGACGCCCACACACTTTTGTCGCGCACACAAGAAATTGAAGCCCATGCAGGCCGGGTGCGCGCTGCCGATGGACGCTTCATTTCCCGCACACTTGATATCGATATCCTCTTCTACGCCAACCAGCAAATTGATACACCTGAGCTACAGGTTCCCCATCCACATCTGCACAAACGCAGGTTTACCCTCATTCCCCTGACCGATAATCATGCGGAAATGCAGCACCCAACCTTACACAAAACCATCCGCCAGCTGTTGGATGAATGCCCCGATAAACTGCCGGTAAAAAACTACACGGCTACCCATAAGCACAAAAAAGCAGCCTCCTATTAGTGCATAAGAAGCTGCGTCGTCTTTTCGCTCTTTGGGTATCTCTACTCTTTCATCATCTCCTCGCGAACGGCTTTAAATTCGCTGCCCTCTTTCCATTTCGGAAAGGTTCGTGAATTTGTCAGTTTCCACCCCAGTGAAAATAGCAATTCGGCATCTTCCACTGTTCCGGAAAGATCCCACCAATCCTCATACTCATCGGTAGTTTTGTGGTAGTTATTTTGCAACCACTCGGCCTCTTTTTGCCGTGCCCACTCTTTGCCATGCTCGCGGCTGTCGCAATTACCACGGGCAAACAAGGCGGGCACGCCGGCCTTAGCAAACGGAAAATGGTCGGCTCTGTAATACATCCCGGTATGGGGGTTGGGATCCGGAAAGATGTAGCGTTTCTGTTCTCCGGCAAATGGTTCCAGCATGTCTTCCAACTCGCTTTGACCGTAGCCTGTTACCATTACATCTTTATAGCGGCCGTAAGGAAGCATGAGGTCGTTATTGATATTGGCTACTGTTTTTTCTAAGGCAAAAGCCGGGTGCTGCACATAATATTGCGCACCCATCAACCCCTGTTCTTCGGCGGTGGGGGCTAAAAACAATACGCTGCGCTCCGGAGCTTTGGGCTTTCGTGTAAAGGCATCGGCAATTTCCAACATCCAAGCCAGCGAGGTGCCATTGTCCACTGCGCCGTTATAGATAGAGTCGCCATTTACAGGTTCGCCAACGCCCAGGTGATCCCAATGAGCCGAATAAATCACTACCTCATCGGGATATTTGCTTCCTTCAATCATACCGGCAATGTTGTAAGAAGTAACCTCCTGAAAGCTGCTTTCCATACCAAAGGTTAACTGCGCATCAAGTTGCACAGGTTTAAATCCAGCCTCTGCAGCTTTGGCTTTCAATGTGGTAAGATCCTTGCCCGTGGTTTGAAAAAGGCGCTCAGCAGCATCGGCAGTAAGCCATCCTTCAACCTTGCACCTGTTTCTATAGCCATCGGAAGGTTTCAGGTACAACTTGGGAATAACGGCTCCGTTCAAAACAACACTCCACGGATAACCGGCCCCTTTATCGTCGTGTACAATCAGCAAACCTGCGGCTCCCTGTCGGGCAGCCTCTTCGTACTTGTAAGTCCATCGTCCATAATAGGTCATGGCATTTCCGTTAAACAAATCCGGGTCTGCGGTTGCAAATCCAGGATCGTTCACCAACACCACAACGGTTTTCCCTTCTACATCAATCCCTTCATAATCGTTCCAATTGTATTCGGGAGCCACAATCCCATAGCCTGCAAAAACCAGCCCGGAGTTCTTCAAATCCAAAGGTTCCTCCAGGTTTCGGGAAAATGCCACAAAATCTTTCTTGTACTCAAGCTCCGCATGACCGGTTTTGCCTGATAGTTTCATCGTTGTTTCGGGTTGTACGGTTACCGAAACCATGGGCACCTTTTGGCGGAAGTCATTCCCAAAGGCCGGTTTTAGACCCAAGGCAATGAACATCTCTTGTAGGTAATCCAATGCTTTCTCTTCGCCAACTGTACCGGGTTTTCGTCCCATAAACTCATCACTGCCCAGTGTTTGCACATAGGTTCTCATAGCTTCTTCGGAAAAACCGGTGTGCGTATCTCCGGCGTCGGGTTCGGGTTGACATGATAGTAATGCCAACAAGGTGGCAAGTGCCAACCAATTTAGATAATGCCTCATATTTCTATTTCTTTATGTAGTGTAATAATGTTCCTTCCCACTCTTCTGGTGCAACCAGATAGAGGGTTCAAAAAAGCTCAATCTTTTACAAGTTAAAGATAGCACTTTAACCTGAAGAGTCGGAACAAATTACCAGTTGCCAAGGCTACTCAACAAAAGTAAGAATCTCCTCCAGGGGTTTTTTAGGCTTTGGACTTAGCTTGCGAGCGGGCTTCCCCAAAGCCACGAAAGCCACCAGCTGATAGTTCTTCTCCATGGGGAGCAGCTCCTCAAGCGCCTCTTTAGCCATTAAAGGCGCACTCATCCAACAGGCACCATAGCCAAGATCAACAGCCGAAAGCAACATGTTTTGTATGGCTGCACCGGCACTCTGAATGTCAGGATGATTGCGGGCCTCATTAATATCCTTATGCGACAGAGCAACCCCTTTCTCCAAAACCGACTCGTAGCCTTCCATGGTGAGCGCAATAACCGCCGGAGCTTCCTGAAAAAAAGTAGCAAACCACTCCACCTGCGACTTTACATTTTTTGCCGCAATTGATTGATTGGCCGGCAACGACTTTATCTTGGCACTAACAATAGTGGCCATCTGATTGAGCAACTCCTTTTTTTGGATCGCTAGAAACTTCCAGGGTTGATAATTATTTACACTGGGCGCCAATCCGGCACGACGTACAAGTTCTGTTATAACACTTCTGGGAACGGCTTCGTCGGTAAAATTCCGAATACTTACCCGCTGTTCAATGGCATCTTTAATGTTCATAGTTTTGATTTTTATTACGTTACATAATCATGTTGAACAAATACAATAAAAAAGCTGTCCTGATTAAGAAACATAAAGGGTATTGGAATGTTTTCTTACAACTGGGAACAAGGTGATCTTCACGAAAAATAAAAACCAACCACATATGAACTATTTTTATATAACAGGAACAAGCAGGGGTATTGGGAAAGCAGTAGCTGAAAGACTTCTAAAGAATCCTGAAAACCGAATTTTTGGTATTTCACGAACAGCATCTATTTCACATCCCAACTATCAACATATTCAGGCCGATCTTTCCGACCCGGACTCCATCGAAAAGATTGCTTTTGCCTCACATCCGGAGGCTGATAATATTGGACTGGTAAATAATGCAGGGGTCCTGGGGCCGGTGACACAAATCGGGAACCTTCATCCGGACCAAACTCATAAAGCCAGCATGGTAAACCTTACCTCTCCCATGTTGCTTATCAATAAATTTGTGCGTGCTTATCAGGATCAACGTGCCAACAAAGTGATCTTAAGCACCAGTTCAGGCGCTGCCCGGCACACAGTGGAGTCCTGGAGTATCTATTGCGCCACCAAAGCCGGTATTGACATGTTTAGCCGTGTTTTGCAAGATGAGCAAAACAGCCGCTCGCGCAACAATGCCTTTAAGGTTTATGCTGTGGCTCCCGGCATTGTAGATACAAAAATGCAAACAGAAATCCGAGGAACCAGTGAAGAGGATTTTAAAGATGTAAATAAATTTATCTCCTTCAAAGAAAACAACCTGCTGGTGAGCCCTGAGGAGGTGGCCGAAAAATTTGAAGATATTCTGCTACATCCGGCAAATTATCCCGATGTGCTAATGGATCTGCGCGAGATTTAATCGAAAAAAGGAGGCGCTTGATGCAACCTCCTTTTAAGTTAAATATAGGATAGGTTTAATTTAGGGTACTTATTGTTTCAGCTCCAGGTACTGTAAGATCGAGTAGAAAATCCCCATTCCATCGGTATTTCCCAACTCTTCGTCGGCCGCTCTCTCGGGGTGAGGCATCATACCAAAGACATTTTTGCGTTCGTTGCACACCCCGGCAATATTTTCTGCCGAGCCATTGGGATTGGCCGCACTGGTAACTTCGCCGTATTTATTACAATAACGGAACAAGATTTGACCATTCAGCCGCATTTGCTGCAAAGTGTCTTCTTTTGCAAAATAGCGCCCTTCGGCGTGTGCAACGGGAATTTGCAGCGGTTTGTTTTTCTCAAGTGCCATGGTAGCACACGAGTGCGTATTATCCGGAATGATATATAAATTCTTGCAGATAAATTTCTGACTATTGTTATGCAGTAAGGCTCCGGGAAGCAGTCCGGCCTCGCAAAGAATTTGAAAGCCATTACAGATCCCAAAAACAAATCCGCCAGCGTGGGCAAATTTTATCACCTCTTCCATAATGGGGGAATAGCGAGCAATTGCACCTGACCGAAGATAATCGCCATAAGAGAACCCACCGGGTAACACTATCGCATCCACCTCCTGCAAATCGGAATCTTTATGCCAGAGCTTTACTACTTTATGTCCCAGGATATCCTGCAACACGTAAATCATATCTTGATCGCAATTGGACCCGGGAAAAACAACAACACCAAATTTCATGCGCCTTTTAATTTTCTACTATTAAAAATCGGTTTCTGGGGAGCAAACCGGTAAAAAGGTTGCAACCAAGTTGCTCCGGCATGAGCTAACTGCTCACACGAATACTCGCCAAATATAGAGATATTTAAAATCTTCAACAAATTTGCCTTTCATCTTTTCCTGTGGAAAGAAGATTTGCAGAAACTGAAATTTTTATGCTACCTTTAAACCTGTTGTGAAACCGCAGAGGAAAACACTCTTTCTAACCCCGCCTTAGATAAGGTAAACTTTTGTAAAAAGCTTTACTAAATCTTAGTCGCTGTAGGAGACAGGGATTATTTGTGAATAATCCGGGCTAAATAGCCAGAAAGAGCGAATTGAATCCGTAAATTTGCTAAAATTCATTACCTGTGAAAGAAATTAACCGAGTCCTGAGAGTAGCCTTATTTCTGGCAGCATTGCTTATTGCCTTTTTATTTAGTAGTAGCATGGGGGAGTTTACCTTCGACGAAGTAGAAGAACTCTCCTCACATGAATTTAGCATGACCATCCCTCCTTCCGACACCCTCCGGTTTTTTAGCTGGAATATTGGCTACAGCGGGCTGGGTGAGGATATGGATTTTTTCTATGATGGCGGACGAATGGTTATCCCCTCACGAAAGCAATTCGACAAATATTTACATGGGATATTAACCACACTTAAGAAGAACAGCTCTTCCGATTTTTTTCTCCTACAAGAGGTGGATATCGAAGCCAAGCGAAGCTATCGAATTCCACTAAACGACACCATTGCTTCTGAATTGCCCCCCATGTCCAATGCGTTTGGCATAAACTATGCCTCTAACTTCATCCCTACCCCTATTGCATTCCCTATGGGCTCAGTACTCAGTGGGGTGAACACGTTTGCCTCTTACCTGCCTAAGCGCACGGTCCGACATGCGCTGTATACGAATTTTTCCTGGCCAAAGCGTCTGTTCCTTCCCCATCGGTGTTTTCTGGTAAACCGGCATCCCATGGGCAACGGACAGCAACTGGTAGTAGTAAATGTACACCTTTCAGCTTACGACGATGGCAACATGCGTGACAAGCAACTCCATGAGGTTCTCCATTTTGCCTTTAGTGAATTTAATGAGGGCAACTATGTTGTTGTGGGTGGCGATTGGAACCAGACACCTCCCGGCTATCAATCCACCCATACCGATCCTGCCGGCCATTTTATTCCCAAATCAATTCCGCATGGAGCCATCCCTCGAGAATGGCGCTGGGTGTACGATGAGCATACTCCAACGAACCGATCACTGGAAACCAACTACACGAAGAACTCTCCTACATCAATTCTCGACTTTTTCCTGGTATCGCCCAATATCCAAGTTGTCGAAAGCCATACGCTGGACCATAACTTTAAATATAGCGATCACAATCCCATAAAAATGAGCATTACCTTCCGATAAGCTCTCAATATGCTTTACAAGGATTTAAAGTTTCCGCCCAGCACAACCCCGTCAAGCGCCATTTGGCGGGCCGATTCCTCAGCTTGCTTGTAGGTATGCACGATAGGTTCTCCTTTCCCATTAAAGGAGGTATTAATAAGTGCCTTAATTTGAAATTCCTGATCCAGGTATGTGAGCAAATCGAAAAGAAAGGGGTTTGACATACGATTTTCCAATACCTGTATACGCGCAGTGCCATCGGAGTGCACCACACCGGCAATTTCGGATTGTCGTTGAGGCTTCACAGCATAGTCGGTAAGCATATAACGCCCCAATTCCAGAACGGGTGCTTCGGCAGTAAAGTACGACAGGTATTTACTGAGCATAACCGGTGCGATGGGTCTGTACCACTCACGTTGCTTGTGGGTTTCACTCACTTTTGCTGCCAACTTCCTACTATCAGGACGGGCTACAATGCTCCTGTTGCCTAACGCACGTGGGCCCACTTCGCCATAGCCATTGCAGATGCCCAGCACCTCTCCATTCACCAGCCTGCGAGCCACTTCATGCAAGGTTTCACGGCTATACTCAGGCGTGTTCCCATAGCCGCCAATACCCCAGTTATTCAGATAAGGCGTATGCAATTGAATGGAGTGTCCCTTTGCCAACTCAAGCGCCGCACCGGCTCCTAAGGCCAACCCACTATCATTTGTGGCCGGAGGAACATGGACTGACTGGAATAAACGCGAGGCAACGATTCTCCGGTTCAGCTTTATGTTCAATGCTGAACCTCCTGAAAAATAGAGATGTTCGGCACAACACAGACTTTGGGCCTGCTCGATAAATTTAAGCGTTTCATCTTCGAAGTAGCGTTGCAGCGTAGCGGCAACATCCTGTATAAAAGGATGATGCAAGTCAAATACCGAAGGCACCCGATGGAAACGTTTGCGCGCAGCAGTTAATATCACCTTAGGTTGTTTCCAGGCATTGGCAAAGAAAGCATGCTCCTTAAGCCATTGCAGAATCTCTGGCCGATAAACTCCCATGGAGGCATAGCCCATAAATTTTCCGGGCACACTATTTTGATCCTGAATATTGGCCCCCACTAACGAAAATGTTAAAGCATTGGCATTGTACAAGGAGGATAAATAGGTAAGCTCCCATCCATTTTTTATAAGCCTGAGCTGGTTATCGTTATAATGCCATATAGAATAGTTGCCCTGGCTGGCACCTCCATCAAACTGAAACAACAAACTATTGTTGTGCCATTGCCCAACAAAAGGCAATACACTGTACGCATGACTCAACTCATGATTCAGTACCCAGCCTTCCCGTTGCTGTCCCAACCAATAAGCTCTCCCTCGCTCGAGGCTCATGCATAGCTGATCTTGCCTGTTGGCTTCGAATCGTAAATTGCCCTGGCGGGAAATAAAACTTCGTCCAATAAAGTGATCGGCGAAGACAATGTCATACTCGTCAGGTTTTGCCAGGCCTTCGCTTTTCAATAATTCATAAAGATGCCCGGGTAGGCTGCTGTCGTATTTATTACGTGTAATGCGCTCCAGGTGAAGGTATTTCAGCACCCGACCCTGTTCAAACAGCGCCAGATTATGATCATGTATCAGTTTCGGGAAAGATCCTGAAGCTGTATCTTGAATACCGTAAATTGCCAACGTGGGCCGAAATGGTTCCATGATTTCCCCCAAAGTGGTTAAATTTTACTATTTTTATACAACCTTAATTTTTCGGAAAGATGGCTTAACCAAATAAGGCTTAAATTTGCACGCAAGTTAAACCATTTTGGAAAAACCTCGTAAGAGAACATACTTTTTTAACAGGGATTCCATGACATTATCGGATAAGGAAGTTAACTATTTCGTAAACGCTATAAAAACCGCTTCGTCCTACGACTTTAGCGAATACTCAGAGAAGTCGCTCAAGCGGAGAATCCTCAAGCTTCAACAGGACAACCGGATGGATATTATGACGTTGGTTAGCAAGATGAAGACAGACAAAATCTTTCTGGAAAAAATCGTTCGTGATATCACAGTTAACACCACCGAATTATTTCGGGATCCTCAGGTATGGCAAGCATTGCGATTCAGGATCTTACCGAAACTTAAAAACAACCGAAACATCAATATTTGGCATGCCGGATGCTCCACGGGGCAGGAGGTGTATTCCATGATGATCTTACTGAATGAATTAGACCTCCTGGATAAGGCGAAAATTTTCGCCACCGACTTGAATACCGAAGCCCTTGACATGGCAAAAAAAGGAGAGTACCGATATCGATTTAACATCGGCTATCTGGATAATTTCGACAAGGTGATTAAGGAAAACCCATTTAACTACGAGGAATATAATGAGGTTCCCTATGATAAGTACTTTAAAATTGATAAAGTTAGCGATACGCTAGTCATGCACGATTTTCTGCGTCAGAAACCCATGTTTCGTAAACACGATTTGGTGAAAGGAGAAAACCTCTATTTTGCTAAATTCGATCTTATTCTCTGTCGTAATGTTATCATTTATTTCAAATATAGCTTGCAAAACAAGGTATTTAATACCTTTCACAATCATTTATATAACAACGGCCACCTGTTATTGGGCATGCACGAAACCATGCTGGGTGAAGTGGCAGGGAAATTTGAGAAGAAAGGACAATTTTATAGAAAAAAATAGAGGAGGTGACTTCGTATGCAATGGATTTGTACCCACAGACTTGATGCTATGCCCGCAAAAAACAGCGCCCCCTCACACATAAACCGATGACCCATGAATAGATATGAGCTAGGCATAGTTGATACACGTACTATTATCCGTACCTTGGAGGAGCAATTCAAGTACGACTTTAAGAATTATGCGCTTACTTTCTTTAAGCGGCGTCTGGAACATATTATTAGCTACCATAATCTAAAGGATGCGGAAGGTTTGCTCAAAAAGTTAACCACTGACAACCAATTTCTGGCAGAATTGCTGCGTTTCTTAGCCGTTGATTGCACCGAGATGTTTCGTGATCCCTCCTTTTGGCGTGTTTTAAAAGACGAAATCCTGCCAAAAGCCATCACCAATCCGGGTTATAAGATATGGCTTCCGGAGGTAGCCTCGGGCGAAGAACTCTATTCGTTGCTTATTGTATTAAAAAGCTTGAATTTAACAGATAAAGTGCGCATTTTCGCTACTTCTATCAGTGAGCGACAGCTTGAAAATATCCAGAAAGGCTATTTTCTGGCTCGAAAAGCGGAAGTAAACGATGCTAATTACAAGCGGGTTTTCTCCGATGGCGAATTGAAGAGCTATTACAAAATGGAAGAGGAACATGCCTATTGGGATACAAATCTGCTGGAAGGCGTAGAGTTCATCCATGACAAACTAATTCCGGAAAAAGGACCCAGGGGCGTGAAGCTCATTCTCTTCCGGAATCAAATGATCTATTTTAACCAAATCCTGCAAGAGCGCTACTTAAAGCTCCTGCACCACCATTTGGTACCCTCCGGATATTTGATTATTGGCAATAACGAGGTAATAGATTATTGGAATTCGGATAAAGATTATAATTTAGTGAACGATTCGGAACGGATTTTTAAGAAAAAATTAGCATAACAACAGGAGCATGTACAAAGCTGTGGTAATAGGAGGTTCTGCCGGAAGTTTTCAGGGCATTACAAAAATTTTGCAAGCGCTGCCCGAGCGCTTTCCGCTGCCGATTTTATTAAGCCTGCACCGGCTAAAACATGTTCGGTCAGGCTTTGTGGAGGCGCTTTCGATAAAATCGAATATCCAGGTTATTGAACCTTACGACAAGGAGACAATCAAATCCGGGAAAGCCTATTTGGCCCCTTCAAACTACCACATGTATGTAGAGCTTAACAAAAAAATAGCCCTCTCAACAGAGGAGCCGGTAAATCACTCACGCCCGTCAATTGATTTGACATTTGAAACAGCCGCCAGTGCCTATCGCGATAAGCTGGTGGGCATCATCCTTTCAGGTGCCAATAAAGACGGTGCCTATGGGCTAAAAAAAGTAAAACAACTTGGCGGAACAGCTATTGTCCAGGATCCTAAAGAGTGCCAAGTCAAAACCATGACCGAAGCTTCTTTGAAATTAACACAGGTTGATCATATCTTTACCACACAACAAATTATTTCATTCCTTCAAAAAATAAAATAATACCCAATGAATATAACCAAAAGCCAACGAATTGCTGTTTTTAGTCTCCTCGCAGGTGCGCTGATCATAACCATTGGAGCTTTTGCGGCTATTACGCAAATTGCCAGTGCGCATGCCATCGCTATTCCCGGTTATGTATACCTGCTTATCACCCTGCCCCTGGCTATTACCATTGCTCTGGTAATCCTGCTATTGGTGATTACCCGACAACGCGAAAGCATGGACGAGTACCGAGAACATACCATTGAATTGGAAGAGGAGCAGCAACAGGAGGAAAAATCAACTCAAGGGTCCAAGGGTAGTCAGGTGGATGATGAGATGGCAAAAGCCTGGGTGGCTAAAATCATGGCTCAAAAGAATACATTTAAAGAACTCTCGGCCTACACCGAACATATCTTATCCAATATCGCCAAAGAGATGAATCTGGTTCAAGGTATCTTCTTCTTCCGTCAGCCAGAAGATCAACACTTTCACCCTGTAGGCTTGTATGCCTATTTTGGCGAAGAGCCGCCTGAACCCTTTCAGGAGGGGGAAACCATTCCCGGACAGGTAGCCAAAAATCAACAATTGCTAAACCTGTCGGATGTACCTGAAAACTACATCACCATCCTTTCAGGTCTCGGCAGTAATTCGCCTAAACATTTGTTGTTTCTGCCCTTAATCACCAATGATCAAACCATAGCCATCGTTGAGCTGGCTTCGTTTAAGGCTTTTACTCAACAGGATGAAGCCAACCTGCATGCTCTGGCACAACAACTAACCAACGACCTAACTCAGTTCTAAATTTGCCGAATCTATGATAAACATCAAGAACAACCCTCATATAAACCTCAACGACTTGCTTGTCGGTTTCTTGTTGGCTCTAATCTTTCCTATCGCAGGATGGATTATTGACTTTTTGGTGCGCGACATTCCTTTTACGCTCTCAAACTTTGGCATGATTCATACCCAGAATCCCTTGCACTTCTTCCTGGAAGTGCTGCCAATTGGTGTTGTGGGAGTCATCTTGGTAGAACAAGGGAAGCGCCAAAAGCAAAAAGAGGAGTTTCAGGAAATCATCGATAAGCGTAATAAGGACATCAACCGGCATGCCTCGCTGGCGAAACAAATCGGCCAGGGCAATTACGATGTAACCTACGATCTGGAAGGGCAAAACGATGTCCTTGGAGAGTCGCTGCTTCGCATGCGCGACAACCTCTTGAACAACCTGAAAAAAGAGAAAGATCAGAACTGGATAGCGGGCGGAAAAGATATCATTGCCGATACCCTCCGCATGCATAATAACATTGATCTACTGGCTTACGAAGTAATTGTTAAGCTTATCAAATACATCGATGTTATCCAGGGAGCCTTTTACCTGTTTGACGACGAGGAGAACAAACTGCGCAATATAGCCACATACGCCTACAACCGCCGGCGCTATATCAACCAGGAATTTGGCATTGGCAAAGGATTGATCGGACAGTGTGCCTATGAGCAGGCATATGTTTACCGTACAGAAATTCCGGAAGATTACGCCACCATAACCTCAGGGATTCTGGGCGATAAAAAACCTGCCAGCTTGCTTATCATTCCGTTAATTACGGAAGAAAAACTCCAGGGAGTGCTGGAATTTGCCTCATTAAATAGCGAATTTCCAAAGCTTACCATCGACTTCCTCAACGAGTTGGGCGAAATTATTGCACGTACGCTCTACAACCTGAAGATGAACCAAAAGACCGAAGAATTGCTTCAGGAGTCGCAACAAATGACCGAAGAGCTTAAGGAAAACGAGGAAGAGCTCCGACAGAACGCTGAGGAGATGCGCGCAACACAGGAGGAGCTGGAGATTTCCAATAAAAAGCTGGGGACACAAATCACAGAGGTGGAAAATGCGCAAAAACGACTCCACTCCTTGCTGGAGAATGCCTCCGAGGTGATTTCAATCTACGACAAAGACCTGAAGCTTAAATATCAGAGCCCCTCGGTACAGAAAATCCTGGGCTATACCCCCGAAGAGATGATGAGCGGGAAAGATATGGATCGGCTCACGGCAAAAGGCGAGGCCGAAATGAAGGAGATGTTCGATACGCTGTTGGAAGATCCCACAACAAGCCGTACCATTCAGTATACGTATATCAAGAAAGATGGCCAGAAAATCCACATCGAAACAACAGGGCGCAACCTGCTGAATGACGCCGCTATCAGTGGTATTATTCTAAACTCCCAGGATATTACCGAACGCAAGCGTGCCGAGAAAGAGGAGCGCATGAAGAGCAAAATGCAGTCCCTCTCCGAAAATAGTGTGGATCTGATTCTTCGACTGAACACCAAAGGACAGTTCTTCTATGCCAACCCCATGTCCGACGATTATTTGGGCCTTTCACCAAAAGAGCTCATCAACTCCAGAATCTCTGAGGTTTCTATCGATTCGCGTTTGGCAGAATTCTTTACCGAAACCATCAAAAAAATTCGCAAAACCAACCAAAAGTTTAACGAAGAGTTGTCCATCGAAACAGCTACGCTGGGTGAGCGGGTAATGAATTACAATGTAATTCCTGAGTTCAACGAGAATGAATTGGAGACGGTTTTATTTGTAGGCCACGACATTACCGAGGCCAAGCGCATTGAGATGGAGATCATCGATAAAAACAAAGCCATCAACGAGAGTATTAACTATGCTCAGCGTATTCAGACCTCTATTCTGCCCAATACAGCCATAATTCAGGAGTATCTGCCCAAGTCATTCATCTTCTATGTTCCACGGGACGTAGTGTCGGGCGATTTCCCCTGGTTCTTCAAAAAAGAGGACATTCTCTACATTGCCGCTGTGGATTGTACCGGACATGGAGTGCCCGGAGCATTGCTCTCCTTCATCGGCTACTTCCAGCTGAATAACATTGTTGATCACGATAAGGATTACACAGCCGGACAGGTATTGGATAAACTCCACTTCGGAGTGCGTTCAACGCTGAAACAGGATCGTGTGGATGCTGAAGCCCGCGACGGTATGGATATTGCGCTTTGCCGTATCGACAAAAAGAAAAAAGAGCTGCAGTTTGCCGGTGCGCACCGTCCTCTGTACCTCCTACGCAACGGCGAGTTGATTCAATACAAAGGAAACCGAAAAGCCATTGGGGGAATTCCACATCGCAAAAAAGCCGAAAAGGATTTCGAGAACCATGTGATTACCTATGAAAAAGGAGACAAAATTTTCTTCTTTTCCGATGGCCTTCCCGACCAGTTAGGAGGTCCGGAAAGAAGAAAATATTCCCCACAACGAATTCGTCAGCAAATTGTTGATAATAAAGAGATGACAATGCCACAGTACCACAGCTTCTTCGACACCGAATTCAAACGATGGAAGCAAAAAGAGAAGCAGATTGACGATGTGCTTTTAATTGGGATAGAATTTTAGCGTTTTGAACTATATTTAATATATATTAATTTTACAACCTATGGATAAAAACAATGTAAAAGGCTTTCTTGAGTTTGTCTACGATTTTTATCGCTCGATGAAAGCGCACGAGATTACTTTGGTATATGAGGGGGAGATTACCCATCAGATTACCAAGGCTTTTACTTCGCTTACTGAATCGAACATGGCTAAAGAATCAGAGTCAAACTTGGTGCAGAAGAAAGTGTTCCATGTTATGGTTGAGTGTTTGCAAAACATTAGTAAGCATGCCGACACCTTTGGCTCCGACGATTTTCTCTTTGCCGGGCGCGGTATCTTCATGGTAAGCAAAAGCAAGAACGACTACCACGTTACCACAGGTAATGTTATTGAAAACACGAAAATTGATGAACTAACCAGCATGCTTGAAAACATCAATCAGCTTGATAAGGATGGTTTGAAGCAATTGTACAAAACCCAAATGAAAGAAGGCCGATTATCGGACAAAGGTGGTGCCGGCCTTGGCTTTATCGACATTGCCCGAAAAACAGGCAACAAGTTAGATTTCCACTTCTTACCCATCGATGAAGCCAGCTCATTTTTTCTCTTAACATCATCAATCTCCAGGAACTAATAAGAAAAACTTAAACTATGGAAGTGATAAAAATAAAAGGGACCGACGATACCCCTAACGTTATTCTAGACCAGGACAATGGCATATATGAAATCTCTGGCCGTTCGTTGCCCGAAGATGTAACCTCATTTTATGAGCCCATCCTTAACTGGCTCGACGATTTTGCCGAAACAGCAGAAGGCCAGACTGTCTTCTCCTTCAAGCTGGTATATTTTAATACAGCCTCTTCAAAGCTCATCCTCGACATCCTGATGAAACTGGAAGAGATGCACGAAAACGGGAAAGATGTGCTCATCAAATGGTACTTCCCCGAGGACGATGAAGATATGGAAGAGGCCGGCGAAGAGTATGCCGATATCGTAGACGTGCCCTTTGAGCAAGTTCCTTATACACTGTAATTAAGTCAAGACCCTGCTAAGTTTAGCTTATGAGTGAAGAAATATTAAAAGCGCTGATGCAACTCTTTGCCATCATTGCCAAGCAAGATGATGGCGTTGAATCCAATGAACGTGACTACGTTGAAAATTTCCTTACTCAACAGTTAAACGACGAGGCTATTCAGGAATACCTCGATCTTTTTGATAAAAAAGCAGGCTTTACAGGCGAAAAAAAAGCAAAGGATACAGAACGGAAACTAACTTCGGTAAAAGACTCAGTACGTATTCTGGGGTTGTGTAAAAAGATCAACAAAACCCTTACGCAGAAACAGAAAGTTATTGTACTGGTACGCCTGTTTGAGCTGGTAAATGCCGACCGCAAGTTCTCGGAACAACGCATGGCCATCATCAACACCGTGGCCGAGGTATTTAAACTTGCCAAAGAAGAGTTTACCAGCATCGAAAACTTCGTTATAAACAACGAAAAAGAAAAACTCGACAAGCCCGATATTCTCATTATTAATGATGGGCAAGATCAGGCTGAAGAGTCAAAACACATCCAGGTAGAGGCACTGGATGGCGACATCTTCGTCCTTCAGGTAAAAAGTGTTGACCTCTACTTTTTACGCTACACCGGCAACGAGGAACTCTTTTTAAATGGGTTGCCCATTAACAATAAGCGCATCTACCTGTATGCCCAGGGAAGCTCCATAAAGCTCCCAAAAGGAAAACCCGTGTACTACAGCGATGTGGTGGCACACTTCCTGGCCGACAAAACGTCCACGCGCCTCTCCTTTGTAGCCGATAACATCGAGTATCGGTTCCCCAATGGCGAAATTGGTTTACGCAACATTAATTTTGCCGAAGAACAGGGAAAACTCATCGGGCTGATGGGAGCCAGCGGCGCCGGAAAAACCACTCTGCTTAACGTACTGGCAGGCCTGAACAAACCTGCCCGCGGGCAAATCCTAATCAATGGCATTGATTTGCACCAGGAGCAGGAAAAGCTGAAGGGCATCATTGGTTACATACCGCAAGACGATCTGCTTATTGAAGAGCTTACGGTTTTTCAGAACCTCTACTACAATGCACGCCTCTGCTTCAACGACAAGAGCGAGGAGGAGATTGTAGCACTGGTTGACAAAACCCTGGAAAACCTGGGGCTTTATGAGCGTAAAGATCTAAAGGTGGGTTCACCCATGAATAAGCTCATTAGCGGTGGCCAGCGAAAACGACTGAATATTGCCCTGGAGTTGATACGCGAACCCTCCATCCTGTTTGTTGACGAACCCACCTCTGGGCTCTCCTCACGCGACTCGGAAAATGTGATGGACCTGTTGCGTGAATTAGCACTCAAGGGAAAACTCATATTTGTAGTGATTCACCAACCCTCATCGGAGATCTACAAGATGTTCGACCACATGATGATTCTGGATACAGGAGGGTATATGGTATACTACGGCAACCCCGTGGAGGGAGTCATGTACTTTAAGCGCCTCGACGCACAAATAAACTCCGAAGTAGGAGAATGTCCCACTTGTGGTAACGTGAACCCCGAGCTTATCTTTAACATCATAGAGGCGCAGGTGGTTGATGAATACGGACAATACACCAATAAACGAAAAATATCGCCCCCAAAATGGGAGGAGCATTTCAAAGAAAATATTAAGCTGGAACAGATTCCTCATATAAAAGAGGAGCCTCCCTCCAACCTGAATATCCCTTCGTGGTTCAAACAGCTAAAAATTTATTCCATCCGCGATGTGCTATCGAAAATCAGCAACAAGCAGTACATTGCCCTAAACCTGTTGGAAGCTCCTGTGCTGGGCTTTATTCTGGCCTATATCATCCGGTATATTGCCGATCCTGACTCCGATTTATACATCTTCAGGGAGAACGAAAATATCCCCATATACATCTTTATGGCGCTGATTGTTGCCCTTTTTCTGGGTCTCACGGTTAGTGCCGAGGAGATCTTCCGCGACCGAAAAATTTTGAAAAGGGAAAAATTTCTGAACTTAAGCCGTTCCAGTTACCTGGTATCCAAAATACTCATTCTTTTTGCCATTTCGGCCATTCAGGCTATTTTATTTGTGCTCATTGCCAACACAATACTGGGTATACGCGAAATGTACTTTGAGTATTGGTTTGCCATGTTTACAACAGCAGCCTTTGCAAATATGCTGGGCTTGAATGTTTCGGCTTCCTTCAACTCGGCCGTTACTATCTACATCCTCATCCCCCTGCTCATGATTCCCATGATGATTTTGTCCGGAGCGATGTTTCCCTTCGACAAATTGAACCGCAGTGTGGGCAGCGTTGATAAAGTGCCGGTAATTGCCGAAATTATGCCCACCAAATGGTCGTATGAGGCACTGATGGTAAATCAATTTAAAAACAACAAATTTGAGAAGCGCTTCTACCCCATTGAAAAGGTTATCAGCAACACCGATTTTAAGCAGGTATATGTTATCCCGGAATTAAAGGAGAAGCTTGATTATGTGGAGCAAAATCTTTGGCAAATGGAGGACAGCACGGAAATTGGAGAACAGATTTCCGACCACCTGGAGTTGGTAAAAAACGAAATTACCAAAATGGAACATCAGTCCAAAGTTCAGTTTGAATCCAAACACCAGTTGGATACGGCCAATATTAACGAGTTGGTATTGGGCAAAGTGTTTCGCTATTTGGAAAAAGCCAATACCTACTTTAACGCAGAGTTTCAAAAAGCTGTAAAGCAAAAAGAAAATATTATTGAATACTGGTTGGGGAAAGATCCTGAATCCTACTACTATATGCGCAACGCATACCACAATGAAAGCGTTGCCGATCAAGTGAAAAAGGTCTTTGAGAAGAACCAGATTCTGGAATACAACAACGAATTTATCCAACAGATCGACCCTATATTTCTGGATCCGCAACCGGACAATTTCTTCGGTTTCCGCTCCCATTTCTTTGCCCCGCGAAAGTATTTTGCAGGACAATACTGGAATACCTATTGGTTTAACCTGGTATTTGTATGGGCGCTCACGCTCTTCTTTTATGTTACCCTCTACTTCAATGCGTTGAAGAGGCTCCTCGATCTGCCGGAGAAGTTTCAACGAAAAAAGTAGTTTGATAATTTATATTTTTTTTTATCTTTAAGAGATATAATTAATTTTGTAGAAAAGGAAATTCAAGCCTTGTTAGCTATGAGAAAAATACTTACCGCAATAGTTTTAGGATTGCTGGTGCTGGGAGCCTGCAAATCGGATAAGCAGAAGAGAGGGCTTTCTGATGATTTTGAGATTCCTGATTCCGTTCTTTATAAGGGAGAGCTCGAAGTGTCGGAACAAGCTATGGAGGAGATTGTACAAAACGTTAGCTCACCAGTGGAAATGGCCGCCCTTATCAAAAGCATAGGTGTTCCTTTTTCCAAAGACTACCTTGCCACCACCGATTATGCCGATAACTACAATACCAGCTTTAAAAAAGCGTTAGGACTGGGTATTTTTGGTGCCGACCTGGGCTACCTGAACATGTACAACAAAACCGGTCAGGTAATCGATTATATTTCTACCATTAAACAGCTGGCCGATGGCATACATGTGGGCCAGTTCTTCGACTTCTCAACCCTTAAGCGACTGGCTACCAATAACCAGAACCTCGATTCGCTGATGTATATTTCCGTGCAGAACTTTAACCAGATGGATCAGTATTTGCGTGAAAACAATCGCGGAAAACTGAGTTCGCTAATTATTGCCGGCATCTGGGTGGAAAGTATGTACCTGTTAAGCGGAGTGGTGGAAGAACGGCCCGATAGCCAACAACTAAAGGAGAAAATTGGCGAGCAAAAAATTATCCTGGGGAACCTGATGCTTTTGCTCAACAACTATAAACGCGACGCCAAGTTCCAAAAAATCATTACCGACTTTGAGGAGATTGCCCAACTTTACGAAGGGGTGAAAATTACTTACGAAAAAAGTGAACCTCAGGCTGTTGAAGAAGACGGCATGCTGGTCATTAAACAAACCGATAGGCAGTTCGTTGAAATGTCGGATGAGTTGCTGTTCCAAATCATCGAAAAGGTGAAAAAAATGCGCAATGACATTATTATAATAAACGGATAACAAATGAAACGAATGCATAAATACTTCTCCTATCTCATTCTACTCATTGTGTTTGCTGGTGCTGCTCAAACATCGATGGCGCAATCGGGTCAGGAACTTTTGGAAATTTGTACAATGGATATTACCGATCTTACGTACTTAAAAGATTTTCAATCAAAATTGGATGCAGCACAACCAGGAGAGGAAAAACCTGTTATGCGAAAAACCTTCATGCTGAAAAAAGGGAACCAATATCGGTTTAAGGTTTGTAATTCCAAAGATTATCCGGGAGAAGCCATCCTTCAGGTATATGACAGCAATCGATTGATGGGCACAACATACAATGTGGCCACCGGAAAATCCTACGACTCTATTGATATTAAGTGCACAAAGACGGGTCCCTATCACATTTTTCTCTCCTATAAAGAGGGAGAACCGGGTCTCTCTGTTGCCATTTTGTATCATGTGAAGGTTTTGTAACAATCGTTTTTACCATACAGAAAAGGCAGCCCATTGGCTGCCTTTTTTTGTGTTCCCGACATAGGGGATCTTACCGAAAATACCCCACTTTTTCACATAACTCCTGCAGGTTTTCGGACGATCTTGCCAAATCCCCTTCAAGAAAGTACCAGCCCTAACCCACATAAAGCAGCATAAAACTGATTGGCTACAATTTTATAGTCTATCATTAATCTGTAGCTATGTCAAAAAGGGCAGCTCGAAATAAGTTAGCAGTTGCAGGGCGATAGTGCTCAGCAACACGGCATAGAAAAAGAGCGCTACCGACCATTTTCGCCGGGTGTGATACATATATTCGGTAAAGATAAAAGTAGTGGGTAAAATAGCGATTAAAAGTACCTCGACACCTACATTGGGCAACAGCAAGTATTGTGCAACGGACAAGATAAAAATCCACAAAAAAAGCTCATAAAACTTCCGTGTGCGTACTTTTTTGGCTCGCAGACTCCCTACCATCACCAGACTTGCTATGGCCACCAAAAACAGCATAAGCCCCACATATATCTGGTAATACAAGTTAAGCTGCGGCCACTGAAAATAGTAGTCGAGATTATTCAGGACCACGATAGCATAATGGTCGAAATTCTCGGTAAATGCATAATAGTAAGTAAACACAAATAAGTAGGGGGTTGCTAATCCTAACAGAGGAACCAGCCATTCACGCCCAATAAATGGCCGTAACAAAACCAGCGCCACATACACCAATAACAGATAAAACAAAAAGGGAACATAGAACAAGCTTCCCAGGGCAATATAAAACCCTGCCATAAACAGAGCTCCAAGGGCGTAAGCGC
This sequence comes from Bacteroidales bacterium, assembly GCA_046482855.1. GTDB lineage: Bacteria > Bacteroidota > Bacteroidia > Bacteroidales > UBA12077 > CAYVSF01. The sequence goes on along the minus strand of JAWOEH010000037.1, from coordinate 2,068 downwards.
TTCGGTACAGCTGAAAGAGCTTATCAATAAGAAGGAACATCGGCAGCAACACCAGCCAAACAGGATGGCTGCCCTGCACTTGTAACCAGGCACCCGACATCAGGACGAAGAAGAGTGCAGGAAGATACGTTCGTTCATTTAGCAAGATATATTTGCGGTTGATGCGAACCAACATGAAGGCTACCACCAATAAAAGCAAAAAAGGAAATAAGCTGTCGAACCATGTATGGGTTTGCAACCAAGTATCAATAGCCCTCCACAGGGGGGTTGCATAAAGGGGGCTGCTGCGTGTTACCTCAACGGCATTAGGAAGCCAAATTCGTCCCATCCAGGTAAGGGCAGCAAAGAACAAGATCAGAAGGATATTTCCCGGTCGATTACTTTTTATTTGTCGAATCATGATTGCAGATCTTTTCCAATATCCGTACGATAATAAGCTCCCTCAAACTGTATGCGGCGTACATTCCGGTACGATTGCTCAAGTGCCTGTTGGAAAGTATCGCCCAATGAAGTAACAGCCAGCACACGGCCCCCACTGGTAACAACTTCCTTTGCGGATGTATTCAACTTGGTGCCGGCATGAAACAGCAAACTTCCTTCTACCGACGCCAACCCTGTAACCACTTTCCCTTTTTCGTAAGCTTCAGGATAGCCTCCGCTCACCATCATCACTGTGGCTGCAGCACGCTCATCAATTTGCAGGCTATAGTGGCTTAGTCGCTTTTCGCCGGCAGCCTTGAGGGCTTCCACCAGGTCGCTTTTGATGCGTGGAATCACCACTTCCGTCTCAGGATCGCCCATGCGCACATTGTACTCAATGACATACGGGTCGCCTCCCACGTTCATCAGTCCGATAAACAGAAAGCCCACATAGGAAATCGCCTCTTGCTTAAGTCCCTGAATGCTGGGGCGAATAATGCGCTCCTCCACTTTCTGCAGAAATGCGGCGTCGGCAAAAGCCACTGGCGAAACAGCGCCCATCCCTCCGGTATTCAGTCCGGTATCGCCTTCGCCTATTCGCTTATAATCTTTTGCCTCGGGTAAAATAACATAATCGGTAGCATCGGTAAGAACAAAAACCGACAGCTCAATGCCCGAGAGAAACTCTTCAATGACCACTTTCTTTCCGGCATCGCCGAATTTGCCGCTAAACATCTCGTCAATAGCTGCCTGCGCCTCCTCCGGGTGATCCAGAATGAGCACGCCCTTTCCGGCAGCCAGTCCGTCGGCCTTTAACACGTAGGGTGCCGAGAGCGTGGCCAGAAAATCCATGGCCTCTTTTTGTTCGCCGGCGGAAAACGTTCGATAAGCCGCTGTGGGGATGCCATACTTCGTCATAAAGGCCTTGGCCATATCTTTGCTTCCCTCAAGCATAGCGCCATTTTGCCCGGGGCCTATAAAGAGTACATCGGAAAGATCCTTGTCAGCACTGAATTTATCACCAAGCCCCTCTACCAGAGGCTGCTCGGGACCTACCACCACCATGTTGATGGCTTTTTGCTGCACAAACGTTTTCACCTGCTGGAAATTATCAATTGCCAGGGCCACATTCTCTCCTACCTCATTTGTGCCGCCATTGCCGGGAGCAATATAGAGTTTCGAAAGCGTTGAACTTTGGCTAATTTTCCAAGCCAGGGCATGTTCCCGCCCTCCGGAGCCGATTAATAGAATATTCACGTGCCTTACTTTTTTTGTGTGTATCGCTGTCAATTCCCTTCAAAGATACAATGATTCTGATAAATGGCACAAAGAGTATGGCGTGATAATCTGCCAAAAACCACGAAAGCGACCTTTCGGCCGCTTTCGTAGTATATGATAAGCTTCGTTTTTACTGAATCACCAAACGTGTTGTGTACGTTTTGTCCCCTTCAACCAGCTTTACAAGGTAGAGTCCGGCAGGGTAATCGGCCAAATCAATCTGCATGGTTATGGGGCTTGCCGACAACGAAAGCAGGTGCGAGGACAAAAACTGCTCTCCTGCTGCATTGAATATGTACAAATAGGCATCACTACCCGTCTCTTCGGCGGTATATTTTACCGTAAGCTGGTCATCGGCCGGGTTGGGATA
>JAWOEH010000204.1:0-25130 GCA_046482855.1 Bacteroidales bacterium | reverse complement strand
TCTTTTTAGGTTAAAGAATGCCTTTTGACGAAGGCACGTCACTTCCGGTAGTCAGTTGAAGGGCTTGTCGGAAAGATCTTCCCACAGCCTTAAAAATGGCCTCCAACTTATGGTGTTCATTGCTGCCTTCTGCTTCAACATGCAAGGTAAGCCCGGCAGTTTGACAGAAGGAGTAAAAGAAGTGCTCTGCCATTTCGGTAGGGAAAGTGCCCACTTTTTCGCGCAGAAACGACACCTCCCACTTAACAAACGGGCGACCACTAAAATCGAGCGATACTGCCGCCTTTGACTCATCCATCGGCAGCACGAATCCATAACGCGAGAGCCCATGCTTTTTGCCCAGAGCCTCCTTAAAAGCCTCACCCAGTAGCAGACCTGCATCCTCCACCAGGTGATGCTCATCTACCCACAGGTCGCCACTTCCCTGTAGCGTAAGGCCAATGCCTGCATGAAAAGCCATAAGCTGTAGCATATGATCAAAGAACCCAAGGCCCGTGTTGATTGTCTGGTCAACCGATCCATCTAATGTAAGTATCACATCGAGTTGCGTTTCAGAGGTGATTCGCTGCAACCGGATGGATCTTTGTTCCTTACTCAACAGCGAGGCAAGCTGCCACCAATCATCGGCTTGTGCCAGAGAATACCGGGCATACTCCTCCGGCAATTTCTCGTCGAAACCTCTGATAAAAGCGGCTTTACATCCCAAATTACGGGCCAACTGGATGTCGCTTTTCCTGTCGCCAATTACAATGCTATTGGCAATATCGTAGTTCCCCCGCAGGTATTTTTGTACCATGCCGGTGTTTGGTTTTCGATATTCTGACTCTTCCTCGGGAAAAGAGGCATCAATCAAAATATCATCGAAAACAATTCCCTGATCTTCAAAAACCTCCAGCAGTTTTTTCTGTACCTTCTCAAATGCTGCTCTCGGATATTTTTCCGTACCCAACCCATCCTGGTTGCTCACCATTACCAGCAGGTAATTCCCATTTGCTACCAGCTGCCGGAGTCCGGCAAATACGCCGGGAAGAAACAAGAGCTTCTCCAGGCTGTCGATTTGTTCATCGACAGGTTCCCGAATCAAGGTCCCATCGCGATCTACAAACAAAATTTTTCGTTTCATGGTGTTAAATTTTTATGGGTTTTCCCAAGTTCACTTCTTCGTATCGTTTGAGAGCAGCCACCAACTGATGATTTTCCTGCGGCTTTCCAATGGAAATCCGCAGGCATCCTTCACAATTTGGCTCGTTGCTCCTATCGCGCACCACAATACGGTTGTTCAACAAGAATTGATAAACATCCTGTGCATCAGCAAATCGTACCAACAAAAAGTTAGCCTCGCTGGGAAAAACCTGCTCAACTACAGATAGCTCTTCTAAGGCTGTAGCCAGCACGTCGCGTTCCGAAAGTATAGAACGGATGCGCGAACGATTTACCGACTCCTGCTGCAATTGTTCGAGTGCATAGGTTTGCGTTAACACATTAACATTATAGGGGGGCTTAATTTTGTTAAGTTGTTCGATAACAATTGGGTTCGCAAAACACATCCCCAACCGGGCTCCCGCCATACCCAATGCTTTGGAAAAAGTTTGCACAACCACCAGATTGGGATACTCATCAAGTTTTTGAAGCATCGATGGGGTATTCGCGAAGTCGATATACGCTTCATCCACCACCACAATTCCTCGAAAAGTAGCTAAAATTGCCTCTATCGCCCCCACAGGAATGGTATTACCCGTTGGGTTATTGGGGGTACACAGCATAATAATACGAGTTTGCTCATTTATCGCTTCAACTAACTTTTCTGGCCTAAGTTGAAAATCAGCCGGAAGCAGTACCGTTCGGTAAGCAATTTGCTGAATAGCTGCGGTTACTTTGTACATGCCATAAGTAGGTTCCGGTACCAGAACCTCGTCACTAGAACCAGGACGTGTAAAGATCCTCATCAGCAAATCAATGGCCTCATCACTTCCATTGCCCAGAAAAATCTGATCTTCCCGTACCCCTTTCCATTGACATATTTGCTGCTTCAACTCCTTTTGTAAAGGATCAGGATAGCGGTTCATGGCCCCATAAGGACTTTCATTGGCATCAAGCAGCAAGTAGTTGGCATCGGATACTTCACTTCGTGCCGACTTATAGGGCGATAGCTTCCGGATGGCAGGATTGATTAAAGAAACTAACTCATTCATGGCTTAACCTCCTTCATTTTGTTAGCCAACTGTTTAAGGCGCAGCGTTACAGCATTTCTGTGTCCCTGAAGTTTCTCGGCCTCTGCCAGTACCTCAACGGTGGGCCCAAGCGATTGAATACCTGTTGAGGAAAGCTGCTGAAAGGTGATCTTCTTAAGAAAAGCATCCATATTCAAGCCACTGTAACTTCGGGCAAAACCATTGGTAGGCAAGGTGTGGTTGGTTCCACTGGCATAGTCACCAACACTTTCGGGCGTATAATTGCCCAAAAATACGGAACCTGCCTGCCGTACCTCCATACTCATTTCTTCAGCATTGGCAACGGCCAGAATCAGGTGTTCAGGGGCATAATCATTGGATATGACCATGGCCTCCTGCATATCTTTAACCAATACCATCACGCTATTTCGCAATGCCATGCCGGCTACCCCTTTTCTGGGAAGATCCTCAAGTTGTTGTTTGACTTGCTCTTGCACCGCCTCCAGCAATATTCTATCGTTGGTAAGCAAAACACTCTGGCTATCGGCACCATGTTCGGCTTGGGCCAGTAAGTCGGCAGCAACAAATGCAGGATTGGCTGTTTTATCAGCTATTATCAGTACCTCGGAAGGTCCTGCAGGCATGTCAATAGCCACACCCTGAGCTAAGGCCTGTTGCTTGGCTTCTGTAACATACTGATTGCCCGGCCCAAATACTTTGTCAACTCTGGGAATGGTTTGTGTGCCATAAGTCATAGCAGCAATAGCTTGTGCCCCGCCCACTTTAAAAACCCGCGTAATACCACTCAATTGAGCAGCATACAAAATAGCCGGATCAAGATTCCCATTCTTGTCAGGCGGGGTACACATGACCCTTTCGGGGCAGTTGGCAATACGCGCCGGGATGGCCAGCATAAGCACCGTGGAAATTAAAGGAGCCGACCCTCCGGGCACATACATACCCACTCGTCCTACGGGTACACTTCGTTGCCAGCAGGTAACACCTTCCTCCACCATTGTTTGGATAAAGGGCTGCATCTGGGTTCTGTGAAATTTCTCGATGTTGGCGGCGGCTCTATTAATGGCTTCTTTCAACGCAGGTGATAGCGCTTTTTCTGCCTCATAAAATGCCGAAGCGGGAACCCGCATATCGGGCAGTGCGATTCCATCGAACCGCTCTGAGAGCTCACGTAAGGCATCGTCTCCCCGCTGGGCAACCGACACGCGAATGGCACTCACCTGCTGGGAAACTTCTGAATTGCTTATATAAGGTCGGGCAAGTTTCTGCAGCAATTGTTGTTTATCGGGATATAAAAGTATTTTCATCTAGTGTTTAATTTCATTTTTGTTGTAGAGCTACTTCCCATTAGGCGGAAGCTAGCTCTGCATGATTAGCCTAATTTCATCACAAGATATTTGCAGCCTCATAATAATGAGTTGAGTGTAGAAAAAATCACTGTCATAGTTCGGCTCATAACATCCTTTTTTTTAAGAGGGTAAACTTGTCTGTTGTGATTTAGAGAATCATCTTCTCGATGGGTACCACCAAAATGCCTTGTGCCCCCAAAGCTTTAAGTTTGTCAATCACATTCCAGAAATCTCCTTCCTCCAGCACCGAGTGGAGGGAACTCCAGTTTCCCTTTGCCAAAGGCATGATAGTAGGACTCTTCATTCCGGGAATAATATCAATAATTTCCTGCAACCGCTCATTGGGTGCATTCAGCAAGATATACTTAGCGTTGCGTGAACGTAATACGGCTTTGATGCGAAACAACAGCTGATCGAGCAAGGCTTTCTTCTCGGTTGACAAGTCGGCAGTTCCTAAAATAACGGCTTCCGATTTCAATACCCGTTCCACCTCTTTTAATCCATTGGATATCAATGTACTTCCAGAGCTCACAATATCAAAAATTCCTTCTGCCAACCCAATCCCAGGTGCAATTTCAACCGAACCACTGATGTAGTGTATCTCAGCATCGATATTGTTCTCCTGCAAAAACTTCTGAAGAATTACCGGATAGGAAGTAGCAATGCGTTTGCCATTAAAGTAAGCAAGTGAGTCATAGCTTTCGGATTTCGGGATGGCCAGGGACATGCGACACTTTGCAAAGCCCAAAGATTGAACAACCTGAAGGGGAAGATCTTTCTCTAACAGTTCATTTTCACCCACAATGCCCAGGTCGGCCACACCATCGTACACATATTGGGGAATATCATCATCGCGAACAAATAACAGTTCAACGGGAAAGTTTGAGGAGACCGAGATAAGTTTTCGGTTTCCATTTGTCAGGCTTATGCCACATTCTTTCAAGAGTTCCAGAGACTTTTCACTAAGTCGTCCTTTTTTTTGAATGGCAATTTTCAATTTTGTCATAATAAAAGTTGTTTATGGGTTACAAAAAAAGCCCGCAGCAGTGCTGCGGGCTTTTTTCTAAAATGCTTACATTTTTAGCCAACATCTATCTGCTCCATTGCGAAAGCAACAGCAAAATGATGATGGTGATGATGAATGGTAGTTATGTATATTTTCATAGTTGTAAAGGTTGTAAAACAAAAAAAGGCCGCGAAATTGCGGCCTGTAGTATATTTTTAAATTAATTATCTACGCAAAATTTCGCACATACAGCATTACCCGCCATGATGGTGGTGATGATGTACAGTATGTGCTAATGTTTGGTTCATTTTTTGTCTTTTCAGATTGCAAGTATAGATAAATGTATTTTATAAACCAACTATTTTCCGCATTTTAATAATTTCTTAACCTGTTAAAGAAGAATAACGTTTATATCAAGCCTAACAGAACCCAAAATTTATGTGTATTTTTGCGTTACAAGCTATCATTAACAGAAAAACACATCTCATACATATCTCATAACAAACACCAACTAACCAGTAAAATAAAAACACAAATCAGATGAAAAGATTTAATCTAATTCTGCTTCTCGCGATTTTTAGTAGTGCTTCTGCCCTTGCACAAAATGCCGAAAAGGCGACTCAGGGAAACAACCGCTTTACCATGGAACTCTATCACCAACTTCGAAAAGAACCGGTTAACATGTTTTACAGTCCCCTGAGCATCTCCTCGGCTTTTGCCATGACGTATGCCGGTGCAAAAGGGGAAACCGCCACACAATTGCAACAAACACTCCATTTTGGCCCCAATACCGATGCCTTTCACAGCGAATACGCACAATTAAACACCCTGCTGAATAAAGAGAAAGAGGGACTATCGTTAAGTCTGGCAAATGCAGTGTGGATTCAATCGGGGTTGAAATTGCAACCCATTTTTTCCGAAACCCTAACCCAGCACTATGGAGCAGGACTTAAGCGTACTTCCTTTTCGGAAGATCCCGCAGGATCACGTGATAGAATAAACAACTGGGTTGAGGAAAAAACCCATGACAAAATCACTGACCTGCTGCCCCAAAGTGCCATTAAAAGATCCACTCAAATGATTTTGGTCAATGCACTCTACTTCAAAGGCGACTGGGCAACTCCTTTCAAAGAAGAAAACACCAAAGAGGACACCTTCTACGTATTTAAAAAATGCCACACGCAGGCACAAATGATGAATCAATCGCTCAATACCTCTTATTACGAAGACAAAATGGCTCAGGTGGTTGAACTCCCCTACGAAGGAGGAGATGTATCCATGATTCTGATTGTTCCAAAAAAACGATTCGACCTGCTGGCAGTTGAAAAAAACTTTACCCATACCCTTTACCAAGAGTATCTCCAGAAAATGAAGCATACCAAGGTTCAACTGACCCTGCCCAAATTTACGATGGAGCGGACCTACAGCCTTTCCGAGCCCTTACAGCAATTAGGCATGACACTTCCCTTCACCAGTAACGCCGACTTTACAGGCATGACCGACCAGGCGAAACTCGTGATTGACAAAGTGTTGCACAAAACCTATATCGATGTAAATGAAGTGGGTACCGAAGCTGCTGCCGCTACAGCTATAACCATGGTAAAAACCTCAATGGTGAGAAACCAGGCAACCGTTAAGGCAAATCATCCTTTCATGTTCCTGTTAAAAGATAATAAAACCAGTGCCATCCTGTTTATGGGCCGTATTATGGATCCAAATGAATAGAAAATCACTCGTTTTCATCCTTTTGATTCTTTTCGCTTTTGCGAAGGTAAATACCCAAGCTCAGGAGCGAAAAGAGTCCTATTTCTCTTTTCCCTACTCTTCCCGAATACAACTCGATACGCTTACCCGATGGATGTCCATCGACCACATTAGTAACAAAAACGTATATGCTTATGCTACTCCCGAACAGTGGAAGAAGTTGCAACGAACGGACCTGTTGATTCAGCCGCTGCCACTGCCATCGGAATTCCGCCAAAAAGAGGGCAGCATCATTATGGCTTCAACACCCAACGAAATGAGCAGTTGGGATAAATACCCCACCTACGGCTGTTACCAGGCCTTGATGGAGAAATTTGCCAACGAACCTATGTGCAATGTTTACAGCATAGGTAAAAGTGTTGAAGACAGGGAGCTATACATGGCTGAAATTACCGGCTCTTTTAAGCACAAAACCAGTAAGCCGGGAATCTTTCTGACTTCCACGATGCATGGCGACGAAACCACCGGCTACATCCTCATGCTGCGCCTGATTGATAGCTTGCTTCAAGGCTATGTTAACTCGCCGGAAATAAAAGCCTTACTGGATAGCAACGTCATCTATATCAACCCGCTGGCCAACCCCGATGGCACTTACCGTACAGGGAATCATACCGTAGAGGGAGCCAGTAGGTACAACGCAAATATGGTGGACCTCAACCGCAATTTCCCGGATCCCACTGGCGATCCTCACCCCGACAGCCAACCCCACCAGCTGGAAAGCAAAGCCATGATGAAATGGACAGAAACTACACCCATTACCCTTGCTGCCAACTTCCATGGAGGGGCCGAAGTAGTAAATTACCCGTGGGATGTAGTTGAACACCTTCACCCCGACAACTATTGGTTTATTGATGCATCACTGGCCTATGCCTCAAACGCCCAATCCAATAGTCCTGAGGGCTACTTTACCTCGGTAAACACCACTGGCATAACTAATGGGTATCAATGGTATCAGGTTTTTGGCAGCCGCCAGGATTATATGAACTACCATCGGCAAATACGCGAACTCACAATCGAAGTGAGTACCACGAAACTGATGCCTTCCGCCTTACTTCCCGAGATGTGGCAATACAACAAAGAGGCTCTTTTTTCTTTCATGGAGTACAGCAAGTGGGGAGTTTTTGGTTTTGTTACCGACACTGCAGGGAAAGCCATCGAAGCGGAGATCTTCCTGAATAATTACGACACCCGGGAAGATAGCTCTATGATTTTCACCCGTAAAGAAACGGGTTACTTTGCCCGATTACTTAATGCAGGCACCTATACATTAAAGGCAAAAGCTCCCTGGTACCGCGATACCACAATAACAGGTATCCCACTGGCAAAGAAAGAGAGACGATACCTCAACATTACTCTTGTTCCTCTTGACACAGTAGCATTTGCAGGAACACTTTATTCAGCGGTAAATGGAGGCGCGCTGCCAAATGCCTTTATACAGTTGCAGGGAGAAAACAAAAGCTACCAACAGTTTACCAACAGTGAGGGTGAGTTTTACTTCCATCAACTACCAGCTCAAGCCTATCAGCTTACCCTAAAAGCTCAAGGCCACGAAAAATACAGCACTTCATTATCATTAGAAAAAAGCGAGATCAACTATGCGCATACTATGCAAAGCGAGGAGGCCATTTACTTTGAAGCTACCGGTAAGGTAACAGATGTCATAAATGGAAACCCCATTGAGGGGGCAAACGTGCAGTTCTGGTACACAAATTTGCTGGTTAACGAGGCTGCAACCAATAGCCAGGGAGCGTTTCAATTACCCATGCTGGAGCGCGGACGCTACCATATTAAACTGCTACATTCCTCTTACAAAACAATCGATACCTTGCTTTGGGTGGATGAAGAGCAGAACAACCTGATTTTTACGATGAAAAAAACGCAAAACACCTATGCCCCCCTCTTTAGAAACAAAGATCTTAGTATCTTTCCCAATCCCAGTCAAGGAGATCTTAACATAAGATTTCCATTTTCACCTGCCCAAACCTACAGTGTTACCATATATACATTACAAGGCGAAGAAAAATATCACGTAGAAGCAACCGGAAGCTCTCTTTCACCAATTAACACCCAATCGCTTTCTCCGGGCTTATACCTTATCGTTCTCAATAGCAACAAAGAAAAATTGTCGGCATTATTTTTTAAGGAGTAATAATCGTTGGACACCAATACTCAGGGCTCTGATTCAATTTCTTCCGGACACCACTTGGATTACCTTTTGGAGTGGGCATTATAATCAGCATGTAACTTAAAAATGCACCGGCAACAGCAAACCTAAACAATGGAAAGAACCAATAGACAACAGTACAAACAGATAGTATAACCAGAAATATAGCAATACCCACCGATAAGGTGAATAGCCATTTTGTGTGTGCATCATACAGCAACACGACTCCTCGTTGCAGATTTTTTGATATGGCTATGCGGAAAGATATCTTCCCCCATTTCAATATTCCAATAAGTAACAACATACGCATGATATGTAATGAAAACATATTGGCCACTAATAAATGAAAGTGAAAAAGACTTGAGGAATTCAAAAAGGATACGTCCCAAATATGAAAGAGAAACAAGAAAGCACAAGAGATAGTAAAGATCCAATAACTGATTCGAAGCATAGGTCTACTGGTTTTAGTTTGTCTCAAAGATAAAGCGTTAGGTTGGCATGTGTGTAAAGATCATCTGATCCCTGTCTTACTTTTTGGTAAAACCTTCTGCTGAAAAACTTATTAACCTCCACATTTATAATACCAAGAATATTTTCATGTAGGAAGGGCAGCTAATTGCTTGTTTATTGGAAAGAAGATTTTGTATATTTAAGCAAGATAATAAATGCTATGCCCACTACCGAAAAAGAAAAACTTCTGCGCCGAATTGCCGATCTGTTCCGGCAAAATAAACAATTGTCGAAATCGGTAAAGATGCTTCGCAAAAAAAACGAGGCATTTGAGCGGGAAAACCAAGATCTAAAACGTACATTGGCACATCTACCTGCTGAGGTACTTCCCGGCAATATTCGAAATTACGGGGCGGTCAATACCCATCGATTCGAAATGGTTACCGTGCTGTATGTTAACATCGATGGATTTAAGCGCATAAGTAATCAGCGCGGAAGCACTACTATTATAGACGAGCTGGACAATATAACACTGGCATTTGATAAGATTACTCAAAAATATAAAATCGAAAAAATCAAAACCATAGGTGATGCCTATATGTGCGCAGGAGGAGTACCGGATAAGAACATAACAAACCCCATAGACGTTGCCTTGGCTGCCATGGAAATGAAAAATTATGTAGATACCTTGCGCGAAAACTATCAGCTAAGTGAACAGGATTTTTGGAGTTTGCAAATGGGTATCCATACCGGCCCTGTAACAGCCACATTTCAGGGCAGAAAAAAAAGGTCCTACGACATTAAGGGAGAGACGGTACAGATTGCCACGCGTATTGCTTCGGCAGGCGACAAAAGTCAAATTCATCTGTCAGTAAATACCTATGAGTTACTCAAAGAATATTTCCAGTTTGAGTATAACGGCAATATACCCGTAAAATACCGTGGCGATATTGATATTTTCTTTTTAAAACGCATTAAGCCGGCATTCAGCCAAAACCGCAAAGTTGGGAAAATTACCAATAAGATCTTTAAAAATAAATATTTACTCCGGCAGTTTACCGACTTACAAGAATTTATTCTCGACAGACTGGAACGGGAACTTCCCGAAAATCTTTTTTACCATAGCGTAAAACATACCATCGACGTAGTGAATCAGGCCGAATTAATTGGTTATGGCGAGGGAGTAGATGATGAGGCGATCCTATTACTAAAAACAGCAGCGCTTTTCCACGATGCAGGTCATATAATCGACTATGATGAGCACGAATATCATAGCACTCAGCTGGCCATTGAAATATTGCCACGCTATCAATATAGCGAAGAGCAAATTGCCATGGTTAATCAGTTGATTATGGCAACCAAGATGCCCCCGAATCCCGGAAATTTGTTGGAGCGCATTATGTGCGACAGCGACCTGGATTACCTGGGCCGAAGTGATTTTATTCCCGTTTCCAACACGCTTTATCAGGAACTAAAGGCTCACAACAAAATTGATACGATAAATCAGTGGAATAAACTACAAATTAAGTTTATCTCCAATCACCAATATTTTACAAAAACGGCTATGCGCCTACGAGAAGTAAATAAACAAAAACAAATAGCCCGGTTAAAGAGCCTGATAGAATAGGTACAAAAAAGAAGAAGGCTGTGCTTGGCAGCACAGCCTTCAACCCCTTAACCTAACCCTAAAATTAAACCTATGAAAAGAATCATCCGTTGTACCGGATGTAAAAATTAAGTTCCAGAACAAGTTACAAAACGGTAATTTAAAGAACAATGTTTGGAACTATATTTATCCTTAACCTTCATTTACAAAGTAACAATGAAATTTAACGCTATGCCAATTTTTTGAGGTGATGTGTATCACCTTTCATGGTGACCTTCGTCAATCAACTTTGGAACAACAGGTTAACTCTGGCTTATATCGATTTTACAAGCTATATAAAGTTTATTTTTCCAGGATTTTCATTTCCGTCCGCCTGTTTTTTGCTCGCCCTTCTTCTGTATCGTTGGTAGCTATTGGGTCACTTTCACCATACCCTTTATAAGTTAAGCGATTTTTAGCTATTCCCTTATCCAACAAGTAATTAAATACTGATAAGGCTCTGTTTTCCGAAAGCTCCTGATTATAGGTATCACTGCCTACATTGTCGGTATGACCGGATATCTCAACCTTAAGTGAAGGATTCTTTTCCAGGAAAGCAATAACTTTTTGGAGCTCTACCGACGACTCTTCTTTTAACTGATAAGCATCGGTTTCGAAAAAAATATTTCGTAAAACAATTCGTTCGCCTGTGCGTATTTTTTGCAATGGAATATCTTTGCTAAAAGGTTTTGTTGCTTCATACACCCCTTTTAACTGGAAATTATCCGAATAAAACAGGTAATTTTGTTTATCGACGTTTAGCGCGTAATTCCTATTTGTTGGTATACAAACGATAAATTGTCCGGTTTCCGGTTTTGAAGAAGCAATCATGATGGTATCTTCAGTGGCAAGATCAATCAGTTCGAAGCGTGCAGCAAGAGGTCTGCGTGTATCTTTATCATATACACGACCTTTCATATAGGATACCGGCTGTGGCCGGGCCTCCTGATAAAGGTCAAAGGCATAAATATCCTTTCCATTGGCAGGCTCCCTGTCCGTGCTGTAGTAGGCAACATTACCTTTGGCATTTACAATCAACCCCATCTCATCATTCACCGTATTAATCGGATATCCCAGATTTTTTGGAGTCGACCATTTTCCATTCGAATCTCTGGTACTCTTAAACAGATCCAGTCCGCCCATTCCCAGCCATCCACTGGATGTAAAATAGAGGGTTTTGTTATCGGGATGTATATAGGGAGCCATCTCTTCGCCTCGCGTATTAATGCTATCCCCCATATTTACAGGTTTCTCGAAGGTTCCATCTGCTTTAATTCTGGCCATCCACAAATCTTTTCCTCCTTTTCCACCCCCCCGTGCACTGGAAAAATAAAGGTATTTACCATCAGGAGAGATGGAAGGATGTGCGTCCCAGGTAGTAGAGTTTAGAGGCTTTCCAAGATTTTCAACCTCTCCCCACTGGTTTCCCAAATTTTTGGCCCGATAAATATCACAACTACCTACACCGTCATCACGACTACAGGCAGTAAAATAGAGCCATTGCCCGTCGACGGTTATGGCTTGTGCCCCTTCGTTATGCTCAGGAGTGTTAAGCGGTTCTCCGGCATTTACAGCTTCACTCCATGTGGAGTCGACCTTGTGGCTGATATAAAAATCTTCCTGTTGATTCATGCGTTTGGTCATTACACGCAAATGACGTCTTTCGGCATCAGACATCCCTTCCCCGTCAGGCATGGCACGCTTTTGATCCTTCGGCACTAAACGGGTAATAACCAGCGTTGATTCATCGGCTGTTAATGAAGGCCAGTATTCATCGTACTGGCTATTAATGCTATCGCCCAACGATCGAGGCTCAAAAGGGACAGGATTTGCCATGGCCTCGCGGGCAAACTCAACCTGCTCCATCTTTTGTTGCACCTGCGATATTTTGCCTTGCGATAACCTTCCCTTGTCCAAATAGGTTTCATAAGCTTCCATAGCCTTATCAAACTCCTCCTGTAAGCGGTATAAATCGCCTAACTGGCTATAGGCCGGGGGAAAGAAATCAGGATCAATCTCAAGGGCTTGTGCATATCTGGCTATTGCCTGGTCGGTTTTTTTTTGTGTGAGATAGATTTCGGCCAATACGAGATGGGCTTCAATGAAATCTTCCTCTACCTTAATGGCACGCAACATATCGTCCTCAGCCTCCTGATACTGCATCCGTTGAAAGTTTCTCAAAGCATCCTCATAAAAACGAATGGCACGTTTTGAATCGGTTGTATAGTTTTGAGCAAAGAGAATACTTCCGGTTAAGAGAATCCCTAACAATAGAAAAACTTTTCGTACGTAGTGCATAATAAGGTTCTTTTTAAGGGATGTGCATAAATTTATGTGCCTGCAACGACATGTTCCATTTAGGATTACGCTTAATGTAATCGACCATTACATCCACATTTCTTTTGTATCGACTCCACTCCGACTGCAGATATAATTTACAACTTTCCTGAACATACTCCGATTGTTCTTCAGCCCATTGAAAATCCTTATCCTCAAATACAATTACTTTAAGTTCATGGGCAAGATCATAATATTGTTTCAGAGGGGGCTGCTGTGATTTAGGGGATAAACAAATCCAATCCCAGGTTCCGGTTATAGGATTCGTTCCGGCAGTCTCCAGAAATGTTTTTATTCCATGCTCCTTCAGCATAGCAGTAAGTGGTGCTAAATTATAATTTGTAGGTTCTCCGCCCGTCACCACTACTGCTCTGGCAGGGGTTTTCAATGCGTTGGCCACAATGAGATCGATGGGCACTAAGGAATGCAATTCCGGATCCCAGGAAATTTTTGTATCGCACCAATGGCAACCTATATCACAGCCGCCAATACGAATGAAGTAGGCAGGCTTTCCTGTATGATAGCCCTCTCCCTGTAACGTATAAAACTCCTCAACCAGGGGCATCTCAAGGCCCCGCTTAACAATCGCTTCGTTCAACACAACACTATTTTTTTGCATACTAAATATGACGCAAAGGTAATAGATAAAATAAATCTCTGTAGTGTAACCACAGAGATTTAC
Organism: Bacteroidales bacterium; assembly: GCA_046482855.1. GTDB lineage: Bacteria > Bacteroidota > Bacteroidia > Bacteroidales > UBA12077 > CAYVSF01. Next base: position 11,544 of record JAWOEH010000204.1, on the reverse strand, counting down.
CGTTTGTTTATCATTTGGCCTGATTCCACACTAGAATCTTTTCAAAGTAGTTTCCTATCCACATCCTTATCGCCTCTTCCGGACAAATTTATGATGGCCATCTGATTCTTATCTTTCAAAACCTTCATGGCTAATGCTATTGCATGCGCCGACTCAATAGCCGGAATAATGCCTTCCTTTTCCGAAAGGATACGAAAGGCCTCAACAGCTTCGGTATCTGTAACGCAATGATAAGAAGCCCTTTGTGCTTCATTAAGCTGCGCATGCTCGGGCCCAACTCCCGGATAATCGAGACCTGAGGCCAACGAATAGGTAGGTAAGGCCTCCTTTTGATCATCTGTAATGCAATAAGAGTAGGTTCCCTGGAAAACCATGGGTTTCCCAACGGATAGCGTGGCTGCCGTTCTACCCGGAATGGGTCCGTCCCCTCCGCCTTCGGCAGCAAAAATGGCTACTTGCTCATCGTCCAGAAATCCTGAAAAGAGCCCAATGGCATTCGAACCACCACCAACACAGGCAAATATACTATCCGGCAAACGACCTGCCTGCTCCAGTACCTGCTTACGAGCTTCACGGCCTATCACACTTTGGAAGTGGCGCACAATAGTTGGATAGGGATGCGGACCTACAGCTGAACCCAATAAATAGAATGCATCGGGATGTGCCACATAGTATTCCAAGGCCTCATCAATAGCATCGCGCAGTGAGGCACCTCCCCGCTCAGTAGCAACAAGCTCGGCTCCTAACAACTTCATTCGGTACACATTTACTGCCTGACGGTCGGCATCACGCTTGCCCATAAATACTTTACACTTCATCCCCATAAGAGCAGCAGCTGTAGCAGTGGCCACGCCATGTTGCCCGGCGCCGGTTTCAGCAATGATTTCTGTGGCTCCCATATATTTTGCCAGCAGAATTTGTCCAATGGCATTGTTGATCTTATGAGCGCCCGTATGATTCAGATCTTCGCGTTTTAAGAAGATCTTACTGCCCACCATTTCCGACAAATTAGCAGCATAATAAAGTGGTGAGGGACGTCCTACATAGTGCTTCAGATAACTCACCAATTCGGCGTTAAAATCCTCGCGATCTTTTAAACGCATAAACTCATTGGCTAAATGCAGCAATTTCTCTTCCAGTACCGGAGGGACAAACATCCCTCCAAAGGCGCCAAAATAGCCCGCCTTGGTTTCTTGCAATAAGGTTTTTGTTTCCATCTTTTACTTATTTTTAGGTGTATAACTTCTACTCCTCCAAAGTCAGTCACCCGGGAGGATTTGAATATGTGTAAAAGAGGAATGCCGGCAAATCCTACTTTCGTGTAAACAAAAAAAAGCCGTAGGCGTAAACCTGCGGCTGGAAAAATATCGTATAGATAGCACCTGGTTATCGGCCCGTAGGGGGATAATCACTGTGCCACCACCAATTCATATTTTGTAACGTTGTTTTCATTTTCATACTCTATATACTGCAAATATAGAAATTTTTCTTACTCAACAACCAACTAGTCGATATTTTTCAACAAAACATTTTGTTCGTCTTCTTCCGACCTCTTTTCAAGTGCTTCCAGTGTATCGGTTATCTTCTGTTGAACAGGCGATTCAGCAGCCATAAGTTTATTAACCCCAATATGATCGAGCGATTTAATCACGGTTCCTATGGTTATTTGCTGAATATCTATAGCCGGTTGAAAAGCAGTAAGCTTCTCTTCTTTCGTAAGGGTTTCCACTACCAGCCTCGATTCTTTGAGTAGATAAAGCGTTTCGCGCACTAAACGAATGGGAATTTCCAAATGTAAACTCAGCTCTTTAGCGGTATAGGGATGTTTTCCAACCTGAAAATTTTTCACAATACGGTGCATCACCAGCAATACTAATATCCGTTTATTAAAAGGACTTAGGTTCAATGCATCCGACTCGTACTCATACTTCTCCACATTTTGGTTGGCAAATGATATTTCAGAGCCAAAAAGCACCACTAACCAACTTATCTGCAACCACATAACAAAAAGAGGCAACGCGGCAAAACTACCATATATAGCATTGTAACGGGAGACGCCAACCTGAAATTTCACATAGCCCCATTGCAGAAGCACAAAGAGTGTTCCGGCAATAATTCCGGCCAGAAGAGCCGATTTGAAACTTACCTTAGTGTTGGGCATAATCATATAAACCAATGTGAGCAACAACCAAATAAGCACATAAGGTATAAGCTTAATCAGAAAGAAAATAATCGGGCTGACATGACCCAAAAGGGAGACCTCTTCCACAATTTGTGTAACTTGCGTGGTAATGAAGACAGTTGCACTGGAGGACATAATCAACAACACAGGTCCGATAAACATAAGGCTGAAATAATCGGCAAATTTGCGGTACCAGGTACGTGGGGTCCTTATTTGCCATATGTCATTGAAAGAGCTTTCAATATTGCTCAGCATTTTCATTACTGCAAAAAACAAAATGACCAAACCAATACCAGCGATGAGTCCTCCTTTCGTATTTTCAAGAAAAGAGTTGGCAAACTTTATCACCCAGTCCAACACCTCTTCCTGCCCATAAAAGCGTTTTTTTATCGCATCTTCAAAAGTACTCTGCAGGCCAAATCCTTTCGCTACGCCAAAAGCCATAGCCACTATGGGTACCACCGAAAGGATTGAGTAAAAAGTGAGTGCTGAAGCCCGAAGGTCAAGCTTATCTTCGCTAAAACCACGAAAAGCCAGCAAAATCACACGCAATTGGCGAATAGCCAGAGCTTTCCACTTAGGCAACTGGCCTATGGAAACGCGCCAGATATCTTCTTGTAGATATTTCAGAATATTTTTAATCTTTTTTACCATAATTGTGGATTTTAGCCCCTAAAGTACATAAATCTGTGAGAACAGGTAATAAGTTCTACGTGATTTTTGTCCTTTGCTCTTTAGAAAGCGAATAGCTAGTAGCATTTTTCAGCTATTTATGCAGGGGGCGCAACAGTTTAACTTTTTAATCTCCAGCCTTTATTGTCTATCCTGCTTGATTTGCTTCAGGTATTGACCTCAAGTGAGACCTTCCTAAGTAGCGTACTATAATGCAACACAAAATACTGCACAAGTTACCCAAAGAAAAATAAGCATCCTTTGCATCCCCGGATGAAACGAAGGTAAGACTCTTTTACCTGCATAGCTTACACTCAGCCTCAACCTCAACCTTACCTAAGTTGTCTTTCGATAGCGCCAGGTAGCCAAGGATAGAATGACCACAGCATATGCCGAGAGATTGCGCACTTCAGGCAAAATATGCTCCATTGACGAGGCTTTGAGCATAATCATGCGAATAACCCGCATAAAATAAGCCAGCGGATTTATAATATTCACCCGCTGTGCCCATTCAGGCATGCTCTCGGTAGGAGTGAATATACCGCTCATGAGGATAAACACGAGCATAAAGAAAAAATTGATAAACATCACCTGCTGCTGGGTTTGTGCAATAGTAGACATAAACAAACCTATGCCCAGGACAACAATCAGATAGAGGGTAGCAAATACAAAAAGCACGCCTAAACTCCCCCGAATGGGCACATCAAAAAACAACCAGCCAATAGCCAGTCCAAAAGCCAATTCAAACAACCCAATTAGCAAGAAGGGTGTAAGCTTGCCCACAATGAACTGAAACTTACCAATGGGCGATACATTTACTTGTTCAATGGTGCCTATTTCCTTTTCGCGGACAATATTCAGAGCCGCCAAAAACATACTCACCATGGTTACCAATATCACTAAAATACCCGGCACCATGTACACTTTATAATCTAAATCGGGGTTGTACCAAAAAGATCTTTCTACTTGCACGGTCTTCATGTTACTCAATTGATCAGGCGTAACCATTTCCAGGAGAATCTTCCGGTTAAAGTCGGCAATTATTCCTGATGTGTAGGCATTGATTAATCCGGCAGCAGTGCCGTTAATAGCGTTTACCAACAATTGCACCTCTCCTTTATCTTCCCGCAGGAGCGTGCGTTCAAAATCATGCGCGATAGTCAGCACTGCATCCGCTGAGTTATCCATCAGGTAATCAAAGGCATGATCTACATCCTCTTCATAAGCCACAATTTGATAAAAGGAAGAACCTTCAAACGTATGAATCAACTCCCGCGAGCGGGTGGAGTTATCACTATCGACCACCACCAGTTTTATCGATTGCATTTCAAATGTGGCAGCATTGGCCAGAATTAACAACTGCAATACGGGTAAAGCAAAGATAATAGGCAACATGGTTTTATTTCGAAAAACCTGAATAAACTCCTTCTGTATTAAAAATAGTATCGTTCGCATAATGGCTATTTTTCCAATCGTATCGAAAACTTCTTCACACTCACCAGCAGGAAGAACATGCTCATCCCAATTAAAATAAGGGTCTCTTTCCAAATAAAGCTCCAACCAACACCTTTAACCATAATGGCTTTAACAATGGTAATAAAATATTTTGCGGGCATAATATGGCTCAACCACTGTAGCACTTCGGGCATATTTTCAATCGGAAAGATGAATCCCGATAGCAAAATAGTTGGTAACATCAGAGCAAACAGAGAGATAAACATGGCCACCTGCTGCGTATTGCTCACGGTGGAAATAAGAATACCCAGAGATAAAGCCAGCAGTGTAAACAAAAAGCACTCAAACAGCAATAGAGCCAGACTTCCCTGAACAGGCAACTCAAACACAAAATAGCTGAGGGCAATAATTACTACCGCATTGGTAAAGGAGAGCAGCACATAGGGAATGACCTTGCCCACAATGATTTTCACAGGATTAAGGGGCGAAACCAGCAATATCTCCATGGTTCCTAACTCTTTCTCGCGGGCGATGGAGATGGAGGTCATCATGGCCGAGAGCAACATAAGAATAAGTGCCATGGTACCTGGAACAAACATATATACCCCCTTTAGCTCATTGTTAAAAATCATACGCACTTCCGTTACAATTTGGGCCGGCAATGCTGCCTGACCAAATTCCTGTAACTGCCAGGATTTTATCATGCTTTCGGTGTAGTTCACCAGCAGGTTGGCCGTATTGGGATCGGAAGCATCGGCCACTAATTGCACCGATGCACTGCCCTCGTGTTCCAATCTATGGGCAAAGTTATCAGCAAAAACAATCACTTCTTTCACTTCACCCCGTTGAAACACCTCTTCAACTTCCTGCTCACTATTTAAATAACCGGTTACAATAAAATACTCCGAGGCATCAATTTTATTTACAATGCCCCGGGTATAGGCATCCCCCGAGCGATCCCAAACAGCCACCTGCACATCTTTGATTTCATTGGTTACCACATAGCCAAAAATAAGTATCTGAGCAATAGGCAAGCCAAAGATTATCAGCATGGTTTTATGATCACGAAAGATGTGGAAAAACTCCTTCTTAACAAATCCCCAAAAACTATTCATCATGTGCCTCCTTTCGTGCTTCTTTTCCACGTGCTATCTCCAGAAAAACCTGATCCATATGGGTGGCCGAATAGGTGGATTTCAGCTCGCCAGGTGTACCCAAAGCTTCAATTTTTCCCTTATTCATAATAGAAACCCGATGACAATATTCGGCCTCGTCCATGTAGTGTGTGGTGACAAAAACCGTTACCCCTGCATGAGAAGCCTCATAAATCAGCTCCCAAAACTGCCTGCGAGTAATGGGATCAACGCCACCGGTAGGTTCATCGAGGAACACCACACGGGGTTCGTGCAAAATGGCTACCGAGAAGGCCAACTTCTGCTTCCAGCCCAGTGGCAGTGATTGAATCAGCGAATTACGCATAGGTGTAAGCTGCAATTTCTCAAGCATTTGACTTGTCTTCTGTTTTATCAGCTTACCTGACATGCCGTATATGCCGCCATAAAAGCGGATATTTTCAGCTACGGTAAGATCTTCATACAACGAAAATTTCTGACTCATATAGCCAATGCTGCGTTTTACCCGCTCAGGATGACGCTTAACATTGTGCCCGGCCACTAGAACCTTCCCTTCGGTAGGTTCCGACAGTCCGCACAAAATGCGCATGGCTGTGGTTTTTCCAGCACCATTGGCTCCCAAGAAACCAAAAATCTCCCCGGGAGCTACCGAAAACGTCAGGTGGTCATTGGCAACAAAGGAGCCAAACCGCTTCACCAAATTCTCCACCTCTATTATGGGTTTATCGTGTTTCATTTCCTTGTTTTTTCATCAGTGCCATAAAGCAATCTTCAATATCAGGGGATATAGGTGCGCAGTCGGGATTCGCAATACCTTTTTGCTCTAACTTATGCTGTAACTGGGCAGGCGTTGGCGGGGTGCTGTAAAAGGTAATATGCGCATATTCGCCAAAGGGAAAAACAGTCGCAATTTCGGGCATGGCTTCCAGCGTCTTAAGCAAACGGTACATCTCGTTTCCTTTAACACGCCACAGAGGATCTTCAAACTGATTTATAATACCTTGCGGCGTATCTTTTACCATAATCTCTCCGTCCTGAATCAGAGCCACCTCATCGCACTGCTGCGCTTCATCCATATAAGGAGTGGAGACCAAAATGGTAAGTCCGGTGCTTTTCAGGTATTGCAACATTTGCCAAAACTCTTTTCGCGAAACGGCATCCACACCCGTGGTGGGCTCATCGAGAATCAGCACCTCCGGTTTGTGAATCAGCGCACATGAAAGCGCAAGCTTCTGCTTCATCCCTCCTGACAGACGCCCGGCCAGGCGTTTAGAAAAAGGGGCAATCTGATCGTAAACAGGTGCAATCATCTCATAATTCTCCTCAACAGTAGTATTAAAAATGGTGGCAAAGAATCGCAGGTTCTCCTCCACACTCAAATCCTGATACAAACTAAAACGTTGCGGCATGTATCCCAAATTTGCACGTACAAGCTTGTAATCGTCAACCACATGCATTCCGGCTATGTGAGCCGTCCCGGAATCGGGCAGTAAGAGCGTGGTAAGAATACGAAACAGGGTGGTCTTCCCGGCTCCGTCGGGTCCCAACAGACCGGTGATACGCCCGGGTTCGGCCATCAGACTCACGTCCTTAAGCGCCTCAACTTTGGTGTATCGTTTACTTATGCCGTTAATCTCAACTCCGTTATTCATTTGTGACCATATTGGGTTGTTGAAAATGTACCTCCCCCGGCATACCAATCTTTAATGAACCATCATTCGGTACCTTAATTTTCATGGCATATACCAGGTTCACCCGCTCCTCGCGAGTTTGAATAATTTTAGGAGTAAACTCAGCCGAGGCGGCAATCCAGGTAACGCTGCCCTTTACCAGACGTAAAGATCCGTCAGGATTATCGGCACCTACGTAAACCTGCTGTCCCAATTTCACCTCCGAAAGCTGCAACTCACTAATATAACACTTCATTAGCAGAGTATCGAGCGAAGCTATTTTATATAAAGGACGTCCGGGAGTTACCAGTTCGGAAGGTTCAAAATAGGTGGCAAGTACGGTGCCGTTTATCGGATTTTCAATCTGACAATTATCCAGCTTATTCTGTAAGATCTCCACCAGACTCAATGCCGCACGACGCTCCTGCTCAATACTCAGCAACTGACTTCGTGTGGCGGCAATCTGCTTCTTCAGCACACGTACCTGACCGTCGATATTGTCTACCTGTTTTTCAGTGGCAGCCTGGTCGTTGAATAATTTATGCAGGCGCTCCTGCTCTATTTGCAGCACATCAAGCTGCTCTTCTTGTGCACTTACCTGAGCTCTGACAGAAGGCTTTCTTGCTTCTACAGCAGCCACCTTTGCTTTGGCCTGCTCCAATTGCAAATGATAGGTTACGGTATCTACTAATCCTACATGCGCGCCTTTCTGCAACAATGTACCTTCGGCAGCCGAAAATCTCACAAGTTTACCCTGTACTTCAGCGCTCACCAAGGTTTCTATGCTCTCAAAATGGCCATAAGCATCGGCCTGTGGGTTTATATTGGAACATGAGGTTAGTAACCCTCCTGTAACCAGTAAACTTGCCAATATAATGTTCTTCATCTTCATGGTAACAGATTTTTCAATTTTATAACGAATTACGATCTATTCTACCCTCTTCTTCGACTGTATGAACAAGCATTTCGGAAAGAGGGACCCCCAGTATTTGCAAATACTCCACCTTATTTTTTAGCAGATACAGGTTTCGTAAATCTCTGCCTAACTGTGCATCAGCAACCGCATTCAACTCAGCCAGGTAATCGGTAGCTGTGAGGGTGCCATTCCTAAGTTTTCCAGCGGCTTCTTTGTATATGGACTTTCGCAAGGCAATAATCTCTTCATCCTTTTGAAGCGCCTTTTCCAGACGCTCAATTTCAGAAGTTTTCTCGGACAACTGTTGACGAAATTTCAGTTTCATATCTTTCTCATTCAACGCCACCAACTGTCTCTGTTTATCGAGCAAAGCCCGCTGTGTATCGCCCTTTTGCCAATCCCACAACTGCCACGAGAACTTAAGGCCTACCAGGTAAAAATCGTTGAAGCCATCGTTCAGCATATTCAGCCCGGGATTTCCATAACCGGCCTGTGCAAATCCGAAAACCTGGGGACGATTGGCCGCTTTGGTAAGTTGTTGCTGCGCTTGTAAATGTGCCTGTTGACTTTCCAGGTACCTAAAAACAGGGCGTTGCCATTGTTCCTCTTTGGTAAAGACCAGTTCAGGTGCCACAAATTTCCTGTCGGTATCTGTCTCTAAGCCGGTTAACAGCGATAACTGGCGATGAATATTTTTTTGTCGGGCCACAGTCTTTAGCAGTTGTTGCTCCAGCTTAAGCTTCTCCGCTTGTAAAGTTTGCATTTCCGAAGGCAACAAGACGCCATGTTTCACACCTGCCTCCAGTTGCTCCAGGCGGGATTGCAGTTCGCTCACTTTCAAGTCCAGTTGTTTTTCTTGATAAGCCATTTGCAAACCGCCAAAATACAAGGCTGTTACCTGTTGCTCGAGGCTATGCAAATCCATTTCGTGAGCATGAGTATACCCCTGATAACGGGCCGATTCCACGTTGCGCAACAAGCGTGTTCTTCCGCCGTCGTAAAGAGTTTGCTGCAGCTCCATGGCTATTCTATATTGATCCTTAGGAGCTCCGGGTATGGAAAGATCCACGCCCGGCATAGCTATGTCCATGTCAATCCCTGTCACTTCCGACTGCCAGGTAGCCTGTCCCTGTACCTTTACATCCGGGAGCCATTGCTTATCTAACAAGTCTTCTTCCTTGTTTAATTGTTCCTGATAGATTTCTGTTCGCCCCATAAATGGATGATTGGTATGTAGGGCATCAATCAGCTGCCTCAGATGAATCGGCTCCGGTTGAGCCTGCACCTGTACTCCGGGAATACAAAGTACCATCAATAGGGTCAGCAGATATTGCTTATACATTTTCAGTGTTTTCATATGCAGCTATATTTCTTTTATTTTTCAAGTTCTTCCAATTTCATAGCCATGGCCTTTATGCCTCCCATGAGTAATTCCGGAACAAGTTGTTTTCGTTGTTCTAAGAAGAGCTCATATTCGGATCTGTTATTTTCGAAAAATAACCCACACATCATGGGCATGGCCAAAATAGGAAAGATGACCAGAGAGAGTAAGGAGAGCAAGAAGTGACGAGGATCTATTTTTTTTCCAATAAATTCTTCAATATCTTTTTGCAACAGTACCAGAACCAGATCTTGATCAATGCCAGATTCTTTAAATAGGGCAATCAACTTCTCTGGCTCTCGGTTCACCTCTTGTAGAATAAAGCCGGGGAGGTAGGGATTTTCCATTAACATCTCATGATAATTGGCACTTATTTGCAATAGTTTCTCATCAAACTTCCTATCACCGGCCAATACCGATTGCAAGCGGGGTATAAATTGTCCAAGAGCCACGCGGAACACAGAGGTAAACAACATGTCCTTATTTTTAAAATAGTAATGAAGCAAAGCTTTGTTGATACCTGCTTCATTGGCAATCTCCTGCATGCGAGCGCCACTCATCCCCTTTTTCAGGAACACTCTGTGAGCCGCTTCCAGAATCAGTTTCTCCGTATTTTTCTCTTTTGCTGTCATATTGTTATAAGTCTTGACTAACTAGTTTAACCGTTTGGTCAAAAGTAGATCAAACTTACAAATTAACCAAATGGTTAACTCTTTTTTTTACCTATTCAATTATACCTGCAGATTTCTTCTACCTAACAAAATAATTTGGCATTAGACAGCATTAGGCAGATATATCAATTTTTTACGACAATTCCATTTGCAAAATTTCCCTTCATTCATTTGGGAATATCTACTTCCGGGTGTATAAAGAGCACCAAAAAAGGCAAATACTTACGGATAAAGAAATAGTCGCAGGGTTCCTTTTGTTCCTGATTTTTTAGCTATTTTTGCTTCATACGGATAACAGGCAAGGCTCCATCCGCAGCCGCTATTGACAAATAACAGAAAGCCATGAAATACATTAGCTCACTTCTGCTGGTATTATTGCTCCTGACAGCAGGTACCGCCAAAGATTATAAAGACAAACAATTTGGTCTTTTTCGTTTCAATCTTTCCATCTCGAAAGATTTTGAAAAAGAAATGAAACCTCTCGAGGATTATATCGAAAATATTGAACTACCCACTGAAGTAAAAAAAGAGAAGCTAAAGAGTGTGTTGATTCATCATATATATTACCACATTGAGGAACGACTGGAAAAGGAGGCTGAATTTAGCATTTTGCCCGTAAACAGCTTTATGGATGAGATTAAATACAACGATTTTGGGTACCCTGAATCGAGTATCAACCAGGTAATTCGCTTGGGCTATTCACAATACTTTTTCCGCCTGGATGTAGCCATTAAAACACTTACAAAAGATCAGGAGAAACTAAACCCAAAGATGTACGAAGATCTTTCCTCACCATCAACCTTTCCTCAATTGACAATTTCGATGGCGATATACGATAAGAATGGCATTATTCCATTGGAACGATGGAATGGGACGGCTACAGCAGCAAAACCACTGGCTCTTGAGCCGGAATTATTTGCCGGGTTCGACCGTTCAATACCCTATACACGACCCAAGAGCCAGGGGATTAGAGAAAGCCTTTACTCACTATTGGATTACGCCATCGACAATCTGATAAAAGATATAAATGACTAAAAACAGCTACCTGGCAATAGGACAAATGTCGGGCACCTCGCTTGACGGGATGGATCTAGCAGCGGTAGAGTTTAAAAAAAGCCCTTCTTCCTGGCACTATCGGTGGGTGGCTACGGAAACCCTTCCTTACCCTGTGGTGTGGGAAGATAAACTACGAAATGCACCGAATCTGCCCGCCACTGAGCTAATGGAGTTACATGCAGCTTACGGGCACTATCTGGGGGATACCCTGGCCTCTTTTCTACATACGCATAATCTTACTCCCGATATTATTGCCTGTCATGGACACACAGTATTTCACCGCCCCGAGCGAGGCTACAGTACACAGATTGGCGACGGATGGCCCATTGCTTATGCCACCAACAGCCTTACAGCTACTGATTTTCGCACCGCCGACATCGCACTGGGCGGTCAGGGAGCGCCGCTTGT
>JAWOEH010000198.1:0-35903 GCA_046482855.1 Bacteroidales bacterium | reverse complement strand
CAAATTAACATGAACATGATCAACACTTTTCCCAATTCTAACCTTCTCTCCCTCTCGATACAAAATAGACATATTGCTATGACGCTTGGCCAACTTCTTCTGCGCCCAAAAAACCATGTCCAAAAGCCCTGCCTTCTCCTTGCCTGTCAAATCTTTCAAAAAAACCGCATGTTTATTTGGGGTTTTATGACTTCGAACTGGGCGAGGCCTTCTACGAAACAACACAAGCAATTGTAGAAGGGACGATTGACTTAAAAAGGCAATTCCGGATACGCAACGGAAAGATGGAGTACATGCTAAATAGCGACATTACCATTCAGGACGATGTGCTTCAGAAAGAACTTAACCAGGCTACTTCCGGTAAAATGAAAAACATTGTGGCCACCATTCAGCGGGAACAAAATGCCATCATCCGAAACGAGGATGCCCGACATCTAATCATTCAGGGAGTTGCCGGCTCCGGAAAAACCTCCATCGCCTTGCATCGTATTGCCTTTTTATTATACCGGTTCAAGGAAACCATCTCCTCCAGCGATATGCTTATCATTTCGCCCAACAAAGTGTTCGCCAGCTATATCTCCAATGTCCTCCCCGAGTTGGGGGAGGAAACCGTTGAAGAGACCAGCTTGGAAGAAATTGCCGATGAACTTTTTGATTACCAGATTAAATTCCAGTCCTTCTTCGATCAGGTTTCTGAGCTTTTAACAAAAACTGATGAGAAATTGATTGAACGAATTCTTTTTAAATCATCAGCCGATCTTCTCAAAAAAATTGACGAATACCTGTTATACCTGGAAAATGGAGGTTTTCAGCCTGAAGATATCACCGTAGGCAAGAAACCTGTACCGGCTTGGTTCATTAAAGAATCTTTTGAAAGACATAACCGAAAACCGATCCTGAAACGCTTCAACGAAGTGGTTACCGATATTGTGAACAATGTTTTCATTCATTACCGATATGAGGTAATGGGTAAAGAGCGTACCCAACTGCATACAACCATTCGCAAAATGTTCCCCTCTACCAATATGCGTATGCTATACAAAGGATTTTATCAATGGATGGAACGTCCCGATTTGTTAAAAATGCGCAAAGGCGCCATGTATGAGTACAGTGATGTGTACCCGTTACTCTATTTTAAGATGAAATTGGAAGGCCTGAAATCGTTTCCGAAAGTAAAACACCTGGTAATTGACGAAATGCAGGACTACTCGGCTGTACAGTACAAGGTGTTAAGCAGACTGTTTCCCTGCAAAAAAACCATTTTAGGCGACATCAACCAGTCGGTGAACCCGTTTAGTTCCTCGGGCTTGGAAACCATTCAGACATTGTTTCCCGATGCCACTGCCATGACCATGCTGAAAAGCTACCGCTCCACCTACGAAATAACCCAATTTACAAAAAAGATACGCCAAAACATGGACATTGAAGCCATTGAACGGTATGGGGAGGAACCCGTTATTCATTCGGTAAAGAATGAACCTGAAGAAATCGCGCAGGTGAAAAGCTTAATTGTCCACTTTCAGAAAAGTAAGTTCAACTCTCTGGGCATTATCTGCAAAACCCAAGCCCAGGCCGACAAACTATATGAGGCTTTAACAAATGAATTCACCATTCATTTGTTAAATGCATTAAGCGTAGCCTTTGGCAGCGGTATTGTAATTACTACAGCGCACTTGGCAAAAGGTCTGGAATTTGATAAGGTAATTGTCCCATTTACATCGGATAAGAACTACAACACCGAGCCCGACAGGCAAATGTTGTACGTAGCCTGTACCCGTGCCATGCACCAGCTGCATCTCACACACAGTGGTAAGGGTACCGCGTTTATAAACTAAAGGCTTTAAGTAGTAGTACAGCTACAACCACTTAAGCAACATCGCGCCCATGCTATAACCACCACCAAAAACAGTAACGCCAATAAGGTCGCCGGGTTGAAACTTTATGGCATTTTCTGAAAGTGTAATCACCGCGCCTGCAGCACCTGTATTGCCATATTTTTCGATAGTTGAAAGTAGCCGGGTAGCATCCAACTGCAGCTGACGTGCCAATTGCTTTGAAATACGCTGGTTAGCCTGATGGGGCACCACATAAGTCAGATCATTTGTAGCAAAACTATTCTTCGATAACTCCTTGCGTAAAATCACCTCCATGTAGGTTACTGCATTGAAAAATACATGGCGACCATATGGCATTTGAAGTCCATTCTTCAACGGTTGCAGTGTAACAGCTGTTGAACTTTTGTACATGGTGGCTCCTCCACGAGTTGACATGGATAAAACTTCAGCCAGAGAATGCGTATCGGCGCTGGCCGTAAGCCATACTGCTGCGGCACCATCGCCCCATAAATGGCCACTTTGTGCATCCTCATCGTGGCTGTATGCCGAGTTATGCTCAGCAACTACTACCAAGGCACTACTTGCCTTACCTGTAGCAAAATAGCCTTCTACTACTTCCATGGCATTCACAAACGAAGAGCAGGCCGATGATATCGACAATACCTGTGCATGATCAGCTCCCAGTTCCCGTTGTACAGCATGAGCCACTGTATATATTGTATCGAAAGGGGTGTAAGTAGCTCCCACAATCAAATCCACATTCATCAGTGCCTGCTGTGCTTCTTTCGGCAATAGCCGCACAGCAGAAACGGCCATTGTGCTGGTGTTTTGCGTCTTCCCTGCCCGACTCCGGGTGTGAATACCCGTTCTTTTTTGCATCCAATCAACGCTTTTTCCGTTATACTCGGAAAAATGGTCGGTAGCTACTCGCTTTTGTGGAATAAAATGTTGCAGGGCTCTGATATACATAAGTTAGAAAATAAACGTTCGATTTTGATAAAGATAGATCATTTCAAAAACTTCGATAAGGGAACCTACAAATTAATAACCTTAGTTGAAATAACAAGCTCAGTTCAATGCTATGGGAAGATCTTCATAAAACCCGATAATACTTCAACGAGGTGTTTCCCAAATTTCCAGGTCGCGTATATTGCCCGCCTCCAAAACAAAACGGGTAGCAGTGCGCACCTGATGAAAGCCACTATTACCAGCAGCTCCGGGATTTATATGAAGTAAGTTCAATTTTTTATCGGGTATCACCTTCAGAATGTGTGAGTGCCCCGAGATGAAAAGTTTGGGGTGATAGCTGAGCAGAGTGTGGTAGATGGATGGTTCATATTTTCCAGGATAACCGCCGATATGAGTCATTAACACCCGTACACCCTCCAGTTCGAATTGCTGAATCTTGGGACAAGCCGCTCGTACCTGATGATCGTCAATATTGCCAAATACAGCACGTACGGGCTTCTCTTGTTCCAGCCGCTGAAGGACATGCAAATTGCCAATATCGCCTGCATGCCAAATTTCATGTACCGGTGCTAAAAAATTCAATACCCCCTCATCCAGGAAAGCGTGGGTATCTGAAATCAATCCGATTTTAATCATTATTTTTGCTGTAAATAAATTAATCAAGCCATTATGAACCTATTTCTAGCTGCATCGACCGATGCCACAAACATACTACTGAGCGAAGAAGAATCCAAGCATTGCATAAAGGTTTTGCGCATGACCAAAGGCGACAGCATTCATGTGATTGATGGCAAAGGCACCTTTTTTCGGGCAACCATTGTGGTGGACAATCCACGGCAATGCATTGCCAAAATTGACGAGCGAAAAGAGGCTTTTGGCGACCATGGCTACTCGCTGCACATTGCCATTGCCCCCACTAAAAACATTAGCCGCTTTGAGTGGTTTCTGGAAAAATGCACCGAAATAGGGATTAACGAAATTACCCCCATTTTGTGCGAGCGCAGCGAACGGAAAATAATTAAGCCGCAACGTTTGGAAAAAATTCTGATAGCCGCTACCAAACAATCGTTAAAAAGCCGTATTCCTGTGCTGCATCCCATGGTAAAGCTGCCTCAATTTCTTAAACATATTCAAGGGAACCAGCAAGACCAAAAACTACAAAAGTTCATTGCCCATTGTGAGGACGACACGGAAAAAGAACAACTAAAACACGCCTATAACACCAATGACAAAGTGCTTATTCTCATTGGCCCCGAAGGCGATTTTACGCCCAATGAAATTCAAAAGACCAACACGGCAGGATTTTCGGAGATAAGTCTCGGTAAAAGTCGATTGCGTACCGAAACGGCAGGTCTTGTGGCATGTCATACTATTCACCTGGCACACCAATAAAAAAAAGAGGGCAAACCTAAGCCCTCTTCTTTCAATAGACAATCGCTAAAAAGCCTACTAACCGGTGAAGAAGTCAAAGACACTTCCCAGTTTACTTGAATCTACCCTGTAGAATTCGGTATAAGAACAACGGCTACAGGTTACAGAGCTAAATTTCTTATTTTGCACATCGAATATTTTCGCCCAAAACCCACCAGAAACGCGCATTTCGCCAATTTCAGCCTGCCGATTCCCGCACTTTGGGCATTTGTACTTTGCATCAAGCGTCGTTAGATTCCTCATTGTCATGTTCGGTTTGTGATTCTTTTCGTAAACGTCTGGCATCCTTTAACGCCTTATGAATGATCCACTCCAGCTGGCCATTGGTGCTGCGGAATTCATCCGCAGCCCATCGTTCCACAGCCTTATACAAAGCAGGATCAATTCTAAGCGCAAAGGACTTCTTTTTGGACATATTCTAATGGTTTAAAGTTCCTGTATTCACTACAGGTCGGGCAGATTCATCTGAACAAAGCACTACCATTAAGTTGCTTACCATCGAAGCTTTGGCTTCTTCATCCAAATTGATTAGCTCTTTGCTGTTTAGCTGCTCAAGGGCCATCTCAACCATGCCTACAGCACCGGCAACTATTTGCGAACGAGCAGCTACCACTGCCGAAGCCTGCTGACGACGTAACATGGCACTGGCAATCTCTTCGGCATAGGCAATGTAATTGATGCGTGCTTCAATCACCCGGATGCCTGCAATTTTTAAACGGTCACGAATCTCCTCCTCTAACATCTCATTTACCTCTTCAACCCCTGAGCGAAGGGTAATTTCGGCCTCTTCATCTTCAAAATTGTCGTAAGGGTAAGCGCCTGCCAGTTTACGTAAGGCAGCCTCGCTCTGCACAACAACAAAGTGCTCATACTGATCCACATCAAAAGCAGCTTTATAGGTATTCTCTACTTTCCATACCAACACGACGCCAATTTTAATGGGATTCCCCACTTTGTCATTCACCTTTATGGGTTCGCTGTCGAAGTTTCGCGCACGTAAGGAAATACGCTGGCGCGCATAAAACGGGTTTACCCAATAAAAGCCATCGCTTTTAATGGTGCCTTTGTAGCTACCAAATAGCACACACACTACCGACTCATTAGGATTTACCACCGTAAAACCAATAATCAGTAAAATAGTGAGCATATTAAGCAAAAGAAACATGGGTATGCCCATTACCGTAAAAAAGACAGTTACCCCTATAAGGGCCAATACAAGCACCAACATAACGTAACCGGATGCAGGTGTAAGTGTTTTTTCTTGATTCATAATTCAGGGTTTTAGATTTAATATCATATTGATATCACAATAATAGTAAATTAATTTACAAAAGTCAATAAAAAACGGGAGTAAATTTCTTTACTCCCGCACCCAAAATGATAAAAATTACAGTTCCTGCTCTTCGAGCACCCGGTAGAGTCGCTCCATCACCTCCTCTGACGGAGCAATCAGGGTATCATCTAAAGCTTCCAGAACGGCTGCAAATTCTGCATCTTCAAAAAGCGTTTCCGACAAAGTGGAAGAATCCACATTGTCAACGAGATAAACCAGTGTAGAATACTGTCCCATAGGCATACCTTTTAACTATTGGTTTATAGTCAAAACGTAGCGACAAGATCAATAGTATATTTTATCAATAAAATTTCCCTTTAATGAATCGTGAGGGTTATGTTTTTTTCCTCAGCTGTTCGCCTTAAATTAATTAAAGCATAGCGCATTCTTCCTAATGCAGTATTTATACTTACACCCGTATGCTCAGCAATTTCCTTAAAGCTAAGACCTACATAATGGCGCAATAGAACCACCTGTCGCTGCTCTTCCGGCAAAAAGGTAATTAAATTTTTTACGCTCGAATGAATTTGCTCTTCAATCATCTGTTCCTCGATAGTAGCATCGGCAAATTTTTGGGAGTTGAAAAGATCTCCTTCATAATTATCGTTACTATAGGTACGTAATTGTTTTGCTTTACGAAAATGATCGATAATCAAGTTATGAGCAATCCTTACCACCCAGGAGACAAACTTTCCGTTTTCCTGATATTTCCCCTTGTTTAAACTATGAAGGACTTTGATAAAAGTATCCTGGAAAAGATCTTCAGCAAGATGTTCATCCTTTACCATCATTAAGATGTAGGTGAAGACTTTGTTCTTGTGGCGGTTGATAAGTACTTGCAAACATGATTGTTTACCCTTCATAAACTCTCTAACGAGCTCATGATCTGAATCTTGAACTTTATGCACGGCTACCTCCTATATTTTGGTTACGGTGTAAAAGTGCTATCGATAAACAATCCTCCTGTGATTAGTGAATACTCTGTTTGCTTTACATTTGCAATAAAGCAAAAAATATTGAAATTTCAAAATACGCTCTCCCTGTGTAATTTACCATAAGCAGAAAGCCTGAGAAAAAGTTGCTCAATAGCAAGGGCTCTGAAGAGTGACGAAGACAATATAGTGGATGTGCTTCCCATTTTTTTCGTATTTTTGTAGCCCTTTCTCAATACGGAAATATTCAGCAAAAAAAGCTCCAAGTTGCACCAGGAGAAACAGTGGCAACAAAAGTGCAACTTTTGTGTATGACAGAGGAAAAGAAGTGTAAAACTGCCAATAAACCGGAGTACTTACTATGAGTGAAACCCATGACGCAATTGTGATAAAAAATGCACGATTGCACAATTTAAAAAATATCGATCTATCCCTTCCGCGAAATACCTTTACGGTAATAACCGGGGTATCAGGTTCCGGAAAATCAACTCTGGCCTTCGATACACTTTACGCCGAAGGACAACGCCGGTACGTTGAGAGTCTCTCCTCGTATGCAAGGCAGTTTCTCGGGAAGATCAACAAACCTGAAGTGGACTACATACATGGCATTCCTCCGGCCATTGCCATTGAGCAAAAAGTAAGCACACGCAACCCCCGATCAACTGTTGGCACTTCAACCGAAATTTACGATTACATGAAGTTACTCTATGCCCGCGCAGGGGTAACCTTTTCACCTATTAGCGGGAACCAGGTGAAACAGCATTCTGTAACCGATGTTATCGATAGCATAAATGCCATGGAGGAGGGTACGAAGCTATATCTGCTTATTCCCCTTCACCTGAGCAATGGCAAAACACTCGAAGAAGCGCTAAAAGCACTCAACCAAGAAGGCTTTACCCGTGTTGAGTACAAAGGAGAAATTCAAAAAATTGAGGATCTTTTAAATACCAAAACAAAGATTAAATGTGAGCACTTGTTCCTGCTTATCGACCGGATGAAGGTAAAATACGACGATGAATCACAAGCTCGCTATGCCGACTCCATTCAACAGGCTTTTGCCGAAGGAAAAGGGGAGTGTTTTCTCGTGCAGCCCGATACAGGCGAGCGCTTTCACTTCAGCAACCGTTTTGAGGCCGACGGAATGCTTTTCGAAGAACCTTCGCAGCATATGTTCAGTTTCAATAATCCCATTGGTGCCTGTCCTACATGTGAAGGATACGGAAAGATTATCGGGGTTGACGAGGAGTTGGTCATTCCCAATAAAAAACTATCGGTGTATGAAGATGCCATTGCCTGTTGGCGTGGCGAAAAGATGCAGGAGTGGAAAAATAAATTGATTTACACAGCTGATAAATTCAACTTCCCAATCCACAAACCCTATGACCAGCTAACTGACGAACAGCGGAATTTGTTATGGACCGGCAATAAACACTTTAAGGGAATAAACTCCTTTTTTGCGCATTTGGAGAAGAAAAAATACAAAATCCAACACCGAGTAATGTTGGCTCGCTATCGTGGTAAAACCACCTGTCCTGATTGCCGCGGCACACGTCTAAAGAAAGAGGCAAGCTACGTAAAGGTGGCAGATAAATCGATGCAGGATTTGGTTTTAATGCCCATTGATCAATTACAGGCTTTCTTTGAGACCATTGCTCTTACGCCACACCAACATAAAGTGGCGGATAGAATATTGAAAGAGATACGAAACCGATTGAAATTTCTCTTGGATGTAGGGCTTGGCTACTTAACATTAAACCGCCTGTCCAACACCCTCTCCGGAGGCGAATCGCAACGCATCAACCTGGCTACCTCACTGGGCAGCAGCTTAGTAGGCTCCCTCTACATATTGGACGAACCCAGTATTGGCTTGCACCCGAGAGATACCGACAGGCTCATTAAAGTGCTTAAAGAGCTGCGCGACCTGGGCAATACAGTGGTGGTAGTTGAGCACGACGAGGACATTATCCGTGCAGCCGATCATATTATCGATATCGGTCCCCTTGCCGGACGACATGGAGGAGAAATTGTATACCAGGGAGGACATGATAATCTGTTGGCCCAAAACCAAAGTCTGACAGCAGAATATCTTACGGAAAAACGGACAATTGCTCTGCCCTCGCATCGCAGGAAGTGGAATCAGTATATCGAGCTACGAGGCGCACGGGAAAACAACCTGAAAAACATTGACGTAAAATTCCCTCTGCATACATTAACAGTGGTAACCGGGGTTAGCGGTTCCGGGAAATCGTCATTGGTTCGCGGCATTCTGGCTCCTGTGCTAAGTCGAAGAATTAACAGTGTGGGTGACAAGCCCGGAAAATTCGATGAAATAACAGGTGATCTGAACCTGATTAAGCATATTGAATTCGTAGATCAAAACCCCATAGGCCGATCTTCCCGAAGCAACCCGGTGACCTATTTAAAAGCTTATGATGAAATCCGCAAGCTTTTTGCACAACAACAGCTTTCGAAACAGAATAACTTTAAGGCTTCGCACTTCTCATTCAATACCGATGGAGGACGTTGCGAGGAGTGTCAGGGCGAAGGGTTTATAAAGGTAGAAATGCAATTTATGGCCGATGTAGTTCTGGAATGTGAACATTGCCATGGCCGACGTTTCAAAGAGGACGTTTTAGAGGTTAAATATCGTGAAAAATCCATCTTCGATGTTTTGGAGATGACCGTAAATGAAGCCCTGGAGTTTTTTGAAGGCGGAAAAAGCAAACTGGATGCAAAAGTTGTGGAAAAGATGAAACCTCTGGCTGACGTGGGGCTGGGTTACATAAAGTTAGGACAAGCCTCCAGCACGCTCAGCGGCGGCGAGAGCCAGCGGGTGAAACTGGCCTCTTTTCTGGGTAAGGAGGCCTCACATGATGCAACCTTCTTCATCTTTGATGAACCCACTACAGGCTTGCATTTCCACGATATCAACAAATTGCTGGATGCCTTCCAGGCTTTAATAGAGAAGGGACATACCCTGTTAGTGATTGAACATAACCTGGAAATTATTAAATCGGGCGACTGGTTAATTGACCTTGGTAAAGAAGGTGGCGACAAAGGCGGTTACATTGTGGCTGAAGGGACGCCTGAAGAACTTAGCCAAAGAGAAGAGTCCTATACAGCCTATCATTTAAAACAAAAATTAGCACATAGTAAATAAATAGCGATAAACACTATAAAAAAAGAGCTGGCGGAAATCCCGCCAGCTCTTTTTTTATGAAAATTAAATTCGTCACTCTTCTTTTAATCCAAACATAATAGCAACACAGCCACTGACTAACTCTTCACTTGTACCTTCACTATTTTTCACCCTCAAGGAAATAATCAATTGTTGACTTGATTCAAGCTCAAAGTCCCATATTTTAGAGAGCTCATTTTTTCTATTATCATAAAGGATATTTCGGTTCACATCCAATACCTGAAACTCGATATCAGGTAGAGATTCGGAGCTACATATGTAAATGCGGTATTTCTGATGAGCATAGAAAGTCTTATAAAGTTCTGCATCTTCACCCTCGGTAAGAATAGCCGCGTTATAATTCCCATCGTGAATATAGGGTGCCAGCTCGAGTTTACACACTTTTTTGGCAAAACTTTTACATTGAGCCTGGCTCAATTGCGGCAAAGCTAAAAACAGGGTAAAAACGATTAACGCCGGAAATAACTTTTTCATAATAGCCATATTTATAGGGTGAAATTATCTCTGATTAATTTAATCTGATTAGTTAACTCCTGAAAAGTCTCTTCACTCATCGAGGTTTTCTTTTGCGATCTGAGCGTGGTAACATTTGTCTCCTCATCGGTAACCGTTTCGATTTTACTAGAAGTCACCTCAATTTTATTATAAATCTTTTCTAATTCATACATCTGCGTCAACACCTCTTGCACATCGTCATTTTGTCTGTTGCGTTCAAGCAATTTAAGCACGGTATTGAGGGTCATTTTTTGATCTACTACGCGTGAGACCAACTCATTATCATTAAGTGAGGCATCAGGTTCCACGAGCGAAGTAGCAATATGTAACCCTTCGATCCATCCGCCCACCAGCACAATGGCCGACATAGCCTGGCGATCATTTTCCTCGAAAAAACTACTGGAAGTCATAATCGTTTCGGAGATAATATCCATAATCACATCCCGATTGTTGATATTCGCTTCTAAACGTTCGATAACCTGATCATCAATAGCATTAAGCACGCCTAAACCATCGGCCATTTTTTTTGCTGCATCCATATACTGGATAGTGGCCTGAGTTTGATCAAAAAGGCTGGCATAGCTCAAATTTGTTGTATAAATCCCCAGGTTCAGGGCCATGCTACGATTTGTAACATAACGGGTCGTATTATCGGTAGGGTTAAGCAGTTCCTCGTTGTATTGTGCCCCGGCCTGCTTTAATATCATGGCAGTTTCTAATGGCGAAGGCAACGAGTAGAAGATCTCCTTTACCGTTCTCACATCTTTAATAAGCTGCTCGTCAATACCAATGGAATCGACCTGTACGATGTCTTCTTTTTCCTTTTTTTCGTTGTCCGACTTGCATCCCGAAAAGATGCCAACGGCCACAAAAACAGCCAATAGCTGAAGCAAACTCAACCTCAGTAAATACTTCGTCATGGTTACCAATTTTAGCGAGTGATTATCAACAATATTCATTTCTAAGTAAAAATAACACTTTTTTTTGAAAATAAAAACATGAGGGCAAGCGAAACCTATTGATTTTATTGCTTTATATACGCATGGCCTAACGATAAGTTTGCCGCAGGTGTATTTTTTTCTTTTTTTTCCCATTTTTTGTGGCCAAACAAATTATTACTTTTGCCGAAAACAAAGAACTTTATGACGGAGAAAGAAGCCTTAAAACAATTAGAGGAAACATCAGAGCAAGCTCTTTTAGAGGCTCTTGAATTTGTACGAGAGGAAGGAACCAATAAACTATTAGTAAAAAGCATTCAGCTTTTAGCTCACACGGAAAATAAGCAAGTACAGAAAAAGGGGATCCAATTAATTGAAGATTTAAAACAGGATGAAGCTGCAGAGGTACTAGCCGAAGCCCTGGATCAAGAGGAATATGCTTCTATTCATGCCACACTGCTAAGTGCGTGCTGGAAAAACGGTCGCAATTACGCTGCTTATCTTCCTACATTTATACGCCATTTTATTGATCAACCTTTCGAAGTTGCTTTTGAGGCCTTCACGGTGATAGAACAGCAACCCGTATCACCTAATCAGGCTTCGGAAGCCCTGCTTGAGCTAAAAGAACAACAGGGCGTCATTACTGATGAGAAAAAAGCGCTATACACGCAATTACTTGACTTATTAAACAGTCGTATATAAAAGAGGCGTTAAACAACGCCTCTTTCCTGATTATATTCTACCTATCGATCTATTCTAATCAATACTGGAGAAATATTTCATGAACTGAGCACGCTCATAAACCTGTGGATTTTCAATTTTCGCATAGCTCATTTTGCCACGCATCTCTTCAACTGACTCAAATCCCTTTTTATCCATCCAGTCGTCGACACCCTCCACAATTTTCGATAAATGCTCCAGACCATTTTTGTATAAAGTAGAGCATACTTGCACCACCTGAGCACCTGCCAAAAGTTGTTTCACCGCGGCGGAACTATCGTGAACACCAGTAGAGGCAGCCACATCAATACGCTCCACCTTACTGGAAACGATGCCTACCCAACGAAGGGAGTCGCGGAGCTCCGCAGGAGTACTAAACACCTCAGCAGCACGAAATTGCAGAGTATCCAGATCAATATCAGGCTCATAAAAACGATTAAATAATACCACACCCGGCACATCCTCGGCATTTAGCCGCTCAACAAATCCGACCAAATTACTAAAATGACGCCCCAATTTAAAGGAGAAGGGAATGGAAAGAATATTCTTTAATTTTTCAGCAAGATCAAAATATACCTGCTCATATGCCTCTCCCGGAGCGTTTTTATCGGTGGGCAATACATAAACATTCACTTCAAGAGCGTCGGCACCGGCCTTTTCGATATCCTTGGCAAAGTTTACCCATTCCTTAGCTGTAACGGCATTAATACTGGCTATTATGGGAACTGATACGGCTTCCTTAGCCTGCTTTATCAGGTTCAGGTAATCGTTCACTGAGTTGTTGCGGGTATAATATTTTACATAATCCCACGCTTCAGGATAATCGGTACCACTGCTCAAGTGTTTGGCTTCAAAGTTAATTTGCTCTTCGAAAAGTGATTTCAGTACAATTGCACCGGCACCATTTTTCTCCAGTGTCTTAATTTTCTCAAGTTCGCTGGTTAAGCCAGAGCTACTGACTACTATAGGGTTCCGAAGTTTCAATCCCAGATAGGTAGTTTCTAATTGCGCCATAGTCGAATGGATTAAAGGTTATTGATAATTTCGGGGACCAAAAAGCAAACTGCCAATGCGAATCATTGTTGCACCCTCCTCAATGGCAATTTTATAATCATTGGACATCCCCATAGATATTTGGTTGAAATCTTGTTTATCGGTAAAATAGTTACTTTTCAGATCGTCGAATATAGTCTTCAGCTTCCTAAATTCCTTTCGTATCTTTTGGTGGTTATCGGTAAAGGTAGCCATTCCCATAACGCCCATCACATTCACATGGGTCAAATCGGCATAATCCTGAGAGCTAAGCATTTCATGCGCCTCCTCCAGATCGAGCCCAAATTTGGTCTCCTCCTCAGCAATATGAAACTGCAAGAGGCAGTTAACTATGCGATGGTTCTTTTCTCCCTCTTTATTGATAACCTTCAGCAATTTAAACTTATCGACACCATGGATTAAGTGTACAAAAGGGGCGATATACTTCACCTTATTGCTCTGCATGTGCCCAATCATGTGCCACTCGATATCCTTGGGCAACGCCTCGTATTTATCAACAAGTTCCTGTACTTTATTTTCGCCAAACACCTTGTATCCACCATCGTAAGCCTCCATAATATCGGCCACAGGTTTGGTTTTCGATACGGCAACCAGCTTCACATTTTCCGGCACGTATTGGGCTAAAAAGTCCTGAATATTTTCAGCTACACTCATAAGTAGTTCTCCTCCTATTTGCTTATGCTCTCAAAAGTAATAAAAAAAATGCCTCGGAAAAACCGAGGCATAGGGTAATTAAAATATCCTGATTTTTTTTAATCTTCTAATGAGTGAATAACTAATCCACTGCGCAGCTTAGGCTCAAACCAAGTGGTTTTGGGAGGCATGATATTTCCGGTATCGGCGATATCAATCAATTGCTTCATTGATACAGGGTACAAAGCAAAAGCCACTTTCATATCGCCATTATCCACACGGCGCTTCAATTCGCCTAACCCACGGATTCCACCAACGAAGTCGATTCGGTTTGAAGTTCGAAGATCTTCAATACCTAATAAGTTATCGAGTACATGATCCGACAAAATGGTCACATCTAATACGCCAATAGGATCATTATCGTCATAAGTTCCCTGTTTAGCAGTTAATTTATACCAATTTCCTTCGAGGTACATACTAAACTCGTGAAGTTTTGAAGGTTTGTAGATAGCTTCTCCCATGTTTTCCACCTCAAAAACATCCTCAAGTTTCTGAAGCAATTCTTCGCTAGTTAACCCATTAAGATCTTTAACCACCCGATTGTAATCGATAATATGCAGTTGATCATCGGGGAAATGAACGGCCATGAAGAAGTTGTACTCCTCGTTGCCGGTATGATTTGGATTTTGTTGTTTTTTCTCCAGTCCAATACGAGCGGCAGCAGCAGTGCGATGATGTCCATCGGCAACGTACGTATAAGGTACTTTATTATCAAAAAGCTCCTCAAGGCGCTTATTGGTAGCGGCATCGTTTACTGGCCAAAGGTGGTGTCCAAACCCATCCTCTGCGGTAAAATCGTATTCAGGAGTTTGATTCTTAACGATGTTTTCAACAATCTCGTTAATCTCGGGCACCGATTTATACGAGAAAAATACAGGCTCAATATTCGCGTTGGTATAGCGTGTTAAAATCATTCGGTCCTCTTCCTTTTCGGGACGAGTTAATTCGTGCTTTTTAATGATGCCTTTGTTGTAATCTTCGCACGCTGCAGCCCCAACGATACCATACTGGGTGCGTCCATCCATGGTTTGCGCGTAGATGTAGAACTTAGGCTCGCCTTCTTTCACTAACCAACCTTTTTCCTGAAATTTTTTGAAGTTCTCCACCGCTTTTTCGTACACAGTATCCGAGTGAATATCGGTGCCTGCAGGGCAATCGATCTCGGCGCGTGTAATGTGCAATAAAGAATTCTCTTTACCCTCAGCCATTTGTGCAGCCTCTTCGCTGTTCATAACATCGTAGGGAAGTGCCGATAAATCTTTGGCGATATCTTTTGGTGGCCGAAGGCCTTTAAATGGTTTAATTATTGCCATTGTATGTTAATTTTTAATTATAAAACAAATTCGAGAAAATTGTAAAATATCTGGCCGGCAAAGATATAAGAATTATCCACTTTCTTTAAAGGCCATACTTATTTTCGACTCCACGGGGATAACAGATCAACACCTGCTATCGGGCCTATCAAAAAGGCAACAGCAGGTGTCGAGTCAGATTTTTTCAGCTTTACTAAGCAATTGCATTAGTTCACTTTGAATGTTTCGTCACCTTTTTCCAGGAAGTTTACAATTTGTTGAGCTGCAGCAATACCTGCATTAATGTTAGCTTCCTTAGTTTGGGCTCCCATCTTCTTGGGAGTAAAGTAACAACGATCGGCATACTTTTCATTGAGTTGCTCAGCATTATCAGGAGCAATATCAGAAAGGTAAACAAAATCTTCGCGCTCCTCCATTAATGCGGCCAGCTCCTCTTCGTGTATAACCTCTTTTCGGGCAGTATTTACCAAAGTTGCACCTTTGGGCATGATTCCCAGAAGGTTTTTGCCAATGGAACCTTTGGTTTTATCATTCGCAGGAATGTGCAAACTAATGTACTGACAGGTTTTGTAAAGATCCTCAACTGTATCAAGAGGTGTTACGCCATCTTGCTCAACGGTATTTTTATCAACAAAGGGATCGAAAGCATACACCTTCATGCCAAAGCCTTTGGCAATACGTGCTACATTTTGCCCAACATTACCATAGGCATGAATTCCCAAGGTTTTCTCCTTCAATTCGGTTCCCGCTTTGCCGTTAAATTTCCCACGCGCCTGAAATACCATCATGCCCAGCGCCAATTCGGCAACGGCATTGGAATTTTGTCCGGGTGTGTTCATTACAGTAACCTGGTTAGCTGTGGCAGCCTCCAAATCAACATTGTCGTAACCGGCACCGGCACGAACAACGATTTTTAACTCTTTAGCCGCATCAATAACTTCGGCTGTTACTTTATCACTGCGGATAATAAGTGCTGTTGCGTCTTTAACGGCATCCAGCAATTGGCTTTTATCAGTGTACTTTTCTAAAAGAGCGAATTCGTAACCCGCCTTTTCACTGATTGCCTTTATTTCTTCCACTGCTTTTGGAGCAAATGGTTTTTCAGTTGCAACTACTAATTTTGCCATGGCCAATGATTTTTTAAAAAGGGCAATCTACAATAGGTAAATTGCCCCGGTTTGACTATTCGGTCGAATTAAGCTTTTTTGGTTTCAAATTCCTTCATGGTTGCCACAAGTGCTTCAACGCTCTCTTTTGGCAATGCATTGTAGGTAGAAGCACGGAAGCCACCAACAGAACGGTGCCCTTTAATTCCTACCATACCACGTTCGGTGGCATATTCAAAGAATTCGCCTTCCAGCTCTTTATACTCTTCATTCATCACAAAACAGATGTTCATCAATGAGCGATCCTCAGCAGCCTCAACAGTTGCTTTGAAAAGTTTATTGCGATCAATCTCATCATACAACACGGCGGCTTTCTCCTCGTTCATTTTTTGCATAGCCTCCAATCCTCCTTGCGCCTTCAACCACTTAAGGGTTTCATTGGCGGCAAATACGGGCACTACCGGCGGCGTATTAAACATGGAATCTTTTTTGATATGCGTTGTATAATCGAGCATAGTAGGAATATCACGATCTACTTTCCCCAATAAATCCTCTTTTACAATTACAAATGTAACACCTGCAGGGGCAAGGTTCTTTTGTGCCCCACCATAAATTAAGGCATACTTGGATATATCAACAGGACGAGAGAAAATATCTGAAGACATGTCGGCAATTAAAGGAACCTGACAGTCTAAATCTTTTTTAATCTCTGTTCCAAAAATGGTATTATTAGTTGTTATATGGAAATAATCGGCATCAGCGGGCACATCGTATCCCTTAGGGATGTAGTTAAAGTTTTTATCTTCGGATGATGCCACAACAACTGTTTCCCCAAATTTCTTAGCTTCCTTAATGGCTTTTGAGGCCCAAGTACCTGTATTCAGGTAAGCTGCTTTTTTGTTAAAGAAATTAAAAGGAATCATGGCAAATTGTGTACTGGCGCCACCTCCTAAAAACAATACTTCATAACCTGCAGGGATGTCCAGCAAATCCTTAAATCCTTGCTGAGCTTCAGCCATTACTGCATCAAATTGCTTGCTACGGTGTGAGATCTCCATTAAAGATAAGCCCATACCTGCAAATTCCTGAATTGCTTTGGCAGTATTCTCAATTGTTGACTGAGGAAGAATTGAGGGTCCTGCGTAAAAATTATGTTTTTTCATAATTTTATTGATTTTAAAGTGTTTATATCCGTAACATTTTGCGAATGCAAATTGCAAATAAAAAACGAATTTGTCGAAGGCTTACGATATGATATTGAACATCTTTTTACCGGCAGGCCTTCGATTAAAAAGCCCAAATTCCTCGTAAAGTTACTATTTTTTATTGACGTTAACCAAGTGATTTCCATCTAAAACGGGTAAAATGGCGGTCTTGTCGATCTCATGACAATACCCAATCACATCATCGAGCCCTAATTTGCCCAAACGTGTACGCTGTGCAACTTTATCAATATACCCCATCAGGTTTTTCTGTGCTAACTGCCAAAAATCCAGGCTAGCCTTTACCGAGTCACAATCGGTACGGAATTGATGGTCATCAAGAAGCAACTGAGAAAGAGCCCCTGCATAAACAGCGTCTTCGAGGCAAAACTTTCCTTTCCATCCGGCACACAAAATTAATACATCCTCCTTTTGTTGCTTAATATAATTGGCAACAGCAGTCAGGTTTAAAAAGGCACCAATAAGCACTTGCGAACCACGAGCAGCCATATGAATAGCATTCGTCCCATTTGTTGTACTGTACACAATGGATTTTCCTCCTACAGTTTCGGGCGTAAATAGAAAAGGAGAGTTTCCAAAGTCGGCGAAATCGAGACGTGAACCATTACGTTCAGCTGCCACAGTAAACCCGTTATCCTTATAGTTTTTAGCACTCTCCAGGTCCGGCACAGGGATTACCTCTTTAGCGCCATTCATAAACATGGTAGTAATGACCGTGGTAGCTCGCAAAATATCCGTCACCACAACCAATTTACCTTCCGGTTCAAAAAGAGGCAAAAGCCTTGGCGAAAAAGCCACTTCAATCGTTCGTTGTATTGCATCCATAAAATTAGTGCATTAAATTTCCTGCAAAAATAACCAAAATCAGCTAATTCAGCAGTGCTCATAAAGAAAAGAGGCTACCAGATGGCAGCCTCATTTCTTTTTATCATTGTAAGGTCTTATGCATTTTTATGAAATGGTGGACGCACTACACGGGCTTTCAGGTTTTTGTTTCTCACCTGTATGAAGATCTCCGTATCGGCCTTCCAAAAACCCTTTTTAAGGTAAGCCATACCAACACCCTTTTTCAAGATTGGTGACATGGTTCCGGAAGTAACTTCCCCAATCTCATTTCCTTCAGCATCTACTACTTTGTAATGTTGACGTGGGATACCGCGCTCTTCCATCACAAAACCTTTCAACCGATGGGAAACGCCTTCTTCTTTTTGTCTTTGGAACTCCTCGCGATTAATGAAATTATTGCCGTCAACAAATTTGGTAATCCATCCTAAACCTCCTTCAATGGAAGAGGTTGTATCGTTGATATCGTTCCCATATAGACAAAATCCTGCTTCCAGTCGTAAGGTATCGCGGGCACCCAAGCCAATGGGCTTAATGCCAAACTCTTGACCGGCCTCAAACACCGCTTTCCATAGCTTAGCTGCATCCTCATTAGCAACATAAATTTCACATCCTTGCTCACCCGTATAACCTGTTGTGGAAAAGATAACATTTGGAATTCCGGCAAAAGTAATCTTCTTATGTGTGTAGAATTCCATATCCTCCACCGACTCATCAGTAAGCTTTTGCATAGCTTTCAGGGCTAATGGTCCCTGAATGGCTAACTGGGCAATCTCGTCGGAAGCATTGTAAAGCTCTTTGCCCACTTCCATGGCAAGTGCTTCTGCCTGCTGTTTTACCCAACTCCAGTCCTTTTCGATATTGGCAGCATTAACTACCAACAGATAGGTTTCTTCGTCCATGCGATAAACCAGAAAATCATCAACAATTCCTCCCTTGCCATTTGGCATACAGGAGTATTGAACTTTACCATCGTATAAGGCAGCTACGTCATTGGTACTGATTTTCTGTACCAACTCGAATGCTTTGGGTCCTTTTACCCAAAATTCACCCATATGTGAAACATCAAAAACTCCGAGCTTTTCACGTACGGTCATATGCTCATCATTTATTCCGGAATATTCGATTGGCATATTAAACCCTACAAAAGGTACCATTTTCGCACCCATCTCTTCGTGAAACTTTGTAAAGGCTGTATTTTTCATGGATTAAAACTTTAACTTATAAATACTTGTTTGTAAAGAAGTTAAGTAACCTTATCTTCTTTTTTGACAAAGCTAATAAATTTTGTTAAGAAAAAGGAAACTTTCCATATGCTTAAGCGCAGCAACAAACAAGCAGGCAACGGCTAGCCAAAGGAGTAGTCGTTACTTGCTTGTTGCTTTGTATTGTTACTTACCTATAATCTTAAACTCTACTCTTCTATTTTGGCTTCGGCCCTCTTCGGTATTATTATTGGCAATAGGGTCGGTAAAAGAGTATCCTTTGTATTCCAGCCGCTTTTTATCAATCCCTTGTTCCACAAGGTAATCGACAACGCTCTTTGCACGATCTTCCGAAAGCTTCAGATTGGCTCTGTATGAACCTACATTATCGGTATGTCCGGATATTTCGAGACGAATTCCGGGATTGTTTTTCAACAGTTCAACTACCCGATTCAACTCAGTATAGCTGGAAGATTTAAGTGAAGAACTATTAGTTTGGAAGAAAATATTTTTCAATATCATCTTAGCCCCCACAGCCACCTTATCCAGGGTAAAGTCTTTTTTAACAAGCCCCTCTTCAACAGGCATTTGACTTACATCCAGGATCTTTACAAAATAAAGGTATTCTTTAGCTGTGATTTCAATTCCATACTCCTTTCGTTCAGGCAAACGTATTTTATAGGCTCCAGAAGTGTCTGTTATAGCTTTCCCAATCACTTCACTTTTTTCCAGATCCACCACTTCAAGAGCACCAACTATGGGACTTTGTGACTGTGAATCGAGAATATGGCCGGCAAGGTAGACGGATGTATCCACTTTTATACCTTCGGGTTCCTGGTAAAAAAGAATGGGATCCTGATTAACATCCCAAGTCAACCAATTATTTGCAGTAGCAGAAAGCAACTCTTTTTCTTCGCCAAGAAAAATGAGTTTATAAATATCGAAGCCACCCAGTCCATTGTCGCGTTTTGCCGACAAATAAGCCTGATTACTCTCAGCAATAGGGTGGAAGAAAAGTTCATCATTTGGGGTATTAACCGGGAACCCAATGTTTACAGGTTGTGTCCAACTGCCATCATCGGCCTGGGAGGTATAAAACACATCGTAGCCTCCCATACTATTATGTCCTTTAGATGAAAAATAAAGGCGCTCAGTTGAGGGATCCCAAAACACAGCCTCCTCATCGTAAATGGAATTCACAACATTTCCAAGATTAACCGGGTGTTCCCACTTGCCTTTGGCATTTTTATGGGTCCAATAAATATCTTTACCGCCCAATCCCTCTTTCGATCTTTCCGAAACAAAGAAAGCCACACTATCACCTGGCATAAAGGTGATAGAAGTCTCCTTATCACCACTACCTATGCGGTTTATCGTTTTTAACCTTCTCCATTTGCCTTTCCGGTATTCACTAACCAGTATCTCGCCGTCGCGTTTTTCCCCGTTGTAGATAAAAATCTTCGAACCGTCCTCATTAAAGGCCAATACGGATTCGTGATTATCGGAATTCAACCGTTTCTCGACAGGTTGTCCGCGACGCCAAAGCTCACCTGCAGCACGTGCAACAAAAATTTCTTCATAGAATTTATTATCGAGCTTGTATCGGTCATCTTTTCGTGAGTCCTTGCTTCTGGAAGTATAATAAAGCAACGAATCATTGGGATGCAACACGGCGTTGTAATCGTCGTGTTGGGTATTGATTCGGCTACCCATATTCTCAATAATCACCCTATCGGGGTTACTAACCAATTCTTTACCATGTCGGCATTCGGTAATGAGTTTTTGCACATCAATGGTAAGATGCTTAAGGGCTTTACGGGTTAGTTGTTCGTAAAATGACTCGTAGTATTCAATGGCTTTATCAAAACGTAAATTGAGATGATAGGCTCGGGCCATCATCAGAAGGATATCCTCGGCAACATTCTCATTGGCCAGATAAGCCATCTCTAAAAACTCGGGTGCTTTGCTGTATTTATTGGTAGTAAGATAGCAAACGCCAATTTTGTAGTTCAGCTCCGGATTATTTTTGTTGTACCGGTAGGCTAATAAATAGTGCTTGAGTGCGTCGGGGAAGGTACCAATCCCTGCATCAAAGTACTGATCACCAGTCCTTACATTTCCCCAGGCATCTTTAAAACCTGTTTTTTTTATCTTAAACTCTCGCTTTTTTATGGGAATGTCGAGCTGAGCCTGAACAACAAGCAGAGAGACAAAAAGAAAATATAGGGTTATAAAAGTACGTTTCATACGATATTATTTTTATTCAGTAGGAATACTATCATTATCACATTCGTCAAGGTAGGCATCAGCTTGTTGTAGCCCTAGTTCTTTAGCCTTTCGCCAATCGCTGCAGGCAGCTTTGAAATTGCCCATGAATTCATGTGCGTACCCTCTGTTCAGATAGGCTTCAGCGCATGAATCGTCCAATTGGAGTACTTGTGTAAAAGCTTTCTCAGCGCCCAGGTAATTTTCCATGCGTGCCTTCGTAATGCCCTGATTAATGAGTGCTACAATATTGTTTTTATTTGCTGAAAGGATGTATTCAAAATTATTTAACGCTTGCTGATACTCACCAAGTTGGTAATAGGCCAACCCTCTATAATTCCTTGCAGGCCAATAATCGCCATCCAGTTTTAAAGCATGGGTAAAATGCTCAATAGCTTCCCGAAAATTGCCAACCTGGGTTTTCGCCACCCCCATATTCACATGGGCTACCAAAAGGGTAGAGTCGTAGGAAAGAGCTTGTTCATAATCAAGAATGGCTCCGCGCACATCGTTCAAATGAGCCTTTGCACTACCTCGCTCAACAAAAGCGCGGGCAAAATCATGCTTTTTATCAAGGGTTAACGAAAAATCGACTAAAGCTCCCTGATAATCTTCACGACGAAATCGACTAATACCCCGAAAATAATATACAGGCATCGACTCAAACCCTCGCTCAATAGCAATGGTGAAATTTTCAATTGCCTCATCATACTTTTGCGCTGTAAAATCCAGATACCCTTTCATGTAGTGCGCCTCTCCCAAGCTATTATCTGCTTGTAAGGCCTGGGCCAATTGCTCATAAGCCTCGATGGTATCGCCCTGAATAAGGCTGTTTTTAGCCAGTTCGAGGTAAGGAAGAGCAAAATCCTCTTTAAAGAAAATGGACTGCAGCATTCTTTCATTAGCTGTAGCATAATCTCCTTGTTCAATGGCTTGAACACCCTCATTGTACATTAATTTGGCTTTCTTCAAAAGAGGATCTTCCTGAGCTTTTCCCGGTAAGATCCCCGCTATCAAGAAGAGTAACAGGAAAATGACTTTGACATTTTTCATAAATTTGCCTCGAATTAAGTTATGTAGCTTAAAGCTCTTACGATACTCTACAAATTTAGGTTAACTATTTCAATAATTAAAGTAATCCAAGTACACAAAGCCTCAAATTGGCTATATTCGCAAAATAGAATTTCATTTTTCGTGCAATAAGTTTTATATTTACCTATGGGAATGGAAACAAAAGGCAAAATAGATTTAAGTTACCTGCGAGATATTTCGGCGGGCGATGAAGAGCTTTTTCATGAGCTCATTGATATGTTCATCAGCCAGGTGCCGGAATACCAAATGCAGCTTCAGCAGGAACTTTCCCTGGGCGAGTGGGAGCAGCTAGGCCGAACGGCTCACAAAGTAAAATCTGCTCTTACTATGATGGGACTTAATGATCTTGCCATGGAAATGAAAGTTTTGGAGGAACAGGCAAAAAAAGGGATAGAGACAAAAAGCTACCCCCAATCGATAAAAAGATTCATAACGGAGACAACAGAAGCGATAAAAGAATTGAAAGAAGTAAAAAAAAATTATTAAATTTACTGCAAATAAAAAAAATCCAAAGCTTATGTTGAAACACGAAAACCAAAACGGGATTGATATATTGTCTTTTGAGAACCTGAACAAATTAAACATTCTCATTGCACAAGCGCTAAAAGAAGAAGTAGCTCAATACTTGAAAAAGCCAAACACAAAGCTTGTTCTGGACATGAGCAGTATTGAATATGTTGATAGTTCCGGTTTTGGTGCTTTGCTAAGCATTTTGCGAAATGCAAAAAATAACGATAGCCAATTTAAGATCTGCAACGTATCGGAAGATGTGATGGAGTTGATAAAATTACTGCAGTTGCACAATGTGTTTGAGATATGTGACAACCTGGAAGACTGCCTCATGGATTTCAACAAAGAATAGGTTTTAACTTATCATCATAAAAAAAGGGAGCCTTCGCTCCCTTTTTTATTATTACTCATTCTTAAATACTATTTGATCCCCTTCCATGGATACCTCAATAGGCTTGTCCTTATTGATATCGCCAGCCAGAATCTTTTTCGACAGGGGATTTACCACCTGCTTCTGCAGCACCCGCTTTACAGGACGAGCTCCATATTGCGGATCAAATCCCCTTTTCGCAAGCCACTCAGTTGCCTCCTCGGTGAGATGAATTTCCACCTGTTGCTCCTTAAGCATACGTTGCAACAATTCAAACTGCAAAGCAACAACTCGCTTGATCTCTTTTTCTGTGAGCGGATCAAATACAACCACTTCATCAATCCTGTTAAGAAACTCGGGTCGTATGGATTGCTTCAGTAGTGCCAATACTTCGTCACGTGCCTGATCCAGCAACTCTTCTCTATTGGTTTCCGAAAGGGTTTGTAATTTCTCCTGAATTATGTGGGATCCCACATTTGAGGTCATAATAATAATGGTATTCTTAAAATCCACTAATCTGCCTTTATTGTCGGTAAGACGCCCATCATCCAACACCTGCAGCAAGATGTTAAACACATCGGGGTGCGCTTTTTCAATTTCATCCAGAAGCACCACAGAGTAGGGCTTTCGGCGTACAGCTTCGGTCAATTGCCCGCCCTCATCGTAGCCAACATATCCCGGAGGCGCTCCAACTAATCGAGAGACTGCATGCCTTTCCTGATACTCCGACATATCAATACGCGTCATCAAGTTGTCGTCATCAAAAAGGAATTCAGCAAGCGCTTTTGCCAACTCTGTTTTACCCACACCAGTAGTACCCAGGAATATAAATGAGCCAATGGGCCGCTTAGCATCCTGCAAACCTGCACGGCTTCTACGCACAGCATCGGACACAGCAGCAATGGCATCTTCCTGCCCCACCACCCGGCGGTGCAATTCGCTTTCCAGGGTGAGTAATTTCTCCCGTTCACTTTGCAACATTCTGCTAACCGGAATACCCGTCCAGCGGGCAACAATCTCGGCAATATCATCCTGTTCCACCTCTTGCTTAATCATGGCCAAATCGCCTTGTCGCACAAGTAACTCATTCTGCAAATCTTCTATCTGCTGCTCAGCTTCTTTCATCTTACCATAGCGCAATTCGGCAACCTTTCCATAATTTCCTTCTCGCTCAAACTGGTCGGCCTGATTTTTAAGATCCTCCAACTCGGTTCTGTGATCCTGAATGCTATCAATAATCTCTTTCTCTGCTTCCCATTTGGCGCGCATTTGTGAACGCTGCTCCTGCAAATTAGCTAATTCTTCCGATAACCGGTTCAACTTTGGCTTATCACCTTCACGCTTAATGGCTTCTCGCTCTATCTCCAGTTGTTTAATTTTGCGTTCAAGCTCATCAATATTTTCCGGCACCGAATTCATCTCAAGGCGAAGTTTGGCTGCCGCTTCATCGATTAAATCAATTGCCTTATCGGGCAAAAATCGATCGGTTATATACCTTTGCGATAACTCCACAGAAGCAATTAAGGCATCATCCTTAATGCGCACTTTATGGTGTTGTTCGTACCGCTCTTTAATTCCTCGAAGGATGGAAATTGCACTGAGCTTATCAGGTTCGTTCACCTGTACTTTCTGGAATCGTCGCTCCAGAGCCTTATCCTTCTCAAAATATTTCTGATACTCATTAAGTGTTGTGGCACCAATATCTCTAAGTTCACCGCGTGTCAGTGCAGGTTTCAGAATATTGGCAGCATCCATGGCTCCTTCGGATTTCCCTGCCCCTACCAGCGTATGTATTTCATCGATAAAAAGAACCACTTCGCCTTCTGAAGCTACAACTTCCTTGACTACTGCTTTCAAACGTTCTTCAAATTCGCCCTTATACTTGGCACCAGCAATAATGGCTCCCATATCAAGAGCAAATATCTTCTTCTCTTTCAGGTTTTCCGGTACGTCGCCATCCAGAATACGATGCGCAATACCTTCAGCAATAGCGGTTTTCCCAACTCCAGGCTCCCCTATAAGTATGGGGTTGTTTTTTGTTCGTCTCGATAAGATCTGCAATACGCGTCGTATCTCCTCATCGCGACCAATTACCGGATCGAGACGACCTTTTCGTGCCTGCTCAATCAAGTCAATGGCAAATCGGTTTAAGGAGTTGTAGGTATCTTCCGCAGTCTGGCTTTCGACCTTGGCTCCTTTCCGCAAATCGGTTATGGCTTTTTCCAAAAGATTGTGGGTTATACCATTATCTTTTAAAAGCTGAGCCATGCTTCCCGAGGAGGAAACCATTCCTAACAATAAATGCTCCACAGAAACATATTGGTCACCCATCTTTTTGGCTTCGGCTAAAGCCTTTTGCAGCACTTCGGATGCCGATTTTCCAAGGTATGGCTCTCCTCCGGTAACTTTTGGATAGGAAGAAATTTGCTTCTCCACCACCGGCGATAAAGCTATGGGTGATACATTTAGTTTCTTCAAGAGGAAAGTCGTTACATTTTCGGCCTCTTCAAGTGCAGCCTTCAGTAAGTGAGCATCTTCCACTGCTTGTTGCTCACTGCCTTGGGCAATGGTAAAACCTTGTTGTATAACCTCCTGCGCGCGTATTGTAAAATTGTCCATCTTCATAAGTAAACTCTCCTATATCTTTATTTTTTTTGTTATCATAATTACTACATAATCCTATTTAGTAATATGTTCAACTACTCAATTTGTTCATTTTAGCTCAGGTGAATCAAAAATCCTTCCAGCCTGTTATTCGATCAAAAAAACAGACATAATGGCATAGTAACCTCAATCGTAACAGACATAATGGCAGACTAAATCACAAAAGGACATACAGAAAGGGGGATTGGTAAAAGTGAATTTGGAATAAATTAAAGAAAACTATACATTTAAAGTATATTTGTGTCTGAATAAGTTTTAAATCGATCCATGAAACGCTCACGCTCACTAATAGTTATACTCCTCATCATAGCCAACGCAACAGGCTGCATCAGCTTTAAAAAGCTGGATTACACACGCGGAAAGAACACAAATGTTTGTAAAACACTTACCGGAAACGTTCTCTTATATACTATTTTTGTTGATACACGCTCTACTGCACCGTGGACAGAATTTGATATACGGAGCACCCTTGATAGTGTACGTGTGGCCGTAAACTGGGTAGAGTCCAAGGCCAGAGAGAATACGATACCCTTAAATATTATTACCGATTACTATATTGGCCAGGAGTACACTACCGTAAAGAAGAATCTGCCAGAAGAGTCAGTTTACCTGTCGGCTACCGAACCTAATCTCAACAAGGGGCTCACCGCGTTGAACAAATGGTCGGACTACATTGCGCGGAAAGCCGGCGCGTCATTTCCTGTTCCGGAAAAGGATGGCATTCCTGAAATACGCAAACCCAAAAACAAAGAGCGACTAATTGCCTATTTGCGTGACGAATACAATGTTGAGAGTGTTGCCCTGATATTTATGGTAAACAACTACTACAAAAGCGATATATCACTGGCCATAAATACATTAAATACAAAAGATGTTGAGTACGCAATTGTTAGCTATAAATATCCATCAGAAATTGCCCACAACTTTTTGCACCTTTTTGGAGCAGCGGATCTTTACCCAACCATCTATAAACGCAATGAGAAAAATACAGCTCTTGCCAAGGCGCATTTTCCAAATGATATCATGCGTGATCCGTACGCAAAGAAAATTCGCCTTTTGGAAATTGAGGATTTAACCAAGTACCTTATTGGCTGGAGCAACACCTTAGAGCCAAAGTATGAACCCCTACTATACGACAGAAGAGTATTGGATAACTAATATTTGTGAAAAGCGATACACCCAAACGACTACGGCTATCTGTTCTTCGCATGAATTCAGAGAGTGCTATCCTGAGAATCCGCTACAAAAACAGGGTATTGCTTGCCAGTTATAGGATTGATAATCATACTTTAGTATTTCGAAAGAATAATAATACCCATTTCAGAGATTTTGTCAGCAGATTTCAGGAGCAGCTAATAAGAATAGTAAAAAGTATTCCGAAAGCGACTTTTCAGGCTGGGCTGAATCTTTTCATCGTACTAGGGGTAAAACAGCCAAAAATCAATACAAAAGCAGACCAACTCATCATTCTGGACAAAACAACACACCCTTTTCGAATTAGCCAAGAAAAATGGTTGCCCCTCACCACGGCTGTTGCCTACACCGATGGAAGCTACGACAATACAAAGGAAAAAGGCGGATATGCAGTGCTCATCAAAAACACGAATAAAGAGAAAATCATCTCAAATGAGACCCGATTACAAGGAAATAATCTTATTGAACTACATGCAGTTATACAAGCCTTGCGCTACCTCAGAAAAGAAAGGCGTGTACGTATTGTTACTGACAGCCAATATGTAATTAAGGGATTGCTTTTCTGGATTGAAGTTTGGCGTCACAACCACTGGTATACAGCATCAGGCAAAAAGGCCCGTCACAAAAAACAATGGATTCAACTCGACAAGCTCACCCGAAATAAAATCATTGAAATTAAATGGGTAAAAGGACACAATCACCACACAGAGCATACCCTTTGTGATAAATTAGCCAAAAGTCATTTAACCAAATAAACAAAATATAATATGGCAAAAATTCCATGGAAACCCGGTACACTTATCTATCCCCTGCCAGCCGTAATGGTAACATGTGGAGACACTCCGGAAAATTTTAATATTATTACCATCGCCTGGACAGGCACAGTTAATTCAAATCCACCGAAATGTTACATTTCAGTTCGTCCCGAACGACATTCCTACGAACTGATTAAATCGAGTGGCGAATTTGTAATTAACCTTACCACAAAAGAGCTTGCACATGCAACAGATTGGTGCGGAGTACGCAGTGGCAGGGATTACAACAAATTCAAGGAGATGAACCTGACTCCCGAGCCAGCACAATTGGTTAAGGCTCCCTTAATTAAAGAATCACCTATGAACATTGAATGTAAGGTGGAGCAAATAATTCCTCTGGGGTCTCACGATATGTTCATTGCCGAAGTTGTTGCGGTTAACGCCGATGACAAGTATTTTGAAGAAAACAACGGGAAATTCCACTTCAACCATGCTGAACCCATTGCCTATAGCCATGGCAAATATTATACTCTGGGCGAAAAAGTCGGAAAATTTGGCTATACAGTACAAAAGAAACGCAAAGGCAAAAAAAAAGATAAGAGCTAACCCACGCAAAAATACTAACCTATTATATAGCAATACATTATAGACTACGCCTCTTTCCTATTAGCAAAAAAGTGAATAGTTGCTGTAAGAAAACCAGTTTTAGCTTGTCACACTAATGTAAATATTTACATAGTTATATTATTTTAAAATCTAAAACTGACACACATCATGAAACTGGCAAAACATCTGTTTACAACAATTTTAGTAATGCTAACAGCAAGTACTTTTGCACAAAGAGGTACAGGCAACAATCAGGGCGTTGGCGCAATGGCTACAACCCCTGAGGTTCAATCCGTTACCGGAAGCATTGTGAAAATAGTGGATGAACCCTGCACCGAAACCACAGGCAAGTATGCCCAAGGCAGACATCTTGTTATTACAACCTCCGAATCGACTGCACGAGAACTTAACATCCACCTGGGACCAACAACAGTTGTTGAGGATCTTATTACACCTTTAAACAGAGGTGATAAAGTTACTTTTGCCGTATTCGCCACTCCCGATCTTCCCGAAAACCATTACATTGCACAAGAAGTGCACCTTGAAGACGAGGTCGTAACTTTAAGGAGTTCAAACCTTAGTCCGGTTTGGTCAAACAGGAGCACAATGAACCAAAATGGAAGAAGAAGAGGCAAAGGCTTCAGAAGGGATTAACTTTATTTTTAGATCCCCATCGGAAATCTACCTGAGAACAAAACAATTACCACTGGTAATTTGTAACTTGTACATATCGGTATCCAGCATACCGGTATGTATTTTTACCTCTAAAATTCATTCACCATGAAACATTTCCTAATTACCTTAGCGAGCCTGTTAATCCTTAGCTCAGCAGCCTTTGCAAATAAGACATCGGTAGAAATTGATGCACCCAAAGAGGCAAAAAAAGGAGAAGAAATTACCATTACTATTCATGTTAAGCACAATGGCAACAATTTTCTCCATCACACCAACTGGGTAAAACTTCGGGCTAATGGCGAACTGTTAAAAGAATGGAGCTATAAGAAGGATCGTCCCGATTCGGAGAATTTTAAACTCACCTACAAGGTAACACTGAAAGAGAATCTCGCCTTGGAAGCTGAAGGTCATTGCAATACGCATGGTTCGAAAAACATTGCCAAACACACTGTTACTTTAATCGAATAGCGATGATTGCCGGCATCAATATCATTCTGGTTCTGGGCATTATCAATTTTATTTTGATACTGTTTCAGCTAATTAGCGGACTGCGCCTACTTAAAATCCGGATGCAAATACACAAAGCCACCGGTATAACTTTGATTTTCACCTCCTTGATTCACGCAGCTTTAGCGATATTTGTGTAACGAATACCTCTTGTTATGTATCTTCGCTGGATCACATTTATCCTTCTGAGCACAAGCTTTTTCGCTAATGCTCAGCCTATACAAACAATCAAAGGGAACTTCGATTTTATCGATAAGGTTGAGAAGTTGCACCTGACATTCGACTATCAAAACGTTGTCATCAGCAAGTACAAAACTGAAACAGCCTACCTGGAGGAGAAGCAACAAGATTTAAACCGACAAAAAGCAGGTAGTGGTGACTCATGGCGTGAAAATTGGTACACTGATCGGGAAAAATACTTCGAGCCCATATTTTCAGAAGCATTTTTTAAACATGTGCGCAAAGTTAACCGAGCCAACCATTTGACGAATGCCAGCCACCAAATGGTAGTAAGAGTCACCTATATGGAACCAGGCTTTAAAGTTAAGTACTCGGAAAAAAGTGCTGAGATAAACATATTGGCGATTTTTTATCCGAAAGGTCAACCCAGGGACACATTAGCCATTGTTGAATTTAACAGATGCCGGGGTAAGGAGACGGGAGAGAACAATCGGGATACCAGACACCGTTTGATTGATGCGTTCGGCACTTGCGGAAAAGCCTTGGGCAAATACATCCGAAGTCATGCGTATTAAAGCTTCTGAAGGCGTACATTTGCATTTCCTTTATTTAGTAAGTGCAGATACAAGCGAAGGGTTGAAGATAAACATCAATAAGCTAGCTTATTGATGTTTTCGCATTACTGAGTTAATAAAAATTTCAGCATGCTCCATTAGGTTCGCAACAACCTTTACTTAGAAAGTAGATAAAGATTAGGGATTGCTTTTCGGATTTGCCGGAAAGCAATCCCTAATCTTTGTAAACGCACAATAGAACCATGTTATTGCCAGAGAAACAAAGCCATTTGAACGTGCAGCCTACAATTTAGCCAACAATAATGGATTTTTCGCTCAAAAAAAGTATAAAACCCGCCTTAATTTAAACAAATTATTAAATTTGCAGAACTTAGAAACCACCTAAAAAACCTGATTTCGAACAACACTATAGATAAAATATCATGATTATTATTGGGGAAAGGGAAATCACCATCGAGGATTTCTATAATATATTGTTTGAAGAGGAGAAGATTGAGGTAGCCAACCAAGCCATCCAGAAACTGCAAACTAATTATCAGTTTTTACAAGACTTTTCAAAAAATAAGGTGATTTATGGGATTAATACATCATTTGGCCCCATGGCGCAATATCGGATCAATAATTCGGATATTGTAGATCTCCAATACAATTTAATTCGCAGTCACAGTTCCGGCTCCGGTTCACCCTTGCCCAATATCTGCGTAAAAGCTTGTATGATTGCGCGTATGACAACGCTCATGCAAGCTAAGTCGGGGGTACAACCCGAGGTGGTTCAGTTACTTAAAGAACTCATCAATCGCAACATTTATCCCCTCATCCCCGAACATGGTGGTGTTGGAGCCAGCGGCGACTTGGTACAGCTTTCTCATCTGGCATTAGTACTAATTGGTGAGGGCGAGGTTTTTCATAATGGAGAATACCAGCCCACAAAGGAGGTTTTTAAACAGCATGGATTAGCACCTATAGAAGTCACGCTTCGCGAAGGCCTGGCTTTGATTAATGGCACTTCTTGTATGTCGGGTATAGGTATTATCAACACCCTTCATCTGCGTAATCTTATCAATTGGTCGATAGCAGCCACTGGCATCCTTAACGAGTTGGTTGAATCGTACGACGATCACTTCTCGGCTCCTCTAAACCAAGCCAAACAGCACCCGGGGCAACAAGCTGTTGCAAAGGCCATGCGCGAGATGCTGGCGGAAAGTAAGCGCATAAAGAAACGACCCGAGCATCTCTATGAAAAGACAGTTGAGGTAGATATCATCAAGGAGAAGGTGCAGGAGTATTATAGCCTGCGCTGTGCGCCACAAATCATTGGCCCCATACTCGAGACACTTGAAAACGCAGAAAAGGTACTTGAAAGAGAAGTCAACTCAGTAAATGATAACCCCATTATTTCTGATGAATTTCAGAACGTTTTTCATGGAGGGAATTTCCATGGCGATTATGTTTCCTTTGAGATGGACAAGCTAAAAATTGCCACAACAAAACTCTCCATGCTAATGGAGCGGCAGTTAAACTATTTGTTAAACGACAAGATCAATAACCTTTTGCCTCCCTTTGTAAACCTTGGCAAACTGGGGTTAAATCTGGGCATACAAGGCATGCAATTTACTGCCACATCCACCACTGCCGAGAACCAAACCCTGAGCAATCCCATGTATATCCACAGCATCCCCAACAATAACGACAATCAGGATATTGTAAGCATGGGAACCAATTCAGCTTTAATGGCCAGGAAAGTTGTAATGAACACATTTGAAGTAGCAGCAATTCATTATATTGCCATTCTTCAAGCTATCGACTACCTGGCATGTGCCGATGCGTTAACGCCCACTAGTCGGCAAATATTTAACAATATGCGTGCTATTGTGCCAAAGTTCATTGAGGACACACCTAAATATAAAGATATAAAGAACCTTAGAGACTATATTTTTGTTAATCGCTTAGCGATTATTTAAACGGAAAGATCATCTTTTTATGACGTATGCTTTAATTACAGGTGCATCCAGAGGAATAGGGAAAGCAGTAGCCATGAAACTGGCAGCAGAGGGGCA
Source organism: Bacteroidales bacterium (assembly GCA_046482855.1). Classification (GTDB taxonomy): domain Bacteria; phylum Bacteroidota; class Bacteroidia; order Bacteroidales; family UBA12077; genus CAYVSF01. The sequence continues at coordinate 3,165 of JAWOEH010000198.1, read as the reverse complement.
CCAGATTATCATCAATTACAAGAGCAATCGGGAAGCTGCCGAAGAAACACGAAAATCCATTGAGCAACAAGGCGGGAAAGCCGAGTTGCTTCCCTTTGACGTAAGTTCAAAAGAGGCGATTGTACAAGCCATTGACCAATGGAAAGCAAACCACCCCGATGAACACATAAGTATTTTAGTAAACAATGCAGGAATCCGCAAAGATGCCTTACTCATGTGGATGAACAATGACGACTGGGATGCAGTGCTGAACACCAACCTCAATAGTTTCTTTCATATAACAAAGGCAGTATTGCAAGATATGCTCCTAAATAAATACGGGCGCATTGTTAATATGGTGTCGTTATCAGGTATTAAAGGCTTGCCCGGACAAACCAATTATTCAGCGGCCAAAGGAGGGGTTATTGCAGCTACCAAAGCTCTGGCGCAAGAAACAGGAAAAAAAAATGTGACAGTAAATGCAGTTGCGCCAGGATACATCCGCACCCATATGACCGAAGATTTAGATGAAAAGCAACTCAAGCGCATGATTCCAATGAATCGCTTTGGAAAACCCGAAGAAGTTGCCGAAGTTGTGGCTTTTCTGGCTTCCGAAAAAGCTTCCTATATTACAGGAGAAGTGATTTCCGTAAACGGCGGACTACACACCTAACCAGCAAAAGAATAGATATGAAACGCGTAGTAATTACAGGATTAGGTATCTACTCTACTATCGGAAAAACCATCGACGAAGTAACGGACTCTCTATACAACGGACGCTCGGGCATCGGATTCGATCCTGTTCGCAAAGAAATGGGCTTTCGCTCCGGTCTCACAGGCATATTGGAGCGCCCCAGCTTAAAAGGCCTGCTTAAGCGACGCCAACGAGTGGGTATTGCCGAAGAGGGCGAATATGCCTATATGGCAACGGTTGATGCGCTGGCTCAGGCAAAAATTGACCAGGAATACCTGAATAAAAATGTTGTAGGTATCTTATATGGCAACGACAGCTCAGCAAAAGCTGTTGTTGAATCGCACGAGGCTCTAAAAGCAAAAAAAGACACAGCACTAATTGGTTCAGGAGGCATCTTCCAAAGTATGAATTCCACCATCACCATGAGTCTTTCCACCATTTTTCGGCTAAAAGGGATTAATCTTACCGTTAGTGCCGCATGTGCCAGTGGTTCACATGCCCTTGGATTGGCTTACCAGTTGATAAAAAGCGGGTTGGAAGAAACGATTATCTGTGGTGGTGGGCAGGAAATAAATGCTGAATCAATGGGAAGTTTCGACGGACTTGGCGCCTTTTCCACCTACGAAGAGGAGCCACAAAAAGCCTGTCGGCCCTTTGACAAAACACGTAATGGATTGGTGCCAAGTGGTGGTGCAGCCACACTAATTGTTGAGTCATTAGAATCGGCTCAACGAAGGGGCGCACCTATTTTAGGAGAGATTATCGGATACGGGTTCTCTTCTAATGGCGATCACATCTCGGTTCCCAATATCGAAGGTCCCACACGTGCTATGAAAATGGCACTGGACATGGCCCATATCAAATCCGATGTATTGGACTACATCAATGCACATGCAACGGCTACTCCTGTTGGTGATCAGAATGAAGCCGAAGCCATTGCCAATATTGTGGGTAACAATAACACACCGGTGAGCAGTACCAAATCAATGACCGGCCACGAAATGTGGATGGGCGGAGCCAGCGAAGTTATTTACTCACTTATTATGATGCACAACGACTTTGTTGCTCCCAACATCAATTTCTCGGAACCCGATGAACATTCAAGGAAACTTAATATTGCCACCAAAACATTAAAATCCCATAATATTGATACCTTTCTGTCAAATTCCTTTGGTTTTGGCGGAACAAACTCAGCAATTATCGTTAAAAAGTACAAATAATTCGTTAGCATGGAGAAGAAGGAGATTATTGACAAAGTAGACGAATTCCTTATTGATGAATTTGAATTAGAGGCGGAACAACTAGTCCCATCAGCAAACCTAAAAGAGACACTGGAAATTGACAGCCTTGACTATGTTGATTTGGTAGTAATTATTGAAAAAAACTTTGGTTTTAAGGTAAAAGGCGAAGATTTTGCATCGATAAAAACGCTACAGGATTTTTACGATTACATTGAGCAGCGTGTGAACGCATCCAAACAATAAGCAGTTTATATGCCAGAGTGGAAAGGGCAATCGAGAGGACAAATTTGGGGCTACAGAATTTTTGTATTCACCATCAAAGGCCTGGGGCTAACATTTGCCTATGGCCTTCTTCGTTTTGTAGCCCTTTACTACTATATTTTTGCTTCGGAGGCCACACGCCCCATCTATAATTATTTCCGCCACATATGGAAGCAATCGCCTCGGCAAGCCCGGAAAAGCGTATATAAAAGTTATTACACTTTCGGCAAGATCCTTATCGATAAAATTGCCATATTAAGTGGTAAAAAAGAGTGGTTTACCTACGACTTTGACGGAGAGAATCACCTTCACGATATGGTAAAAGCCGGAAAAGGAGGGATCATCATCAATGCGCACATTGGCAACTTTGAAATTGCCGGCCAACTACTCAACCGGCTAAATACGCGTATAAATATCCTCATGGTGGATGCAGAACATCAGCAGATAAAGGACTATCTGGAATCAGTTATGAAAGATAAGCCCATAGGGATTATTCCGATAAAGGAGGATCTTTCCCATATTATTGAAATTGAGAAAGCCCTGCGCAACAACGAGCTCATAGCCATGAATGGCGACCGTTTTGTGGATGAGCACAGCACGAAGAAACTCCCTTTTTTCGGTTACAACGCGCTGTTTCCAACAGGTCCTTATATGCTTGCCGCTCACTTTCAAGTTCCTATAACTTTTGCTTTTGCCATGAAAGAAAGTAAGCGCCACTACCACTTTTATGCTACACCGCCTCTTACTGTTGCACGAGTCAGACCCAAACAAGCGCAAGAAGAAGAGGTAAAAAAAACCATGCGCCTCTATATTCAAAACCTGGAAGAAAAGCTAAAAGCCTTCCCCTATCAATGGTTTAACTTTTATGATTTTTGGGAAGATCTTGAGGCTCCTGAAAAAAACAACTAACAACCGGGAGATGAGCAAAAAAGCAACAATACTAGCCAACAAAAGCACAATAGAGCACTACATCCCCCAGCGGCCTCCCAT
>JAWOEH010000166.1:0-13473 GCA_046482855.1 Bacteroidales bacterium | reverse complement strand
ATCCAGACCCCAACATAACCGCAAACATTCACATTGTTGGTGTAGTGTCAGGCCCTGAAAAATGCGTACGCAATAACAGACGACAACGTCCAGTGTTGAAAATATGCAATAAAAACCATGCTCACACCCCGTTGAGGTGTATAGGTTGGGTGATATTTACGTAGGGCGTTGCCCTACGCTATAACTCTAGCCCTTTCAGGGCTTTTCAAATGAAGAGCGATGGGCCACAGCTACCAACGCTCAGGAATCAGGGGCTGAAAGATCCGCCAGATAAAGTGTATTGTAGAGACGCGATTAATCGCGTCTCTACAATACACACCCTTCAACTACTGGTGTTGTCATCTTTGTCCTGCCGCATGAAATAGAGGCTGACAAGACCTTCGGACGTTGTCAGGTCTCACTCTATTCGCACTAAAACACAAAAAAGTGGCGCCTGACGGCAACCACTTTTTTGGAAAATTATAACTTGATAATTTACAATCTACTTGGCATAATTAATGGCTCGGGTTTCACGAATTACCGTAATCTTAATTTGCCCCGGGTAGGTCATTTCGCTCTGTATTTTTTGCGAAATCTCATATGACAGCTCCTCGGCTTCCTTGTCGCCCACCTTTTCGGCTCCTACAATCACGCGCAATTCACGTCCTGCCTGAATGGCATAGGTTTTCATTACGCCCGGATAGGATAAAGCCAGGTTTTCCAACGATTTCAATCGCTTAATATAAGACTCCACCACTTCCCGACGGGCACCCGGACGAGCACCTGAAATCGCATCGCACACCTGAATAACAGGCGCCAGAAGGGTATTCATCTCAATTTCGTCGTGGTGAGCTCCGATGGCGTTACACACCTCCGGTTTCTCCTTAAAGCGCTCGGCAATCTTCATACCCAAAATAGCGTGTGGCAATTCCGGCTCATCGTCCGGCACCTTACCCAAATCATGCAGCAGTCCGGCACGTTTGGCTAGTTTGGGGTTCAGACCAAGCTCCGACGCCATAATGGCCGACAAGTTTGCCACCTCGCGTGAGTGTTGCAACAAATTTTGACCATAGGACGAACGATACTTCATTTTTCCCACCATTCGTATAATCTCGGGATGCAAACCATGCACACCTAAATCGATGGCCGTGCGTTTCCCTACCTCAATAATCTCCTCTTCAATCTGCTTTTGGGTTTTCTCCACTACCTCCTCAATACGGGCAGGGTGAATACGTCCGTCGGTAACCAGTTGGTGAAGTGCCAAACGGGCAATCTCCCGACGCACCGGGTCAAAAGCCGAAAGAATGATGGCTTCAGGGGTGTCGTCCACAATAATCTCAACGCCTGTAGCAGCTTCCAATGCACGGATATTTCGTCCTTCGCGACCGATAATACGACCCTTAATCTCGTCGCTATCGATATTGAAGACGGTTACTGAATTTTCTACAGCGCTCTCGGTAGCCACCCGCTGAATGGATTTTACCACAATGCCTTTGGCCTCTTTATTGGCCGTCATGCGGGCCTCCTCCATAATGGCATTGATCTCCGACATGGCCTCGGTTTTCGCTTCGGCCTTCAGCGATTCAATAAGCTGTTGCTTGGCCTCATCAGCACTCAAACCGGAAATAGCTTCCAACTGTTCCACCTGGCGGCGATGCATTTTCTCCAGCTCCTCGCCTTTCTTCTCCACAACATCCATCTGCACTTCCAGATTTTCGCGAATCGCGTCCACCTCTTTGTGCTTGCGCTGGCTCTCCTCAATACGCTGCGAAAGATTGGCCTCTTTCTGCTTCAGTTTATTCTCCAGGGCCAGAACTTTGTTATTACGCTCGTTTATATGCTTTTCGTGCTCAGCTTTGAGCTGTAAGAACTTCTCTTTGGCTTGAAGAATTTTATCCTTTTTGATAACATCAGCCTCTACCTGGGCCTCTTTGATAATCTTGCTGCTTTTTTTCTTAAGGGCTTTATCCCATACGAAATACGAGACAAGTCCACCGACGGCAAATGCCGACACGCCTACAATCAAACCGAGTGTAAGCGGGGGAACGAGTCCAATAAGGTGTATTGGTATCATATATGTGAGTATTTAGTTTAACAATTTATTTATCGTGAATTACAAAAATTTATGCATAAAAAAGCCCGCACCGATTCCTCTAAAACTTGAAAAAACCCCTGTATTTACATGGGTGGAGCTACCATTCAGGTTCGGCCTTCCTCTGGCATAAAGCTTTTTGACGAATCAAAAATGAGGCCTGCCCTTACCCAAACGAGTTTTACTCCAATTTTAGTAGTGTTGAGTTTCCGAGTTGTTAAAGAAATCCAATGCGGGCACTATTATTATTCAAAGAACGCTTAGTGTTGTCTTTCCAGATATTCGTCCACGGCCTCATCCATACGCTTCAATGCGTCGGTCAGGTCATCTTCATCCTGGCTCTGTTCATGCTCAATAACCTTAATAACATACTGCAAAGCAGCCATGGCCAGAAAATCCTGAATATCCTTATCAGTATATCGTTGCTTATATTGCAACACTTTCTCATTAATCAACCGAGCAGCTTTTCGAATCTTCTCCTCATCCGATCTTTCAATCTTAAGCGGATAATATCGGTCCGCCACATTTACTTTTATCGAAAGCTTATCGTCCATCGTCATCAAAAACTATCGGTTCAAAAGTGCAACACATTTATCAATCTCCCGCACTATCCTATTAATCTTAATCTTAGCCTCGTGTGAATCGCCGGCTGAGGCCGAGATACTCTTGGCTAATTTAAGCTTATTATATTTATTTTTCAAGAAGAGCACCTCTTCGTCTCGTTCCTGAAGTTGTTGTTTCAATTCCTTCTCCTTGTTATGTAAATGCTTGTTTTCCTGCAAAAGCTCATTGTGCAAAGTCATTAGATGCTTTACCTTTGTTTGCAGGGTGGTTAGTAATTCTTTTTGTTCAGCATTCATAACACGGGTAATCTGTATGGCTTACAAAATTAACATTGCTGTGCCAATTTCAAAAATATTCACACATCTATTTTACTAGGAAAAACAAATTAAGTTATAGTTTTGTTAAGCAATTTTTAAAAGGATACGGAAAGATGAGCAGACTTCTATTTACCCTGTTATTGGCAATCCCTTTCATAGCCCCCTCCTACGCGCAGCGCACCCCTGAAAAAGAGATGCTGCCACCGTTAACCATTCCGCCTTATCTTTCGGGGAGTTTTGGGGAACTCAGGGGTGGTCATTTTCACTCAGGGGTAGACATAAAAACGCAAGGCCGAACCGGCTTGCCCATCCAGGCCCCTGCCGATGGGTATGTTTCACGCATCAACATCTCTTCCGGCGGCTATGGCAAGGCACTCTATATCAACCATCCAAACGGCACCACAACGGTTTACGGGCACTTAAAAAGCTTCGCCCCTGAAATTGCCCGGTGGGTAAAACAGCAACAGTACAAAAAGCAACAATTTGAGGTAAACCTCTTTCCCAGGGCTTCGCAATTCCCGGTAAAAAGAGGCGAAATCATTGGCACTTCCGGCAATTCGGGAAGTTCTATGGGGCCGCACTTACACTACGAAGTACGCAATGCCGCCAACCAAAAGCCTGTTAATCCCATGTTTTACAATGTGAAGGTGCGCGATGATATTGCCCCCCGCTTCACAACGCTGGCTGTATACCCCATGACGCCCGAAAGCCGTGTAAATAAAAAAAATACCCCCCTGTACAAGAACACCCGCACCAATGGCACTCCACGACACTTCCGGATAGCCGATGCTGACACCCTCCACATACGAGGAAGTGCCGCCTTTGGCGTGGAAATTTACGACTACCTGAATGGTACACATAATCGTTGCGGCCTCCGAAGCTTATCGGTTACTATCGACAATAAAACCATCTATCGCAGTATCATGGATCGCTTCTCGTTTGCCGAAACGCGCTACATCAACAGCCATATCGATTATGCTGCCAAGGTGGAGCAGAATAAGCAAATCCAGCGAACCTACATTCAGCCCAACAACAAACTTTCGATATACGACTACCACTTAAACCGCGGCATTTTCCGGTTCCACGAACCAAAAACCTATGAGGTAACCCTTACTGCCGATGATTTTGAGGGCAACACCTCTACCCTCACTTTCTTTGTAAAAGGCGGCAAAGAGGCACCCTTGCAAGCATCGGAAAGATCGCCGAAAATACGCTTCGACTATAAAAAAGAGGTTAACCAATTTACTGCTCCGGGATTCGAAATCCGCGTACCGGGGAATGCCTTGTACGACACGCTGCACTTTCGCTATGCCATTCATAAACAACTAACAGCCAACCTCCTTACCCCGCTGTATCAAATTCACAAAGCAACAACTCCGCTACACAAACACTTTGAGGCGGGCATTGAGGTACCCCAAATAGCGCCAGATCTTACCGAAAAAATAGTGGCCGTAAAATTGGACAAAGAGGGCGAGAAAGAGGCCTTCACGGGTGAGGTGAAAGAAAACCGGTTTCTTTTTCAAAGCCGCAGCTTTGGTACTTATGCCCTTGCCATAGATACGGTGCCCCCTGTGTTGAAGCCGGAATTTACCACTCCTTTGCACAGAAACAAATCGGCAATAAGCTTTATTATGGAAGATGAGCTATCGGGCATCAACTCCTTCGATGGCTTTATCGATGGCCAATGGGTATTGTTTGAGTACGATGCCAAGAACGACCGGATTACCCACTACTTGGATGATAGCCGCATTAAAAGAGGCCAGGAGCATGAGCTGGAGCTGATAATCATTGACAATACCAACAATACAACCACCTACTATACAACATTTAAATGGTAAAAGGCATGACAAAAAAATTTCCCCTGACTCTGACCCTTGTCATTATTTCGTTTGCCTTATGGCAATGTAAACCCGGTTACGACATAAACCCGGAAATTGAACAGGAAAAATTAAGAGAACACGTCACCTATTTGGCCTCGGAGCCCTTGGCGGGGCGCTACCCGGCAACAGAGGGCGACAGTATGGCAGCCAAGTTTATTGCCCAAGCATTTCAACACGCGGGATTAACGCTTCTGGCGCAAGATGGCTATCAATCGTTTGCGGTTCCTCAACCGGCGGTTTTTCGTGTTCGGGAAGATCTTTCCGTTACCCCTTCCGGAAAAGTACTGGCCGATACAGCGGCCTATCAACTCTATGCCATAGCTTCGTCAGGCGCTCCGGCAGGGAAATTACACTACTGCGGATATGCCCACAACGCGCAAATGGCAAACAAGCCTAAAGAGGCTGCCTGGGCCGTGGTGCTAAAAACGGCCGATAAAAACCTGTCGGCACAAGCGGTGCGCTCGTTGTTTATCGATGCAAAAAATGCAGGCTATACCGGCGCCATGGTATTGCATAGCGAAAAGGACAGTACCTTTGCCTTCTCGGCACACAAAGTGCGAGGTGGCGAGGTGGGCATCGTGGCGCTGGAAGCATCGCCGGAGCTGTCGGAAAAAGTGCTTTCTATGCTGCATATTGCCCCGGGAAAAACGTCGGCAACTGCCTCTACCCAAGCTCACTTGTCGGAGAATGCCGTAACCATGCGGGTGAGTCGGCACAATCCCCAAAAAAGCACCCAAAATGTGGTGGCGGCCCTGGTAAAGGATACCACGCAACCCTATGTGGTAATTGGTGCTCATTACGACCATTTGGGCATGGGCGGGGCAAATTCCGGCAGTCGCCAACCCAATACAAGAGCCATCCATCCGGGTGCCGACGACAACGCTTCGGGTGTGGCAGCACTTCTGGAGCTGGCCGAATACCTGCAATTTCATAAGGACTCGCTGGAGAAGAATTTTTTGTTTGTTGCCTTTGGTGCCGAAGAGATGGGCCTGTTGGGCTCCAAGCACTTTGTGAATCACCTTCCTGTACCGAAAGAGAAAATTGCCCTGATGCTGAACCTGGATATGTTGGGGCGCATGAAAGCCGACAGTTCGCTGCAAATAGGTGGCGTGGGTACCTTTGACTACGCGCAGGAACTAGTGCAAAAACACAATACCGATTCGCTAAAACTGGGAATCAGCACCGAAGGGTACGGACCTTCGGACCATGCCTCCTTCTACAGTGCCTCCATTCCGGTGTTGTTTTTCTCTACCGGCGCCCATCTCGACTACCACACAGCTGCCGATACAGCCGGAGCACTAAACTACCAGCGCATGGCTATGGGCACACGCTATATTGCTGCTATAGCAAAAGATGTTGCCAAAACCGACAGCCTTTACACCTTCCGGGAAGCCGGCCCGGCGCAACCCAAAGGTCCCAAACACGGAGAGCGTTTAAAAGTTACCCTGGGCATCATGCCCGATTTTAGCGGCGTAGTGAAAGAGGGATTGCGTGCCGATGTGGTGATAGAAGGAAAGCCGGCACACCAGGCTGGCATGAAAAAAGGGGACATTATTGTAGCCCTGAACAGCAAGCCAGTACACGACATCTACGAATACATGACCCTGCTGGCCGATCTGAAGCCGGGAGAGACTGTCATTGTTGACGTGCTAAGAGATAAGAAAAAAGAGGTGCTGCTTGTTCAACTTTAAAACAAGCGCCTTCTCCAAAATCGCATATATAAAACAAACATACGATGAAACCAAAAAAGTTCCTGGTATTTTTTCTGTCGTTCATCATTACCATAGGAGCGGCCATTTATCAGCGGAAAACAGGGCCCACTTACCCCAAAGAGGTAAACGTTGAACTCAATAGCAACGTCTATACAGTGGAGCTTCCGCGCTCGCATGGCGGAGAAACCGACTGCCCTGTAATGGTGCCCATTGCCGACTCAACAGTAAAAGGGAGCCTCTATTTCCGGCGCTACCCAACCAATGAAAGCTGGCAACGAATACCTCTGACATTTCGGGAGGACAAACTAGTGGGCTACCTACCCAACCAGCCCCCCGCCGGGAAGCTGGAATACTACCTGGAGTTCACCTCCTCCGGCACAACAACCCCATTGCAAGCCGACACCCCCATTCGCATTCGCTTTAAAGGAGCAGTTCCCACCAGCATTCTGATCCCACATGTTATACTCATCTTTTTAGCCATGTACTTTTCCACGGCTGCCGGCTTATTTGCCTTGTTTGGCATGAATATTCAGCGCCCCATCGCTTTTACAGCCTTTCTGCTGCTATTTTTGGGCGGGATGATCTTTGGCCCCATCATGCAGTATTACGCTTTTGGAGAGTTCTGGACAGGCATTCCCTTTGGATGGGATTTAACCGATAACAAAACCTTAATCGCCTTTATCGGTTGGGCCGTTGCCATCGGATTTAACTGGAGACGTCAGGCACCTAAGGCCACCATAGCCGCTGCCTTGTTGCTCATGCTTATTTTCAGCATTCCGCACAGCGTTATGGGCTCGGAAAGAAATCCCGAAACAGGCCAAATTACTACCGGATAAAAATAATAAATCACGATTGTCCGGAAAAATTTGGATTAACACGTTTAGATTGCTTCGGTTCGCTCGCAAAGACCTGCTTGTATTGGATTTTACAGGGCGGATGGGGCTGAACCTCCCCAAGTTGCCGATTATTGCGAACGTAGTGAAGCAATCTAATTTTTCATCCGAACACCAATGATAATAAATGCAAAAATTTGGAAGGTCTAAAAAATAAGAGAGCTGCCTGAATCAGTCAGCTCTCTTTTCATGTAGTAATAAAAACGGTTACTCTTCCGTCATCTCTTCAGCAGCTTCTTCTACCTCTTCGGTAGTTTCCTCTGCTTCTTCTTTTACCTCTTCAGCAGTGGCTTCTACTTCTTCTTTAGCCTCTTCGGCAGTCTCTTTCATTTCCTCTTTTACCTCTTCAACCGATTCGGCTTTCTTCTCCTCCTTATTGGCACATGAAGAGAGTGCAGTAAAACTAACTAAAGCAATGGCTACCAATAATAAATTTAACTTTTTCATACTTTTTAGGGGTTTAATTATAGTTTAGGTCCGATAAAAATAAGGATTTTATGAGAAGATCCTACTTCTTCCCCCCTTTTATTTAAAAAAATCTAACGTTTTAGCTACTATAACGGAATATTCTTAGTTCTAGAGCCCCAAAACATAGTTCACACCTACTTTCACCCATCTTCCCGGCATCTCAATGTTGCCAAAATCGATATAATCCTTGTTCAGTAAATTGTTTACGGAAAGATACGTATCCCATTGGTGATATTGAAAACGGAGTTTGAGGTTATGCAGGGCATAGGGTTCGTAAGAGGTGTCGCTTGCCCAAGTATCGCTGGCAAAATCGTACTTCAGATACGATCCGGCACGATCCTGCAGGTGTACCTGATAATTAACCGACAGCTTCTTGCCCACAGCCAATGAAAAGGAAGCTACCGCTTTATGTCGCAAATAGCTCAGCGAATATTTCGATTCAAAGGCCCCGGCCGATTTGCTCTGATCCAAATAGGTATAGGACAGCTCGATATGCGTAGGCTTAACAGGGGTCGTAAAAAAGTGGGCCAGACGTGTTTTTGCTGTGAGCTCAACACCCTGTGTTTCCACCTGCGTAAAGTTCTGGGTTACCCATTTGCTATTTGCTGTCGTATTATCGCGGGTCCAGGCAATAATATTCTCGCCTTTCCTGTAAAAGAATGATCCCTTTAGTGTAAGGTAAGCGGAAGTATAACGCGCACCCCCTTCATAAGTAATGGCTTCCTCGGGCAGCAGGTCGGGGTTTCCCTGATTCGAAGGGCCGGCATAAAACAGATCGGTAAAGGTGGGGTAGCGCAAAGCGGTATTCACTGAGCCATAAAGTTTCACTTCAGGAAACAATCGATAACTCACATCTATTCCCGGAAAGATCTGCCAGTCGAAGGCCTGTTCATTGGACCAGCCCAGCAACACACCTCCTGTTATCGCCCATTTGTTGTAGATGAGCGCATGTTCCAGATAGGCATTTGTTTGCACGCGCGCATAGTTATGGGTATAGAAACCTTCGTCATCATAAAGGGCATCCAGGGTGTCGGTCATGGTTTCGCCCAACACATTGCTCCAAATATTTTCGCTGCGCAGCTCAACACCCACCGATGTTTTTCCTGCTGCCCAGGTAAGTGTTGCGTCGGTTTTCAGGCCAAAGATATCGGTCAGGTGATAGTTGTGGTGATTGTACCAGGCAGGTGCCTCGTCGCGAAAAAGCTCAAAACGGTCGGTATGACGACGCCAATAGAGGGCAGGTTTTACTCGTAACGCTCCCGTTGTATTTTGTGCACTAAGGGTGACAAAATGGCTTCGAATCTGCTCAAACTGGTTGGGATAAGCAGGGGTATAAAAGCTTTGTGCACCAAAGGCCTTATCGATAAAACCCGCAGTTATTCGGGATTCCCAGCGGGGCAGAAACCATTTTCCGGAGTAAAAAAGTGCCTGGTTTTCCATGTCGGTGTTGGTTGTGTAGCCCTCGGAAGCCAATCGGTCGAACACCAGGTAATGAGCGCTCTTTTCGGGACGAAAGGAGAGTTGCAACGTTTGCTGATTAAGGCCGTGGGATCCACCCATAAGGCCGAGATTGATCCCCGTACTATCGGGTTGTTTGGGCAAAATATTTACCGCTCCGCTAAAGGCATTGGGGCCAAAAATTCGTGAGCCGGGGCCTTTCAGCACCTCGATGCGGCTAATGGCGGCAAAGGGAATGGGCAAATTCAGGGAGTGATGGCCGGTTTGCGGGTCGGAAATATTGATGCCATCCAGCAGAATAAGATTTTGATCAAAGGAGCCACCGCGAATGCTTAAATCGCCCTGTACTCCATTAACCCCGCGCTGTTTCATATCCAAACCCGGGGTATGCTGTAGTAAAGCCTGGATATCGATAGCGCTTATCCTGTTGATTTCCGGTTCACTAAAGGTTTGTAACATCCGCGAGGCCTGTTCATATACCACCGGCGACCGCTGGGCGCTAACCACCACCTGTTCAAGATCTATGATTTTGTGTACTGTACTGTCGGCATCGGCCTGTGCCAGTAAAAATAGCGGGCTCACAACCAACGAATAGGTCAGGCCAATGCGTCCAATATGTACTACCCTGTGTAACGATTGAAAAACCGAATAGGCTTTTCGCGTCCACTGTTCAAAATAACCTCCTGAAACAGAGAGAAATTGTAAAGTTTTCATGTAAATTAATTTAATCGATTAAACATTGATTATCTCTTCGGATCTTACCGTAGAGAAAAATAAAAGCCCCAAAAGTACATTTTATTCGCTATACCATGCAGCAATTTGTATTTTGTTCTCGTCATTCAGGTGCATTAAATTTTAACAGATTTATGCAACGTTCTTAACCCGAATAATTCATGAATTATTCCTGTCTCTGACAGCGGCAAAGATTCAATAGAGCAAGATCATCTAAGTCGGGGGGGAAATAATTGAGTCATTTAAGTGCCAACATGAAAAATGATGAATCCATTTACGTAAATATCCATCAGGATATTATCGACCGGTGTAAGAAGGGGGAACAGAAAGCGCAATTTCAGCTTTACAAGCTGTATTACAAAGCGATGTATAATACCAGCTTACGGATTGTAAGCGATGCTTTGGAAGCAGAGGATGTTATGCAGGAAGCGTTCCTGAAAGCCTTCGACAAAATCCACACCTATAGTGGAGCAGTAAGCTTCGGAGCCTGGTTAAAACGCATTGTAATCAATCACTCGCTGGATGAGCTGAAACGGCGCAAAGCAGATTGGGAACCCATTGATGCACAATTGTACAAATTAACCGATGAAGAAGATGAGAAAAATCAAGAGGAAATCGACCTAAAAGCAGAACAAATAAAGCAGACAATCAATCACTTGCCCGATGGCTACCGGCTTGTCCTCTCCCTTTATCTGATTGAAGGGTATGACCACGACGAAATTGCAGACATTCTGCATATTTCTGCCTCAACCTCGCGATCGCAATGTGCCCGGGCCAAGAAAAAAGTTATTGAAGCAATAAAAATGGAAGCAAATAAACACTAACATGGAAGAATTGAGAAAAAACATCCAACAGAATCGAGGGTTATTCGATACCGAGGAGCCCTCAGACGGACACATGGAGAGGTTTGCCCAAAAACTTGCGCAAACTCACAAGCGCCGCTCTCGTTTTTCCTTTGGCTACCTTTTAAAAGCTGCAGCCATTACTCTCTTACTTGTACTTTCAGGGTTGTGGGTATATGAACACACCCCCTACTCCGAACCTGCCGTGAAACTTACTTCATTAGGCGACATTTCGCCGGAGTATCGCGAGGTGGAGCAGTACTATGTAACAACTGTAAACAATAAGTACAACGAAATTCGTCAGTTTGATTTCCAGGATGAGGCGCAACAGAAAATGTTATTGGAAGAGCTGAAGGCAATGGATGCCATTTATGACGAATTACAGCAAGATCTGCAGGCAAACCCGGGCGATGAACGTGTCATTCACGCCATGATTCAACACTATCAAATAAAAGTGAAAGTGATGAATCAGATCATCACCCAACTGCAGACAGCACGACAAGTAAAAACTGAAAAAAACAATAATCATGAGAACACAAAGACTATCTAAATGGGGACTCGGGCTGTTGCTGATGACGCTCATCATCCCTTTCCAGCTCTATGCAGGTGATGATGAAATCAAGAAAGATCAACAGAAAACCTTTGATCTTACCCAGAAAAGTACCGTATATGTGGAAAATAAGTATGGCAACATCTCCATTGAAAATTGGGAGCAGGATAAAGTGGAGATCAGAGCCACAGTAACGGTAGAGCACAGTAACTCGGAAAAAGCCAGAGAAATTCTCGATCATATTTATGTTGAAATCTTTCAGGACGGCGATATGATTAAGGCCATTACTTCCATTGATGAAAAAATAAACCGTTCGGTTTGGTTTGTCTTTGGCAGCAATGACAGAAACTACCAAATTGACTACGACATTAAGCTACCCGTTTATGCCAATGTAAATTTGCAAAATAAGTATGGCGATGTATTCATCAACGAGCTCTCGGGGCACGCACTTATTAATGTTAAATATGGCAACCTAAAGGCCAATAAACTGAGCCGCGCAAACCAGAAGCCCCTAAATGAAATCGAGCTCGGCTACTCCAACGGATGGATTGAAGAAGCTTCGTGGTTGAAGCTGAGCCTGAAGTACGCACCTAAAATGGAGATTGAAAAAGCTACGGCTCTTATTGTGGTTAGTCGCTACTCAAAGCTCTTTGTGCAGGACTGCAGTTCGATTGTGGCCGATGCCAAATACGACGATTATCGATTGGGCGATATTACAAACTTCGTTGGCGAGGCAGCCTACAGCGATTTTGAGATTGACCGCATTGACGAAAAACTGGATGTGGACATGCGCTACGGAGGTGTGGATGTGGAGCACATACCGGCCAGTTTCAAAAGCATTCGCATCGACAACAACTACGGCTCTATCGATTTGGGCATCGACAATACGGCTTCCTACATGCTTACAGGCGAAGCCCGCTATGGCGATATCGACTACCCATCTAATTCGCGCGTTAACCGCATTGATGAAAGTAACGAGTTACGCCTGAACGGGAAAGTGGGGAATGAACCGGAACCCACAGCTGAAGTATGGATAAAAACAAAGTACGGAAGCGTTGAACTCGATTAAATAAACTACCCATAGAACAAAAAAAGGGAGCCAATTGGCTCCCTTTTTTTGTATAAACATGTATGTGTGGTTAAATTGAATTCTATTGTTTAGATTGCTTCGATTCTCTACCAATGACGGGGTACTAATAGAATGTAAATATACTATGTGGCGCACATTTAACCGATCATAAAGAGCTACATCCATAATTTAAATTAAATGGGTTATCCGATCAATACCCGTGATTTATTTTTACTGAGAACACATATTGTGTATATAGCTGGGTGAATGCATTGGACATGTTTTTTTTGATATCAGGGCTACGCCCCTATTTCGCTGTTCCATTACTGTTACTAAGAAGATTTAAGGGCTAACGCCCCTTTTAATAAAACCCCGAACCTCGTCTTTTTAATGGGGTATCGGTTCGGATAACCTATTGTAAAAAATGGCGCGTTAGCGCTATAATCTTGGTAGAAAAATAAAAGGAGTATAAAATAGAAGGGGCGTAGCCCTGATGTCTATATATTTTATTCCCATTCAATGATATTTAGCGTCATATTCCACATGTCCTATTACAATTGGTTCGCTGGGTATTTCATGTTTTAAGGTAAAACTCTACGGGAGCCGATTAGATCCCCCGTAAAATTATAAATGAATGACTTATTAGTCGCGCATATAAAAAGGGAGCCGATCGGCTCCCTTTTTTGTATAAACATCTATGTGCGGTTAAAAACGACAGCTTGCTTCTATTCGTAAAAAACAGTTTTACCATCGTAATGGGGACTAGTGATTGATAAAACCCACAGTTGTTACTCAATCAACAATTTTTTCATCTTTTTAAACACGTCGGTATTGTCATAGATACCCATAAACTCTTCGGCTCCAGGACCAAAGGCAAAAACAGGTACCATTACCCCGGTATGGTAATCGGTAGTGTA
>JAWOEH010000133.1:0-17363 GCA_046482855.1 Bacteroidales bacterium | reverse complement strand
ATATGATTGGTCAGATCTGCCTGTTAGCGTTTGTTTTACCTTCTTACCATGCCTGCAAGAGGAAATTTGCATTAAAATAGATGAGTTGCTATTTTAGAATTGACGCTGTCAGGTGCAAGGCACGCTGACAGGTCGGGAGGTTTCATTTTTTGGCCAAACCTGCCTGCGTCAGGCAGGCCTGACAGCGTTTGTTTTTAATTCTGACCAAGAATAAAAAAGGAACTCTGCATTAAAATAGATGCGTCGCTATTTTAGAATTGACGCTGTCAGGTGCAAGGCACGCTGACAGGTCTGGAGGGAGCCTGTAAATTAATATTTGTTATAAATGCTTTTTTATTTTGTCTAAATCCTGTTCCATTATATGAAACTGACGGAAGCTTTCCATATCTCCAAACCAATCAATTACTTCTTTTGTGTTGAGGAAAGATTTTTCACCTGATAGTATAGTTTTGTACGAGCTCCATTTATATTGCGCCATATCTTCAATAAAACCATGTTTTACAGGATTGTGGTGGATATAGTATACTAAGTTTTTTAGATGTAACTGATTTTCAATATGATTACGTTTGAATGGTCTTTCAAATAAAGGACCTGTACGATAAAAGATTCTTTTATAATAGCTTGCATATGCATTAAAAAAATGGGAAAAATGCTTAGATGGATTTGGGATTTTCCTTTTGATCTTATCAGTTGTACTATTAGTTGATAATCTGGTGGTTTCCCACTTTACTTGATCAAACCTTGAAACATCTATAGAACCCGGCCTGTTTATATTTGGGAAATCAACCTTTGAATATTTATAAACTATTTTTTCTTTTATTCTGATAAGAAAATGAAAGTGGTTGTTCATTAAACAATATGCGTAAGTATCGGCTATGGGGGATATGTATTTTTGATAAAGCTGTAAAAAATCAGAGTAATTTTTTTTCTCTTGAAATAATGTTTCTGAATTTACTCCACGATTGTAAATATGGTAATAATGTCCATTTTCAAGTACTTCCATTTTTTACTTACTTATTACATAAAGTTATGATTTATTGCAATTACTTCAAAAAAACAAGGCTAGATTTTGATATCAACGCTGATCTGTCGGAAGATTTTCTTTGTCTTGCCAAACCGTCCTGCGTCAGACAAACCGTCCTGCATCAGACAAACCGTCCTGCGGCAAGCAGGCCTGACAGCGCTGTAAGCCTGTCAGCGTTTGTTTTTAATTCTGACCATGAATAAAAAAGGAACTCTGCATTAAAATAGATGATTCGCTATTTTAGAATTGACGCTGTCAGGTGCAAAGCACGCTGACAGGTCGGGAGGTTTCATTTTTCGGCCAAACCTGCCTGCGTCAGGCAGGCCATCCTGCGGCAGACAAACCTACCTACGGCAGGCAGGCCTGACAGCGCTGTAAGCCTGTCAGCGTTTGTTTTAATTCTGACCAAGAATAAAAAAGGAACTCTGCATTAAAATAGATGATTCGCTAATTTAGAGTTGACGTTGTCAGGTGCAAAGCACGCTGACAGGTCGGGAGGTTTCATTTTTTCGGCCAAACCTGCCTGCGTCAGACAAACCTGCCTGCGGTAGGCAAACCGTCCTGCGGCAGGCAGGCCTGACAGCGTTTGTTTTTGGTTCTGACCAAGAATAAAAAAGGAAATCTGCATTAAAATAGATGATTCGCTATTTTAGAATTGACGCTGTCAGGTGCAAGGCACGCTGACAGGTCTGTAGGTTTCATATGATTGGTCAGATCTGCTTGTCAGCGTTTGTTTTACCTTCTTACCATGCCTGCAAGAGGAAATTTGCATTAAAATCGATGGATCGCTCTTTCAGAATCGACGCTTAGATTTATCATGAGTAGGATTAATCCGCTGGAATTTATGGTGCTGCCAAAAGACAGTTTATGCATTGCCTCGTTTATTTTAGGATGTGAATGTCTTAATCTGTTGAAAAGTTGGTGATTAACGGTAATGATTAAACTGTACTTTTTCGTAACTTGTAGTTGTAAATTTACATAAAGATAATTCTCGAAAGGGTGGGTGCCGAAAAACCCTCGAAGAGTAGGAATAAACTTTTTTGATTATGAAAAAGTTACTATTTCTTATCGCAGCTCTTTTATTATCTACTTCACTATTTGCCATAAAGGTTACTATTTATGGTTCAGGAGGTGCTACCTATAAGGATGGTGAAGTAACGGTGTGCCCTAAGTCTGCTGAAGCTGCCTGTGCTACGCTTGACCTTAAAACTGGTGAGCTTATTGAGCTCAAAAAAGCCGATGTAAGCGAGAGCACGAGTCTTTATAGGATAGTCCGCGCTGATTTCTTCGTCCTTGATAATGGAGAAATTGGCGTGCGTAATGTTGTACTTCAAGAATATAAAAAGCGTCGACCATGAAGAGAGTATTTGCAACCTTATGCGTATCCATTTTCTTTATGTGCATTTTCGTTTTCAATGCCAATGCCATAAAGATTCCGGTCTATGGTAAAGCCGGTGCTGTTATTTCTGGCGATGAAGTAAAACTCTGTCCGGGTTTTAAACTAAAAAAATGTGCAGTGATTGAAATCACCTGGGAAGATCTTAAGAAACAAGAAGCAGGTGAGACAGAAGTAAACGTAGTTGCACAGGTTGTAGTTTTTAACGAAAACGAGGAGCAGACTTCTAATCTCTCTTACCCAATTGAAAAAATTGCGGATGAAGAATTAACAAGATTTAGATAAATAACTTGGGGCTGCAAAAAAAGGAAACGAATTGGATCTACAAAAAAACTTTTAGCAGCCCCACAATTTGCTGCTTATGAAAAGTGTTTTCCTTTTTTTTGTGTTTTCCATGCTGGTTGTCCTGGGTGGTGCTCAGGAGGTTGATAAAGTTCATCAACTTCATCAACTTCATCAGTTATCTGACGGACATAATCAAATGCTCAAGTCTTTCAAGGATTTAGGCGTTACAGCGGAGTATGTATACGTTGTCTTTTATCCCCCTATGAGTTGTCCTCGATGCGAAGGGGTTATAAAACCCTTTCTACAACAGGTAAGTAAATTGGATTCCTCTGGGCAAACTGCAGTTGTAGCATTTTATAAAAAACAAAAAGCTGCTATTCATTTTCTTGAAAAGCAAGAGTTTGATGCTGTCTTTCACTTAGTAGATACTGAAAGCGAATTGCTTGATGGTTTTTATCTATCCAGCAATACATTACAAGTACCCTTTCTTTTAAAGTTTAACGCACGTACAGGGCATTTACTGTCATCTATCTCTACACTTGGGATTAATTACAATGAAGAATTAGTGAAAGAAATGGTCGGGCAAAAAAGTCCTCTTCCCAAGTTTACCAGGGTCGAAAATACTGATGTTCATTCAGTAATGAAGATAACAAAACTACCAAAATCCGTTGTTAACTTAGTGCTAAAGCCCGCTGCAATCTATCGTATTCAAGAAAATGAAAACCAACCATTAGGAGTTGTTTCAACACCTGGGTTTACCGAAGATTTTAAGAGGCTTGCCTTTGTTGGAGACTTGACTCATGAGGTGCACTTATTGGAGAGAAAAGAGGATAAATATGTGGTGAAGCAAATCTTTAAACCAGGAACAGAGGAAGAGATGCTTTTTAAACATAAAGATGTTAGCGACTCAATCTTCTATTTATTAAGACAGTATGGTGTTCTTCATTCAATGTATTTTAATCCCACTATAATCGACGATTGCCTATTGATAAACGCTTCACTTCCAAATCTTTTTTGGGAGGATAAAGAAAATGAAGAAGTAGGATATAAAAATCAGGCCTCGTTCTTGTTTAAAGATATTACAAGTGGGCATTTGGTTAACTATTATTCGCTTAAGGGAGAGTATGCCAAAGGAGACCTAATTTTCAATCATACTTCGGCAGTTTTCGACTGGCAGCGCACTCAGTTTCTTTTACCGATAGAAAAAGGCTGGCCTGTTGTAGGAACGACTTCTTCACCAGATACCATGCGTTATTTAAATCTAAACAGCCCTGAGTTTTATAAAAATGCTCCTATGTTCAGCCTTTTTGACACAACAGGGAAATTGATTAGGCTAGTAGGTAGTCTTCCTAAATTTCATCAGAAGTTGCACCTGGGGTATAGTTTTTTTCATCCCAGGCTGAAGGTAAGTGAAGCTGCTATTTGGCTTAGTGATGCATATAGCGGACAACTTACAAAGTATGAGGGCGATGATTATCGGAAAACAATTGTGTTTCCGGGGTTTCGTTATACCGATTCCCTTTTTGAAGATATTCCACATATAGCCACGCTTGATGATCTTTTTAAGATAAAGAAAAAGTTAACGAAGAAAGTTGTTGATTTTTATGTTAGCGATGAAGATATTTTGCTACTAATTAAGGAGGGAGAGTTTCTATATTTAACAAAGCTTGTGAACGGAAGAGAGAGTGAATTACGGAATTACCTAACAACCCGGTATAATGGATTAAGGCTATCTTCTTTTCAGTTTGTTGAGAGTCAGGAGAAGCCAACCATCTGCGCTATAGGCGAAAATTCCGATGAAGCACATGTGGTTGTATTTGATATTCCCAATTGATTTTCGGATTGTTCCTGTTTAGTGCCAAAAAAGGTACTTTTTGTTGGATGCATTATTTCGTCCAGGAGATAATTCCATAACTAAATAAATACTTTTTTTTTGGTAGGTAAGCGGTGTGAATATAGGTTCGATCGCCTTGATAGGAGACCATAATTTAACCCTGTCAGCGTTTGTTTTACCTTCTTAACATGCCTGCAAGAGGAAATTTGCCTTAAATTCGGTGCTTAGCCATTTCAAAGTTGACACTGTCAGGTGCGAAGCACGCTGACAGGTCGATGATTATTTTCCGTTTTTGGGATAAGAATTAGAACATGTTTTATTCACTCTTCTTCTCAATCAGCCACTTGTTTATTGTTTCCAACAGCATGTCGCGGCGGATGGGTTTTTTCAGATAGTCGTCGCAACCGGCTTCGCGGCTTGATGTTTCGTCATTGGTCATGGCAAAGGCTGTTTGCGCTATGATGGGTACCTCAGGGTACAAACGCTTAATTTCCCGGGTAGCCGTCAGCCCATCCATATCGGGCAGCTTAATGTCCATTAGAATCAAACGGATATCCCGATGCATCTGAACGGCTGCAATGGCTTCGATGCCGGTTTCAGCTCTTAGCGTTTGATAACCTTCGCGTTTCAACAGCATTTGCAGATATTTGTAGCTGCTTAACTCATCCTCTGCAATTAGGATCTTTGCAGAAGAGCCATTTTCGGGTGCCCGATGCTTTGGTTCTGTTGTTTGCATATCCTGTTTTTGGGTTAGCAGGTGGGGAAGTGTGAAATAGAACGTAGACCCTTTTCCCGGCATGGAGTTTACCCCAATGCTACCTCCCATCCGTTTTACCAGATTTTTGCAAATGGCCAGGCCTAGTCCGGTGCCCCGGAATATCTTCGTCTTGTTCACCTCCAGCTTATTGAAGCGTTCAAAGATGCTTTCATGTTTTTCCGGTGGAATCCCCACACCCGTATCTTGCACTTCAAAACGGATAGTCTTATCCCTTTGCAGGTTGTAGCGCAGCACAATCTCTCCTTTATCGGTATACTTAAAGGCATTGTCAACCAGGTTCTGAATCACTTGCTTAAGTCTCATCGGATCGGTATAGGTGGTTATGGAGGTTGAAGGAGTGGGGTGTTCCAGCGTAAATTTGATATGCTTTTCTTTGTCGGGTGTAAGAAGATCACGGGTAGAGGAGAAGATCTCATCCATAACTTGGGCGATTTCAACACGTTTGGCTTTAATGGTAAGTTCATTGGCTTCAATTTTTGCCAAATCGATGATGTCATCGATCAAATGCAACAGGAAGCTACTGTTCTGATTGATATGGGTAAGCAGTTCTTCACGTAGTTCGTCATTTAACTCCTTGTCGCCCAATAATTCAGCAAATCCGATGATGGCATTCATAGGGGTTCGGATTTCGTGACTCATGTTAGCCAGAAATGCCGATTTTAATTTGTCACTCTCTTCGGCTTTCTGTTTGGCTATGCGCAACGATTGCTGGGTTTTGTGGCGGGTGGTTACATCATGACAAATGCCTACCAGGCCTAACACTTTGCCCATATCATCGTGAAAAGGCACTTTAACAATCTCCAGCAGGTGGTAGTTGTTTTTTGCGTCACTCGACCACATCTCCATCTTGGCCGATTTGTCTTCCTTCATCAGTTTAGAGTCCAGTATGTTGTAGCGTTCTGCGTCGGCTAAGGGAAACAGGGCATAATCATCTTTCCCCACAACCTCCTCGGGCTTTACACCCATAAAGTGGGCAAAGGATTTGTTGCTGCCCATATATTTATTTTTATTATTCTTATAAAAAATCAGATCGGGAATGGAGTTAATAAGGGATTTTAAGATCGATTTTTCCTGTATCAGCTCTTTTTCTGCCTGCAGTCGTCGCTCCAATTCGCTGCGCAACTGTTGGGTTCGTGTGGCCACTTTTCGACGCAGTGTCCATGACCAGCCAAATATTAGCATAAATACGGCCAATAGAGGCACAAGAATGTACCAGGCCATAGGAAACAGAATATCCTTCAGCTTTTGTTCCTCGTAAATGCCAAACCATTTTTCCACAAGGGCCTGGTATTCACCTGTGGACTTTATAATTTGCAGCCCTTCATTTAGGAGAGGCGTTAACTCGGGATGTTTGGAATTCACTGCTATAGCCACCTCTTTCGATTCAAATACATCGCCAGCCGTGCCTACATTTGTAAGGTTGTACTCATTGATGGTGTATAGGCCCTGATAGCGTGATAAGAGAGCGCCATCATACTTCCCTTGTGCCAATAGGCGTAGGGCTTTTCGATAATCGGTAACAGGTATAATGACAGAGGCAATTTGTGTTTCACGGAGGTAGTCGTGCATAATATCGCCCTTGACTACAATTATTTCTTTGCCTTTCATCTCCTGTAGGGAGTTAAAATCACTGGGCTTCCGTGTAAAGAGACTGTGGGCGATATAGGCATAGGGTACAGTAAAACGTACCTTCTGACTTCGTGTGGGCGAGTACGACATGGCAATTAGTCCATCCACCCGCTGCATCTCCAACTCGTTGCGAGCATAGGTCCAGTCTGTCAGAGTAATTTTGTAGTGAAGTCCCATGGTTTTGGCAATAGCCCGGAAAATGTCGACACTAAAACCTGTAGGTTCTCCTGTTTTGGAATCTATCATTTGATAGGGCGGATAATCTTTATTTCCCAGAAAATTGAGCGTATCTGTATGCTGAGCCTTCGAAATGGGAATGTAAAGAAGCATTGCCAGTAGAACGGAGGTGAGTTTCATCAGGCGTGAAGAAGATCTCATAGGTGTGGGTTTTGATTAATATACGGGGCTATGCTTTAATAAGTTGCCAATTATTAGTATATTATGTGTTCAAATATAAGTGGTTTTGTTATGCGTTTGTATTCATTCCTGTTTGTTCAGATATTGTGGTGGGGTATGGGCTTCTCTGTGGCTTCTCACGCACAGGAACCGCGTGTAAAGATCTCGGGTTCGGTGGAGGTTTTTCAACCGCTAAAAGGTACATACCAACCTGCACACAACATTACCTTAAAACTGATTGATGACGATTCCGGGCGGACGCTTCTTCAAAAGAAAGTGGACAGTCAATATAGTTGTTTTATCCGGCCGCACCATTCCTGGCTATTCATTTTTGAAGCAGCCGAAGCAAAACCAACGTATATACGTATTCATCTTGCCGAAACCGGCCATATGCAGTTTACTATACCGGTTATTCTTTTTCCTGCAGAGATAGACGCTGAAGAAAACGATACCTTAAAAGTTGAGGCATTTTATGATCCTGTAATGGGCCTTGTGATGCCCGGTTTTGGCGACGAGCTTGCGAAAAAAGAGGCCACTCTCATGGCCAACTATACGCGTGCCTGGTTGCAACGGCTTGAGCAGGCTGATGAAGCCGCCCAAAGGGGGGATAGAACTCGTGCGCTGGAGTATTATCAAAAGGCGATGCATATAGCCCCCGATAATGAGTATGTTACCGCCAGGGTTGCAGAAGTGGAGAAACAATTGTCGGCCAGCAGTAAAGCTTACTTTGCTTATCTGCAAACGGTTCAACTGGCAGACTCCCTGTTTCAACGAGGCGAAATGGAGGAGGCCAGGATCATCTATAGCAAAGCCTTGGCTCTGCAGCATCACGATAATCATCCCAACAGGCAAATAAGCACCATTGAAAGGTGGAAAGAGGAGCAAAACAAACGCGAACGGCAAGCCCGGTTTCAGGAAAAACGTTGCAAAATTCTCACACAAGAAGCAGATGCGTATTTTTACAAGCGTCTTACTCGGGTTGCACGCCAGCTTTATATGGATGCTCTGGAGATTTGCGAAGACAAAGCCTACCTAAAGGAACAGATAGCGCGCATCGATGCTATTCACGATCGGAAGCAACGCTTATTCCCGAAAGAGAGTGCCTCAGTCAAAGATTACCATTCCCGGATAGCCACAGCCGACTCTTTGATGCAGCAAAAAGCCTATGATCAGGCACGTCCTATCTACCAAGCGGTGTATCGGCAATTTCCTGAATTGCCTTATGCCCATCGGCAATTGGTTAAATTACACTTGATCCAGTCGTTTCTTGAATACCGGGATCAAAGATGTAACCAGCTAAAACAATTGGCACAAACAGATACTTTTTTCGCCCACAGATCAGGACATACCGAAGTCGCTTACTGGCTCTGGGCTCATTGTCCTTACTCGCTCTTTGATAAAGACTCGATTGCCAGCATGCAACGCTTCGAAAAAGAGATAACCTCAGACAATCCTCCAGATGATACGTTATTAGCGATGGCTGATAGAAATTTTGAACGTGGAAACTACCTTGAGGCATTAAAGCAGTATCACAACCTGGAGCAGAAGTATCGGCATAATAGCTTTTTAAAGGCACGTATACAGGTCCTGCATACACTTATGGCTGGGAAAATGGACGAACGGCTGCATTATGACAGTTTGGTATATGATGCTTCACTGCTTTTGCTGAATAACCAGGTACGTCAGGCTTATGAAAAGTACCTCCGGTTGGAACAACTAGATACGGCTACTTTTATTTATCGGCAACGATTGGGTGTAGAACAAATGTTACTCTTACTGGAAGAAGAAGAAATTTTAAATGAAGCCTTCCGTGCCAAGCGTCAGCAAGCCGATAAGCTTTTTTTACAGGAAAAGTACGAAGCAGCAGAAAATCTTTACAAGGAGGCACTTGAACTCGATCCTACGAAGAAATATCCGCGAATGCAATTAGATGCCCTGGAAAGCTTGCAGGAGAAACATGCGCAAGAGGTGGAGCAAAAAAGGCTACAGCGTAAAAGATTTACGGAACTGCTATACACTGCCGACAGTCTTGTGGACATAGGAGAGCTGAAGAGAG
This sequence comes from Bacteroidales bacterium, assembly GCA_046482855.1. Lineage (GTDB taxonomy): Bacteria > Bacteroidota > Bacteroidia > Bacteroidales > UBA12077 > CAYVSF01. The sequence continues at coordinate 7,965 of JAWOEH010000133.1, read as the reverse complement.
GACGAGCACGCTACCTGCAAGCACAACAAATGGATTCATCATCAACGTTTCTGAGGAACCGTTTAGATCTTACCAACAGACTTATAAAGGAAAGCCGTAAGGAAATAGAACTCATTGATTCGCTATTTATAATGGCTGAGATGGCCCTTGAAAACAGGCAGTTACACCAGGCGAGTCGAGCGCTTAATAGGGTTATGCAACAAGATCCTGTGAATAAAAGAGCTCTTCGAATGCTTGCCACGGTGCAGGAACGGCAGTTTAAAGAGAGCAAAAGAGAAATCTACTATGCGCTTTGGGAAGAGGTGCAAAAGCGTGCCCTTGCAGGACGCTACTTGTATGCTTGTAACCTTATGAAACAATTAATTAAAAGCTATCCCGACTCACTACAGCTAAAGCATGAGGCTGAACGCCTTTGTTTATTGGCTCAGACCAAGAAACCAGAGGTGTTGGAAGCGATACCCGAAGACTCCATCCTATTGGCGTTATCCGCAAAGGCCCATGGGTATTTCATCGATGGGAAATTGGAAGAAGCTGCATTGCTCTATCAGGAGCTTATGGCACTGTACCCCAATGATGCTGATATCAAGCAGAACAGAGCAGAAGTGGCGCAGCAAATTAAGCAGAACCAGTTGACTGCAAAGGAGACAGTAGATCTTTCCGAAAAAGATACCCTTTCTGTTTTAGAACAACCCTATATCGAAGCTTTAAATCTGCCCGATACGGTTGAGCGTGTTACTTATCTTCGTAACTTAGCCAACCAATATCCCGAAGGTGTTACCATTGAACACTCAAAGCTGAAGGGCCGGAAATTAACCCGCTACATTGTTGTTAAGGATGGTTGGGCCAATGAGTATTGGAAAGTGCAACACGATTGGGGAGGTGTTTTTTATTTCAAAAATGGCAGATCAATTTCGTATAATGTTTTTACACTTGAAATCAACCCATAATATTGCAGGACTTCTTATTATTATCATCCTCACTGCAGCCTGTGGTTCCACATCAATAAAACAGCAAGATTCTTCGGAACAGGATCTTGAAAAATTGAATCTTCAGTATGCCCGAGGATTTGCTATTTATGAGCATGAATTATTTACACTCTTAAAAGTGAAAGATCCATGGCAGGGTGCACAGAATATTGAGTTTACCTATGTATTAACCTCCGATCCTGAAAAGGTTCCCGAAGCTTACAGACACCATCAGGTAATTCAGGTTCCCGTAAAACGGGTTATCTGCATGTCAACCACACATGTAGGTTTTTTGGATAAAATTAATGAGTTGGCTTCGGTGGTAGGGCTTTCGGGTAAGCGTTTCGTAACTACCCCACAACTACTTGAACGGGTAAAGAAGGATGAAGTGCATGAAGTAGGCTACGAAAGTTCGTTGAATTATGAGCTAATGGCGGGGCTATCTCCCGACATGGTATTTACCTACGGAGTGGGCAGCAATGTGGCCAGCTATAATCAAAAGCTGAATGAACTAAATATTCCTACGGTTTTTGTGGCTGAATATTTGGAAGCAACACCTTTGGGAAGGGCTGAATGGATACTATTTTTAGCTGCCTTCTACGATAAATTGCCCGAGGCCCAAGCCTACTTTCAACAGGTGGATGCTGCCTATTCAGAGCTAACCCGAAAGGCCGAAGGATTTGACAATCAGCCTAAAGTCCTTACTGGCTTTCCTTATAAAGATACCTGGTACGTACCTGGTGGCAACTCATTTATGGCTAACCTGATAAAGGATGCCGGCGGGCTTTTTTTGTGGCCCGATAATGCCGATCGGAAAAGTCAGGCGTTGAGCCTTGAAACAGTGTTTTCCCAGGCCTCCGATGCGGAAGTATGGATTCATCTGGGAGAGGCCGACAGCAAGAAGCAGATTCTCCAGTACGATAGTCGGTTTGCTAATTTTGCACCCTATAACACTGCACGCATCTACAATAACAACGCTACACAATCGGCCGGAGGGGGGAGTGCTTTTTGGGAGCGTGGCGCTACCGAACCTCATGAGCTCTTGAAGGAGCTTATGCAGCTTTTTCATCCCCGGGAATTTACGCCCACCGATTCCTTGTTTTATTATAAGCCTTTGAAATAGGTTTATATTCCATAGGTTTGCTATTTTTGCCAGTAAAAGTCGTCCTGTTTTGACAACACAACAACGTTACATACTTTGGATTCTTCTGATAATCGGTTTGGTAGCAGCCTTTTTAGCCGATTTGCTCATCGGATCTTCCCTAATTCCTCTAAAGGAGGTGCTTCGTATTCTTACCGGGCAGGAGCCTGACACTGCCGTATGGAAAGCCATAGTTCTACAATTTCGTTTGCCTAAAGCCCTTACCGCGGTTGCTGTTGGTATGGGGTTGGCTGTTAGTGGATTGCAAATGCAAACGGTGTTTCGAAACCCCCTGGCAGGGCCTTATGTATTAGGTATTAGCGCAGGGGCTAGTTTAGGGGTTGCAATTCTGGTGATGGGCGTATCATCATTTTTATCGTACCAAACCTTAATGAGTTTAGGGAATTGGTTGATAGTGGGAGCTGCATGGGTAGGGTCTGCTTTGATTTTGCTATTAATTCTTGCCATTTCCATACGTGTGCGTGATATTATGACACTGCTGATTCTGGGCATTATGTTTGGTAGCGGAGCCACTGCTGTGGTAAGTATTTTGCAGTATTTCAGCAGCGAAACTTTGCTAAAGGCATTTATTGTATGGACAATGGGCAGCTTGGGAGGTGTTTCCATGGATCAGCTTGCAATAATGCTGCCGGTTGTGGGGGGTGGCTTACTCATGTCGTTACTTTCCGTGAAAATGTTGAATGTATTTATGGTAGGCGAAAATTATGCTCGTAGCATGGGCATGAACATTCGGGCTACGCGTATTTTGCTCTTTACCAGTACCAGCTTACTGGCCGGAACGGTTACTGCATTTTGCGGCCCCATAGGGTTTATCGGTATTGTTATTCCGCATATTGCGCGTATGTTGTTCCGTACCGCTAACCATATGGTATTATTACCCGGGAGTATGCTACTTGGTGCAATTTTGTTGTTACTCAGCGATATCATTTCCCAGCTGCCCGGCAGCGATAGTACCTTGCCTATTAATTCCATTACGGCTCTAATTGGTATTCCTATCATTATCTGGCTTATTATTAAGAACCGTCGTCTGAATTTAATGAATAGCTAGCCAATGGAACCCGCAAAAACCGACATATTAACCTTACACAATGTGGCTATTGGCTACTGGGAACGGCAGCATAAAACGGTATTTGAGCAAATTAACCTGTCGGCCAGCGAAGGCGAATTGGTCGCTCTGATTGGGAAAAATGGCGTAGGAAAAAGTACGTTGTTGCGTACTATTGCGCGGCTGCAGCCGCCACTTAGCGGAGCCATTCATTTTCGCGGAGAGGAGCTGAATGCCTATTCGCGACATATATTTGCCCGGTTGTTAAGCTTTGTTTCTACCGAAATTGTGAACATCCCTAATCTTTCTGTTTTCGATTTTGTGGCTTTGGGAAGATCTCCGTATACCAATTGGTTTGGTCGTTTGGAAAAGAGAGATAAGCAAGCCACCTTGCGTGCCATTGCACAGGTGGGCATGAGCCACATGGCACGAAATAATCTGACCGAAATTAGCGATGGAGAGCGGCAACGTATCATGGTGGCACGAACGCTGGCTCAGGATACGCCGTTTATTCTTTTGGATGAACCTACTGCTTTTCTGGATTTGCCCAACCGCTACGAAATTATTCATCTGCTTCATGAACTTGCCCGGGAGCAAAATAAAACGATTTTGTTCTCTACACACGATTTAAGTATTGCCCTGCAAGAGGCGGACAAAATCTGGCTTCTAAATAGGGAAGAACTTCATGAAGGGGCACCAGAGGATCTTATTCTGAATAACTCCTTTGAACAGGTGTTCAGAAGTAAGTTTTTAACCTTCGACCGACGGCGAGGCGATTTTTTTATGCCCAAAACACTTACTTCATCAGTTGTTCTGAACAACCCCGATCGACTCGATGATTATTGGCTGCGAAAAGCGTTAACACGTATTGGTGTGGCAATCTCTGCGGATGCTTCCTTAACTACACCGCATCTTTCGATAACATTGCTCAGTAATGAGCCTTTTGCTTGTAAACTATACTTCCCCGATAAGCAAGAAGAATATATTCGCTCCTTTTATCACTTAAATCGTTTGGTAAGATCGTTCATTGATAACTAGTTGCAGAGTTTTCTTCAGGAGCATGGCGTATTTAAATGCTTTTGTGTAACTTGCCATAAAAAAGGGAGTGTCTCTTTCTTTATTCTGAAATACAAACCTAACCTATACGAAATTATGAAACAGATTAAACGAGTTACCTCTTTTATTTTGGTGGGCATAGTAATAGTTGTAACCCTTGTATCGCTCCTTGGCATTTGGGATGTGATCGACCTGGAAGAGGTAATGACTAAAATATTAACGTCGCTATTTGTTGTGTTTGTTGCATCGGTAGTGGTGTTGTTTATCTTTGCCGTGCTTATAAAGGATCCGGAAGAGAAGAATTAGTGGGTTGATGCTATATGAATAGTATTGTTTCCTGCTTTTTGCTAGCGATAAAAGGGGCGCACATCGATGTAGAACATCCCGGCTTTTTCGGCTGCCTGAAAACCCAATTCAGCATCTTCAAATACCATGCAGTTTTCAGCTTGAATTCCCATTGCATCGGCGCACCTGAGAAAAGTGTCGGGGGCGGGCTTGTGATGCTCTACATCATCGGCAGTAACAACAATGTCAATTTTGTCGGCCAGCCCAATTTGCTTTAGTACCTTTTGTGCTACATGTCGTAAACTTCCGGTACCCACACTCATAGGTATTTGTTTGTGGTATTTTTCCACCAACCGAACAATGGGCTTTATGGGTTCTACTTCCGTTAAGCTGTTAAGAAAATTAGCCTCTTTTGCTTCAATTAGTTCTTCGGGTGTTGCTGTGAGGCCTTTGTCGAGAATAATAATAGCTGCAATATCCTGTCCCGGCATTCCTGCATATTTTTGCAACTCCTCGGAGTGGTAATGGAAACCATAGGCCTGGCCTACTTTTTGCCAGGCTGCAAGATGTGCAGGCATACTATTGGCTAAGGTTCCATCCAAATCAAATATGAGCGCTTTTGTTCCGTCAAGGCAAGTTAAATCCATGCGTGAATTTTTTGCAAAACTATAAGATATCTTTCAACATCGCGCATCTTTCTCCAGCTATTTTCAGGAATAAAACGCAAGCGTCTGGATTTTTGGTTGGAACAAAAAAAAACTCCCGGTATCCGGGAGTTTAAAAAAGGATCTATTTGATTCATTAGGTTGTATATACCGAGTTAAACATCACATAATCGGTAGTAAGATCGGTACCCCAACCAACGGCTTCGGCCTCACCCTGATGTAAATCAAGAATAATGTGAATATGCGACTCGCGTAATAATTTCTTCATCATATTGCGGTCGAAGGTTTGCGGTACGCCTTTATCCAGTACTTTCACCTGGGTTTTATCACTCCCCATGTAGAGATCGGTTTGTGTATAATCGAACGGTATGCCGGCATTTCCGGCAGCACCAATCACACGCCCCCAATTGGGATCACGTCCAAACATGGCAGCTTTAACCAGGGTGGAGTCGGATATCTCCCGAATAAGTTTACGGGCCGATTCTAGTGAGGAAGCATTTTTTACCTCATACTGAATAAATTTGGAGGCACCTTCGCCATCGGACACAATCTGCTTGGCCAAGTGTACCATCATCTCTTCCAGGTTCTCTTTCAGGCTGTCGTATCCCGGATCTTTCTCCGTTTTTATAACGTCGTTGTGTGCCTTCCCATTAGCCAGAACCAAAACCATGTCGTTGGTGGAGGTGTCACCGTCAACGGTGATCATATTAAAGGATTTGTCAACGGCCTCCTTTACCATCGATTGCAGCAGACGGGGTTCAATGGCGGCATCGGTAACAACAAAGGCAAGCATTGTGGCCATATTGGGATGAATCATGCCTGAACCTTTGGCTATTCCTGCCATATTCACTTCATAGCCATCCACATCAAATTCAGTAAATCCCTCTTTTGCAAAGGTATCGGTAGTAAGAATGGCGTTGGCTGTAAACGAACCGGCATTCGACTTTTTCGATAATTTTTTAGCATTTTCCTTAATGCCTTCCACAATTTCATCGGTTGGGAAAGGCTCACCAATAATGCCTGTGGAGGATACCAGAACCAGTTCTTTCGCAATTCCCATTTCATCAGCCAGAGTCTGAGCCATGGCCTCTGCACCTTTTCGCCCTTGCTCACCGGTGGCGGCATTGGCATTTCCGGCATTTATGACTATGGCTTGAGCTTTCCCGTCGGCAATATGCTTTTTTGTGAGATCTACGGGTGCAGCGGTTACCTTATTTAGCGTAAAAACGCCTGCAGCACTGGCTACCACATCCGAATATATAATAGCCAGGTCGCGTCGCAACGATTTAATTCCCGTGTGCGCACCCCAGCATTTTATGCCTCTTACATTCGTTAAATTCTTAATCATGTCCATTGGTATTGTGTTTCTGTTTTTGTGTATTGTTGTTTTGTAAGGTTATTATGGATGCATTGGAACTATATGCAGCCCCTCGGATTCCCTTAATCCCAACATCAGATTCATGTTTTGTACCGCCTGTCCGGCTGCTCCTTTTACCAAATTGTCGATAGCAGTTACTACCAGAATTAAGTTTGTTCGTTCGTCGTAGGTAACATAGATATCACAGAAGTTGCTTCCCCGAACTTCTTTAATAGCAGGAGCCTGCTTGCGCAATCGTACAAAGGGAGCATCGGCATAGTACTTTTTATAGATGTTTTGCAATGCTTCTTCCTGAATGGGTTTTACAGGTTTTGCATAAATGGTTGTCAGAATTCCTCTGTCCACCGGTAACAGATGTGGGGTAAACTGTACCTGCATGGAGCTATCTGTGAGGCCTGAGAGTGTTTCCTGTATCTCAATCGTATGGCGGTGATTTTTTAGCGCATAAGCCTTAAAATTGTCGTTTACATTGGAGTACATATTTCCTGTTTTTGCTTTTACGCCGGCACCTGTTACCCCGGACTTCGAATCCACAATAAGAGGCTGTTGCTCAATGAGCTGCTCTTTTATCAGGGGCATGGCCCCCAGAATAGCACTTGTGGGGTAACATCCCGGGTTTGCTACCAGACGTGCTTTTTTTATATCGCTTCCAAAGAGCTCAGGACTGCCAAAAACTGCATCCTCAATGCCTTGCTCAAAAACATGTTCTTTATTATACCACTCTTGGTAAATTGCGGCTGTAGGTAATCGGAAGTCACCGGAAAGATCGACAATTTTGAAGGGTTTATCTTTAAACTGTTTTACATAGTCCATTGATACGCCATGCGGTAAGGCTAAAAACACTAAATCCAGTGTGTAGTTATCAATCTCTTTAGCCGAAACCAGCGGCATATCGGCAATTCCCTCCAGAAAGGGGTGCACATCGGAGAATTTTTCTCCTGCACGACTCTCGGAAGTGATAAGTGCAATCTCTACTTGTGGATGATTCACGAGTATGCGCACTAATTCGGATCCTGTATATCCTGTGGCACCTATAATGCCTATTCGCTTTTTAATCATGTTTCCTATAATTCGTTTATTGCTTCTTGAATTTTATTTACCAGCAATTGCATATCTTCATAAGTAATGATAAGCGGAGGGACCAGCCGCAGAATATTCCCTGCAGTGGCGTTGGCCAGTATTCCTTTTTCAAAAAGTAATTGTACCAGGGGCTTGGTTTCTTGATCGAAGGCTACACCAATCATCAATCCTTTGCCCCGCACCTCTTTTATGTGGGGTGAATTTAGGGCTCGTAATTGCTGCATAAGCCATTCTCCTTTTTCGTGGGTCTGCTGTATCAAGTTTTCCTTTTCCAGGGTGTCTAAAACGGCTAGTGCTGCAGCGCATGCCAAAGGGTTGCCACCAAAAGT
>JAWOEH010000240.1:0-5472 GCA_046482855.1 Bacteroidales bacterium | reverse complement strand
CATTAACCGCAATTTACGTTCAAGTAATGATGCTTTTTCCAAATCATACTCATTTTCTAATTTTTCTATTTTTTCAATTTCCCTTATGTCAAAAATGTCTTTCATGGCGAGCTCGTCGAAATAAGTCTGCCGGAGCGCTAATCTAGTTATCTTGAACTATTTATGAATAGTTCGGGTTGTAATGATATGTGCACAATTTTGCTTAAATTGAATAAAACTTTGAAAAATGAATGCTAACCAAAGTATTAAAGATGCCTCCCATTTAAGATTGGGCCTTGATATTGGGTCTATCTCTGTTAATACAGTGTTGTTAGATAGTGAAAATACAATTATAGAGGAGCATTATGATTATTGCCATGGACAACCTTTTAACGTATTAAGAGATCGTCTTTCCCACTTAATTGGGAAGTATGGGAGCCGGATTGGCCCCACGGCCATCACAGGAACAGGCGGAAAGCATGCTTGCGAACTGATTGGGGGCGGTTTTGTGAATGAGATTGTTGCCGAATCAAATGCTGTATCAATGATGTATCCTGATGTGAAGAGCGTCATTAGCATGGGTGGTGAAGATTCCAAGCTCTTTTTTATGGAAAAAGATCGTGAAACCGGTATAAGCCGCCTGGTCGATTTTAAAATGAACAGCATATGTGCGGCAGGTACAGGATCTTTTCTTGACCAACAGGCCAAAAGAATAGGCGTTTCTATTGATAAGGAATTTGGTGAACTGGCACTTCAATCGGAAAAACCCCCGCGTATTGCCGGCAGGTGTAGTGTTTTTGCAAAAAGTGACATGATCCATTACCAGCAGATTGCCACACCGGTACATGATATTGTGGCCGGTTTGTGTTTTGCTGTTGCTCGTAATTTTAAAAGCAATATAGCCAGAGGGAAAGATCTGGAACCTCCCGTTTTGTTTCAGGGTGGGGTAGCCGCCAATGTGGGTGTTGTCAGGGCATTTAAAGAAATAGTAAATGTATCGGAAGAGGATTTTATCATCGCTGATCATTACGCTTCCATGGGTGCTTTTGGAGCCATTATGTATGTTGGTAAACAAAAAGATAAACCTGCTGTTTTCAAAGGCATTGATGCGCTTGAAGAATATCTTGTTGCGGATAAAACATCCAGTAAAGGATGGGAACAATTAACCGAATCGGAAGCGGTATATAACAAGCATATTACCAAAATTGAAAAGAAAAATGGCAAATTACCCGTTTACCTGGGTATTGATGTAGGTTCGCTAAGTACCAACCTGGTTTTAATCGACGAACAATCGCAGGTTGTTGCCAGGAAATATTTGCCAACAGCCAGCCGTCCATTGGATGCCATTTGCAAGGGACTTAGCGAAATATACGAAGAAGTGGGCGAGCAGGTAGAGGTCAAAGCTGCCGGCACCACCGGTTCGGGAAGATACCTGACCGGCGATTTTATCGGGGCCGATGTGATTCACAACGAGATCACTGCCCAAGCTACGGCTGCAATAGCCTATGATCCTACCGTGGATACCATTTTCGAGATTGGTGGCCAGGATTCCAAATACATTAGTATAGATGAGGGTGTGGTTGTCGATTTTGAGATGAACAAAGTATGTGCTGCCGGTACCGGCTCCTTCCTCGAAGAACAGGCCGAAAAACTGGAAATCAACATCGTGGAAGAATTCGGTGAACTGGCGCTTGGCGCTAAAAAACCCGCACCCCTGGGAGACCGTTGTACGGTGTTTATGGAATCGGATCTTAATTCACACCAACAAAAAGGGGAAACAACGGAAAACCTGGTAAGCGGACTTGCTTATTCCATTGTCTATAACTACCTACAGAAAGTTGTTGGTGATAAGCCGGGAGGTGATCATATCTTTTTTCAGGGGGGTGTGACGAATAACAAAGGGGTTGTGGCCGCTTTTGAACAAGTAACGGGTAAGAAGATCACCATTCCGCCTCATTTTGACGTGACCGGGGCCATTGGCATGGCTATGATCGCCCGGGATACTATTCAGGATGGAGAGACCCGTTTCAAAGGCTTTGGGGTAAGAAACCTTACTTATTCGCTCGATAAATTTACCTGTAAAGCTTGTTCCAATTATTGTGAAATAAGAAGTGTAAAAATCGAAGGCAATAAGAAGCCTCTGTTTTATGGTGGCAGATGTGAACGGTATGAAAAAGACGAACGAAAAAGTAAGGGAAGATATATTCCTAATCTTTTCAACGAACGCACTGATCTGTTGCTCAAAGATTATGATGAAAATACAAATCAAGGGAAGACCACAATTGGCATCCCCCGTTCGCTGATGACCTTCTATCAACGTTTCCCTTTCTGGAACGAGTTCTTTACCCAATTGGGTTTTCAGGTGGTACTGTCGCGCAAAACCGATCCGCAGATGGTGTCCGACTCGCTGGAAATGCTTACAGCAGAAACATGCTTTCCCATCGAGACCATATACGGGCACGTGAAAGATCTGGAAGATAAAAATGTCGATCATATTTTTCTGCCTTTCGTAGTGAATAGCCCAGCCGCAGAAAACAATCCAACGGCTAACTGCAACTGTCCATGGATACAAACTTATCCTTTTATGATTCGTGCTGCGCTTAAAGAGCAACCTGTCAGTGACAAATTGCTGATTCCTACCCTGCATTTCAGGCATAAAGAGAGAGCGCTTGAAAAAGAGCTGGCTGGCTTCTTCAAAGAAAAATTCAATATCAGGAAAGGGATAGTAAAGAAAGCCATTGACCGGGCTTTTGAAAAACAAAATACTTTTGAGGATACCCTCAGGGCAAGAAGTGAAGAGATCATCAACAACCTGCCTGAAGATAAGGAGTGCCTTGTTATTTTGGGCAGGCCATACAATACCTCCGATCCGGAGTTGAACCTCAGGATTGCAGAAAAGCTAAAAAACCTCGATGTATTTCCTATTCCTGTTGATTATTTACCGGTACACAAGGAGTATATCTTTGATGATTATGACAGCTTGTATTGGCCTAACGGGCAAAAGATACTGGCGGCCTCCCGTATTGTGGCAAAAAATGAAAAATTGCATGCTATACACATGAGCAACTTCCGTTGTGGCCCCGATTCATTTCTCTCGCACTATATTCGGGAAGAGATGAAAGGAAAACCCTATGCCAATATCGAGGTGGATGAACATTCGGCTGATGCCGGAGTTATCACCCGCGTAGAGGCATTCCTCGACAGCCTGAAAGGGAGCCGGCAGGTTAAAAAAGCTAAAGGCAAGCAATTCAGACCCGGTAAAATGTCCTCTTCTCCTATAAATGGAACAACCCTTTATATTCCTTATATGAATGATTCTTCGTATGTGCTGGCAGCCACCTTAAGGAGTTGTGGTATAGATTCCTATGCCTTGCCCATGCAGAATGAAAAAGACCTCGAAATAGGAAGGAAGTATACCTCATCAAAAGAGTGTTTCCCGATGATCTCTACCACGGGTAGTTTTATTAAGAAACTCCAGGAACCGGGTACGGATCCTTCAAAAACCAGTTTCTTCATGCCCGATCATAATGGACCTTGCCGCTTTGGACAATACAATAAATTCCAGCGTATTATTTTTGACCGGCTCGGATACGATAAGGCTGAGATCGTCTCGCCTTCCAATGATGGCTCTTATGAAGATATTACCGGCAACGCAACCACAAAATTCCGTGCCAATGTGTGGAAGGGATTTGTAATTGTTGACTTGTTCAGGAAACTCCTTCAGGAGCGCCGGCCGTATGAATTGGTTAAAGGCACAACCAATAAAGTCTATTACCAGGCTCTGGATAACCTGGTAAAATGTATTGAGAACGATGGCAAAAATATGAAATCCATGTTACGGGATTCAGCAAAGGCCTTTGATGATATTCCCATGATGGATGGAAGGCGTAAGCCGGTGGTAAGTATCGTGGGCGAGATCTTTATGCGGGATAATGCCTTTTGCAATGGGTTTTTAATTAACAAGCTCGAATCACTTGGTGCTGAAACCTTAATTGCCCCTTTTTCAGAATGGTTGACTTATTCTACTTATCGATATATCAGGGACAGCAAATGGAAAGGTGACAAAAAAGGGCTGGTGAAAGCAAAAATTCAGGAATTTCTGCAAAACTTTACCAGCAGACAATTAATAAAGATTGTGGAAGAGATGATCGATCATGACAAGGAAGTGGGTATTAATGAAATGCTGGAAGCTTGTGAACCTTACGTGCATAAAGATTATGACGGTGATCCGGCCCTTGCTTTGGGGGCAGCCAATATCCTTGCTAACAGGAACGTGTCAGGAATTGTTAATGTGCTTCCCTTTACCTGTATGCCCGGCACCTTGATTTGTGCAGTATCCGGATCATTTAAGAAAGACCACAACAACATACCCTGGGTTGATTACGCTTATGATGGTCAGGACGACCCATCCAATTCAACCCGTCTTCAGGCATTTATGTACCAGGTAAATGAATATGCCAACATGTATGGTTATGATAAACCTGATAATTGGGCTATCCATGAATTTGTGCGAATAAAGGAATCCGGGAATAAGTAAATTTGTATCGAATAATTGGCTTTATAATGTTGCAGAGATCTTTCAACGTTATTACCATGATGAGGTAAGCAGGGGGCAGGTCGTTCAGCAGAAAATAGTTCTCTGATTGCTTTTGGGGCTATTTTTTGTGTTTCTGTTCGCCAGAAATTTTCAATGTATTTGTTAGTTAATCATCTGGTTAGGTTTCTGGTTTGGTTGTAAGTCAAGCTTAGGTAATCTACTGCCTATAAAGGTGATGCACTTGGTGTAAATGGTAAGACTATGCTTCACCGATAAATTATCAGTCAAAAAACTGGCTACAATCTGAAAAAAACCAGCAATTATGAACAAACACAATAAAAGCAGGAAGCATACTACCGAAATCGAGACTAAATTTAGGTATCGAAACCAGCTAAAAAGTATCGAATAAATAGCAAAAACACCATTAAAAACACTATGCGTAGTTAGGTGATATTCATCATTTTACAGTAGGGGTATCGAAAATGTTTAGTTCAACAAAGGCTCCAATGAAAAGTTTACGCTGAGCCTGCCGAAGCGTTCTATATATACTTAGCCTGCCAAAGTACCTGTATTCAGTTAGAAGCACTTGTGCCGAGCCTGTCGAAGCAAGCAACGCTTTATTAGAGCCTAAGTGTTGGCAGTATGTTATTTTATATTTCTCAAAATCCAAAATGTAATAATTATCGTCAGAATTACAAAAATTGCTTTTCGTCCATATAATATTTTTCTCCATTTTAAGATATTTTCATTTGGGTTTTTTAAAGAGTCAAAAACTAAACCTGTTAATATGTAGGGAATTGATAGCACAAGAATTACATTTTCTTTTATAGCATTAAAAATATCAAAGTTTAAAAGGTAATGTACCGCTCTTTGTGAACCACAACCAGGACATTTTAACCCTGTTAATTCTCTAAATGGGCATTTTGGAAAATAAACATTTCCGTTTGGATTATAAG
>JAWOEH010000196.1:0-6452 GCA_046482855.1 Bacteroidales bacterium | reverse complement strand
GCGTTTCAAGAAGAAAATACAAAGTACCACGAAGTGATTCTCTTTACTGCCTTCCATACAATCCATTTTTTCTATTTCGCTTCATGCAGTAGCTGAAATTTGGCAACCTCGGTAGTTGAAGCGATTGGGCTGTGCGGGTTGTTCCACAGGGCGTTGCCCTGTGCTTTCGCTTGCGGCCCTTACAGGGCCTGTTTTTTTCAAATGCTGTTTGCCGCAGCCATATTTCTATATCCTGCAAGCCTCACGTGCAGACAGGGGTGTGAGGAAAATCAATTGCTCTCTTTAGTGTGTGATTTATTTTAATTATTCCGTTCTTTCTGGCTTCTTGAAAAGTCAACTCTTTTACTACGCACAATAGCGGGTGTAATTGCAAAGGTCGTAGTGAAAATTCGTACATTTCTTTGTGTGACATTGTGATTCCATTTTTAAAAGTAGTTAAACAGCGTTTCAAGAAGAAAATACAAAGTACCACGAAGTGATTCTCTTTACTGCCTTCCATACAATCCATTTTTTCTATTTCGCTTCATGCAGTAGCTGAAATTTGGCAACCTCGGTAGTTGAAGCGATTGGGCTGTGCGGGTTGTTCCACAGGGCGTTGCCCTGTGCTTTCGCTTGCGGCCCTTACAGGGGCTGTTTTTTTCAAATGCTGTTTGCCGCAGCCATATTTCTATATCCTGCAAGCCTCACGTTCAGACAGGGGTGTGAGGAAAATCAATTGCTCTCTTTAGTGTGTGATTTATTTTAATTATTCCGTTCTTTCTGGCTTCTTGAAAAGTCAACTCTTTTACTACGCACAATAGCGGGTGTAATTGCAAAAGTCGTAGTGAAACTTCGTGCATTCCTTTGTGTGACATTGTGATGCCATTTTTAAAAGTAGTTACACAGCGTTTCACGAAGGAAACACAAAGTACCACGAAGTGATTCATTAGGAGGTTTTTTGTTCTTTTATGGCCAAAGACCTTTGTGTGCGAGTGCGGTTTTTACCAGAAGTTTGGAGGTTAGATCTTTCTGTTACCCACAAAAAAATGACCGGAAACTTTTCCGGCCATCGATGAGCTAATTCTATATTCTTTTGTGCTGATGGGTATCAGAATTTACGTATGCGTTCCATCTCTCGTTTGAGATCTTTGCGTTTAATATCCTCGCGTTTGTCGTGTTCCTGTTTCCCTTTTGCCAGAGCAATCTCTACTTTCGCAAGCCCGCGGTCGTTAATAAAGCAGCGTGTGGCTACAATGGTTTGCCCTTTATCCTGGCTTTTACGTTCGAGTTTCTGCAACTCTTTACGTTTTAGCAACAGCTTTTTGTAGCGTTTTGGGGCATGATTATTATAGGTTCCATATTCGTACTCGGTAACGTGGAAACCTTGAATAAAGAGCTCGTTGTTTTTAAAGAAACAATAGGAATCCACCAGGCTGGCTTTGCCTTGGCGTATCGATTTGATTTCGGTTCCGGACAATACAATTCCGGCGATAAATTTATCGAGCAAGGTATAATTGTGGTAAACCTTTTTATTCTTAATGTTGATGTTTTTCTGAAATGCCATAGAGCTTTTCTTAATAAATGCTATACGTTGCCGATGAGGCAACCAAAATAGATACGAACAGGGTTTGCAAGATGAATATTGCTGCCATAGCTATCAGCAGCGATACTACTACGTAACCCAGTTTTTTGTCCTCCGGTGTTTTTAACAACGGATCAACCCCCACCCAAAACAGGTATATGGAATACAACCCGAATAGACCCGTAAAGGATAACATGGGGTGTAATGAGGCTACAAAGGTAGCTAAAAATGTAGGTGTTGCTGAGTAAGCCACCAATTTTATTACTGCATCCAGGTCTTTCTGTGTGTTAAAGGTCTCGGCGAGCTCATTTATCACCACAGCTGCAATGTACAGGCCTGCTAAGGTGCTAATGGCATAGGCTATGGCCGTCATGAAACCTGCGTACAGCGAATGTCCCAGGCCATAGGACGAGGCTCCGATAAATTTCCCTATAACAGCTACTGCCAGTAGAGGCAGGATGTAGTTCATCAGCAAGGAGCGTTTATCCTCAACAGCTGTAGCAATTACTTCCCACTCTTCTTTGGGGGCAACAATGATATTCTTTACTTTATCTGTTAACTTTGCAATGTCCATAATCGTATCTCCTTGGTTTTAGACAAATTTAGGGGAAATTCACCACATATTAAAATAGCCCATGAACGTACCGACGCAAAAATATACATTACTGGCCATTTTGGGAGCTACTGCCGGAGGGAAAACCTCGGTGGCTGTGCACGCTGCCCGAAAGTTTAATGGCGAAATTATTAGTGCCGATTCCCGGCAATTATATAAAGGCATGGATCTGGGTACCGGCAAGGATCTGGATGAATATTTTCTGGATGGCGAGTTGGTGCCTTATCACTTGATAGATATCAAGCCTGCAGGATATCAGTATAATGTGTTCGAGTATCAGCAGGATTTTGTTGAGGCCTATAAAGATATTCATACACGAGGCAAGTTTCCGGTGCTCTGCGGAGGTAGTGGGTTGTATTTACAGTCGGTGTTAGGCGAGTACAAACTGATTAAAGTACCCGTAGATCCTGTATTACGTAAGGAACTGGAAGATCTTCCCATGGAGAAACTGGAAGAGATATTAAGCCGGTATCGGAAACTGCATAACACTACCGATATCGATACCCGTAAGCGAGCCATACGCGCCATAGAGATTGAAAAATATCAGAGCGAATACGGCGAAGAGTCGCGTGACTTTCCGGAGTTGCATCCTTTACTTGTGGGGGTGAAGTTTGATCGGGAGTCGCGCCGCCGGCGGATAACCGAACGCTTGAAACAACGCCTGAAAGAGGGCATGATTGAAGAGGTGGAAGCGTTGCTGAATCAGGGTGTTACGCCCGAACAGCTGATGTATTACGGGCTGGAGTATAAATACCTTACCTTGTATCTGACCGGCAAGATGGATTATGAAACTTTTTTCAAAAAGCTGGAAGTGGCTATCCATCAATTTGCCAAGCGTCAGATGACCTGGTTCCGTCGAATGGAGCGCCAGGGCTTTCATATTCATTGGTTAGATGGCTATATGCCCATGGAGGAGAAGCTGGCCAAAATTGAGCAGTGGCTAAATGAATAACAAATTTTTACTGCTGGCATAAAAGAGGACGAAATAGAGCGTAGCTGCAATGTTAACAATGGAGAAGAGAATGTAATACTGCCATTTATGGTGCTTTATGCGTCGACGCAATAGAACTGCCAGTGAAGGAATTTGGCCGGCTACAAGCAGGGCTAATATGTGCCCGTCGGTTACCTGATGAGTTGTTTCGAACAGGGAGGTGAACAGATAAGCATGGAGCATGATCAGGTAGAACAGCAAGTAGGTGAGGTACGACAATTTGAGCGCAAGGGTAGTGTATTTTCGTCGCCGATGCAACACAAAGGGTTTGAGGCGAAACCAGACGATAAGAAAGATAAATGCAAAGGCACCTATCACCAACAGCTGAACAAGCAAACGTAGAAAATCTTCCATTTTAGGAGCTTTTTCCAGGCCTGAATGCGGTATATTATATCTGTTTCTTAAAACAATTAAGATGCAGTAGCTCTTTTTTCAAAACCACAAAAGGCTCCCAATCGGGGCCGGTTTTGAATTTTGTAAGAAAACCAGCATTTTCAGGACTAGTTAAAGCTGAAGTTACCAAAATATCGGACTTGTGTCAAGAAAAAAGCGCCCGAATGCTAACATTCGGGCGCTTGACATGACGTTATTCTTTGTTTTATTCCTTATCCTTTAGCCACTTGTCAAGCCAGCTGAAGTATTCGCGTTGCCACATGATGCCATTCTGAGGTTTTAATACCCAGTGGTTTTCATCGGGGAAGAAGAGCAATTTGCTGGGAATGTCGAGAATTTGTGCGGCATTGAAAGCAGCCATGCTTTGGGTGTAGGTAATGCGGAAGTCCTGCTCACCATGCACCACCATCAGGGGTGTGTCCCATTTATCCACAAAGCGGTGTGGGGAGTTGTCGTAGGTTTCTTTGTTGGCTTTGTCCCAGTAGGGTCCGCCAAGATCCCAGTTGGCAAAGAACAACTCTTCGGTTTCCAGGTACTGCGCTTCCAGGTTAAAGATGCCATCGTGTGCAATGAATGCGTCGAAGCGGCCATCGTGGTTCCCTGCCAGCCAGAATACCGAGAATCCGCCATAACTGGCACCAACGGCTCCCAGGTTGTCGTTATCAACGTAAGGTTCTTTGGCTACATTGTCAATAGCCGTCAGGTAGTCCTTCATGTTTTGGCCGCCATAGTCGCCACTGATTTGCTCGTTCCATTCCTGGCCGAAGGATGGCAATCCTCGTCGGTTAGGAGCTACAATGATGTAGTCGTTGGCTGCCATCATCTGGAAGTTCCAGCGGTACGAGAAAAATTGGCTAACAGACGATTGAGGCCCTCCCTGGCAGTACAGCAGGGTGGGGTACTTCTTGTTAGGATCGAAGTTAGGTGGATAGATAACCCATACCAACATCTCTTTGCCATCGGTCGTTTTTACCCAACGCTTCTTTACTTCGCCCATTTTTAGTTGATCCAGCAGGTGCTTGTTGATGTGCGACAGTTGTGTCTCCTCCTTGGTGTCCATGTTTACGGAGTATACCTCGGTAGGTTTGGACATGGACTGCTTGGTACCAATCAGTTTGTCGCCAACAGGAATGGCCGACAGGTAGTTGTGAATACCTTCGGTCAGCTGCTCGATATTGCCACCGGGAATAGCTATGCGATAGGCCTGAAAGCGTGCGTGGTAGTCGGAGGTAAAATAGAGGTACTGGTTGTCGTCGCTCCAGGTAAGCCCGTGAACATTTTGGTCGAAATCGGTTGTGTATTCCTTCTTTTCGCCAGTGGCAAAGGTGTAGACGAACAGTCGGTTTTTATCGGACTCGTAACCGTCGCGCTCCATGCTTTCCCAGGCCAGCATGCTGCCATCGGGCGAGAATACGGCTGCCTTGTCGTAGCCCATCATGCCTTTGGACAGGTTCTTGGTCTCTTTTGAGGCGAGGTTGTAGAGGTAGATGTCGGAATTGGTTGATACCGCATAGTCTTTTCCGGAAAGCTTTTTGCAGGTATAAACAATCTGCTTGCTGTCGGGGCTCCAGTTTATCTGCTCCATGCCGCCAAAAGGCTCCAGGGGACTGTCGAAGGGCTCGCCTTCCATAATGTCGGTGGCATTGGATAGGGATGTACCGTTGTAGTCGGCTATAAACACGTGGCTGTACTTGTAGTCGTGCCATTGGTCCCAGTGTCGGTACATCAGGTCGGTTTCAACGCGTCCTGTTGCTTTGGGAAGATCGGGATGACGATCGAGGGTGGATTGGTCAAGCTTTACCTGTTTGGTGAACAGGATCTTCTTCATGTCGGGGGCATATTTAAATCCGTTGATGCCACCTTCGATGTCGGAGATTTGTGTGCGTTTTGTGCCATCGGGGTTCATTTCCCACAGTTGCATAGCACCTGATTCGGCCGACAGGTAGCCAATTTTCTGTCCGTCGGGGCGCCATTGAGCATTGTACTCGCCACCTCGGGTGCGGGCGATGTTTTCCGGTTCGCCGCCCTCAACGGGTATAATGAATAGCTCGCTGTTGCCTGTGTTGGCCTCCACATCGTAGAAAGAGGCACTAAAGAGCAGGGTGGTTTTGTCGGGGGATACCTCAACGCCTCCGATGCGCCCAAAGGCCCACAGTGCCTCAGGGGTAAGGGTGGATGAGGTGAGGTTTACGGTATCAACAGGGTTGGCAACTACCTCTTCGGAGCTGCTGCCACCGGGGGCATAACAGCTGGTTAACAGGGTTGCCATTGCCATTGCTACAAACAAAAGGTGTCTTTTCATGGTTCTGTGTTTTATGTTGCTTTTATTACTGTTGTTTTTTCTCTTTTTGGGGGGCGGTTTCCGCTTCGGGTTCGCCTTTTAAAGCTTTGGTAATTTTGGCTTCCAACTCTTCGGCCAGTTCGGGATTGTCCTTCAGCAGGCTTTTTACGGCTTCACGTCCCTGCCCGAGTTTGGTTTCGCCGTAGCTGAACCAGGAACCGCTCTTTTTAATGATGTTGTTTTCTACGCCCATGTCGATGATCTCACCCACATATCCTGGTAAAAGTCAAGGTTATTTATCAGTAGAGCCTTGTTTTTACCGGAGGAGAAATTGAGAAATTGAGAAAGCTGTTGAAACTGAAATTCTAAATTTGAGTCCAGCTCCTCTTCCGTTTTCAACTGTCGCTCTTTATCCTTTCCGCTGGGGTCTCCAATGCGTCCGGTAGCTCCTCCCATCAGTACAATAGGAGTGTGTCCCGATTCCTGAAACAACTTCAATATCATAATTTGAACGTAGTTGCCGATGGTTAAGGACGGAGCCGTCGGATCAAAACCAATGTATCCAATGACTTGATTCTCAGCAAATAAGTTCTCTATATTTGGAGTATGATTG
>JAWOEH010000103.1:0-5897 GCA_046482855.1 Bacteroidales bacterium | reverse complement strand
TTGTCACTTGCACAGGCTTGTAAAACCCATATGCCCAATACTAACGAAAGGCTGATAAAGAGTGCTTTGTATTTCATAAGTTGTTATGTTAAGGTGTGTTCAAATGTTCAAAGGCTGAAAATAGACAATTATAAACGGAAATGCCAGTTCGAAGGAAGAAAAGTATGGGGGTATGAATAAGTCTCCTAATGTAATCTTACATAAGAGCCTATATACAAAAAAAGAGCCCCCAAGGGCTCTATGTGAAGAAGTTGTATTACTAATGAAGGGATTTGCTTTAGGCTTTCATACTTTTTAGCATCCATAGACGTTTTTCAGCGGCTCCGATAAGATCACTCATTAAGGCTGAAGTGCCCTCATCGTCAATTTTTCCGGCAAAGTCAAGGATTTCACGGAATGACCCTAATAAGTGTTCACTATTGTCAATAACAACTTGCAATCCTTTTGATTCGTCGCTGATTTCTTCTACCGGCTTAATGTTGGATGTGTTCAGGTATTCCTGGAAAGTATGTAAGGGTTTTCCGCCTATCATTAGTATTCGCTCTGCAATTTCATCCACCACATCGGCAGCCTCATCGTAGTATTTCTCATATACCTCATGTAATTGAAAGAACCGAGGCCCTTTTACCAACCAGTGCAAAGCACGGAGGTTTTGGTAATACAATTGATAATCGCTTAGTAAATTGTTTAATTTTGCCTGTAATTCGCTGTTGTTTATAAGTACTTCTTTTTTCATAATAATGGTTTGTTTAAATTGATTGTGGTTTATTGTGTTTTGTGTACTGCAAATATAGCAAGCTGTGTAGAGTTTTTGCTTATACCCTTATAAGCTTTGCCTATTCTTTATCTGTTTACTAAGAAGAGGGTAAATCTTGATTTTTTGCATGCCAACATAACGGAAGTGTGATATTAATGGTACTCTCCCGAAATACGCTCATTTGTTCCTGAAAGTGTGTGATTATTAGAGTGATGAAGGCTGTTGCGGTTATTTTTTTTGTTTATAAGCAAAGAAGGGATACACATGGCAAATACTGTTTAAAACAGAGGCAGAAACCTAAAGCCAATAAAATGAGTGAACAACGCCCTGGCGAAAATAACTGGTAGCAGGAAACAGTCATCCTCTTGTCTATAAGTAAAAATCAAAAAAATGGCTATCTTTACTGACAAGTTGATATACGAACCGCCACGGACTTATGGTGATCTCTTTCCAGTGCATAAAGCATAATTATTCAGCGTTTCTCCAACTCGAAAAACGCATGATGTTTCTTTATATCTTCTCGGAATTGTAAATACACGCTTCAAGTAAAGTAAAGACTTTTTACCGGGCAGTATTTTTCTATACATAATTAGTTAGCTATATACAATGAATGCGTATTATCAGTATCTGAATACCCTTGTGAATGATCACAAGCAGGAATACCGGGAATGGCCCGGCTTGAAATGGTTGAATGCCTATGAGGCGGAGATGCATCAGCAGCAACGGGACAAATTGTTAATGCCCTTTCAGCAACAGGCTTTGTTTAAGGGTACTAAGCCTTATTTTAAGCACTTGTCGGACGGGTGTAAGCTTTGTGGGCAAGGACTGTGGAGTTGTCTGTTTATTACCGGTAAGTGCAATGCTACTTGTTTTTATTGCCCCGTGCCACAAACACACGACGAGGTACCAAGTTCGCAGGGACTTACCTTTGAAACTCCCGAAGCCTATGCCGAATATATCAACTATTTTGGGTTTAAAGGGGCCAGTTTTAGTGGGGGAGAGCCTCTGCTGTTTCCTGAGCGAGTGCTGGCTTATTTAAAAGCCTTACGCAAATATTGTGATCCTGATTTATATATATGGATGTATACCAATGGAATAAAAGCTTCTGAAGCAATATTTGATCAATTGGCAGAGGCAGGCTTGGATGAGGTTCGCTTCGATATAGGTGCAACAAATTATAACCTGCAGGGTGTTTCGAAGGCCACCGGACGTGTTCCGCATGTTACCGTTGAAATTCCGGCCGTGCCCGAAGAAAAGGAACTACTTATGGAGTTGCTGCCCCAACTTATTAATTTGGGTGTAACCCGGCTTAATTTACATCAAATGCGCCTCACGCCCCATAACGTAGCGAAATTGAGTAAACACGATTATACTTATATCGCAGCCGAACGGCCCATAGTATTGGAATCGGAATTAGCAGCATTGGAAATACTGAACTATGCCAGAGATAACCAATTGGACTTAGGTATCAATTATTGCTCTTTCCATTTCAAGTTTCGCTTTCAGAAAGCCGGTTATCGTATGCAACTGGCAAAAAAACTCGCCAACAGCAACACTGTTATCACCGAACGAGGCTACATGAAAAGCAGTGTAGAAAATACCCTCTTGTATCAGGGTATATTCCTTGCCGATGCCGGGAAGTTGAATGGAAATGCCAAACAGTTGATGTTGGAGCATAAACAGTATGATGTATTAAGGGCTAAAGCTTTCTCAACAGAAAGCAAAGATATCCCGGATTATTCCAAAAAATGCAATGGGAATTGTGTAATTCCTGCTCAGGAACCGGCTTACTCCGTCTGGAGACATGAGGTAATAGAATCAGGCCTGCGGGATTACTAAGCGAATGCTTCCATCTTCCTTACGCTTACCTGTTGGCGTTAAATGACCGATTGTATATATAGACAGACAATTAAAAAAGGACTCCGAATAGAGCCCTTTTTTTTGTTTGTAGTTACTTGTCGTTGTGTGTTTGGGAATGAATTTCCGTTTGTGTGACAACAAATATAGCGGTGCTTTTTTAACTTTTACTTATGGGCTTATAGGGTTTCCTTATGATCAATACCATAAGCTTTGTGTAAACATTGTTCCCCCTCAGATGTAGTATCAATAGAACAAAATAGAAAACCTATATGCAAACATTAACTTTTTCAAAAGGAGATACTTTACCCAAGTTGGGTTTAGGAACTTGGAAATCGGAACCTGGCGAAGTATATCAAGCGGTAAAAGAGGCCATAAAAATTGGCTATCGACATATCGATTGTGCCGCCATTTATGGTAATGAGAAAGAGGTTGGCAAAGCGATTAAAGAGGCAATAAATGCAGGAATTGTTTCTCGGGAAGATCTTTGGATAACCTCCAAATTATGGTGTAATGCCCACAAACTTGAGGATGTTGAGCCTGCATTGGACAAAACCCTTGCTGACTTACAGCTCGATTATCTGGATTTGTATCTCATGCACTGGCCCATAGCCATAAAGCCTGAGGTAACTGCCCCTTCAAAACCCGCTGATTTTTTCTCGCTGGAGGAAGTGCCTCTGACCGAGACCTGGGAAGGAATGGAGAATCTGGTAAATAAAGGAAAAGTGCGTCATATAGGCGTAAGTAATTTCAGTAAGGAGAAACTTGGTGGGTTGCTACAAAAAGCCCAAATAAAACCCGAAATGAACCAGGTAGAGCTGCATCCATATTTGCAA
Organism: Bacteroidales bacterium; assembly: GCA_046482855.1. Taxonomy (GTDB): domain Bacteria; phylum Bacteroidota; class Bacteroidia; order Bacteroidales; family UBA12077; genus CAYVSF01. The sequence continues at coordinate 2,447 of JAWOEH010000103.1, read as the reverse complement.
CAAGAGGAATTGGTAAGCTTTTGCAAAGAGCAAAATGTGCACCTTACAGCTTATGCCCCTTTGGGATCCTCGGATCGACCTTCCGGCATGAAAGATAAGAAAGAACCTGTATTACTTGAAGATCCCTATGTTGCCGAAGTGGCCGAAAACAATCGGTGTACACCCGCCCAGGTCCTCATTAGCTGGTCGCTACACCGCGACATAGCTGTTATTCCCAAGTCGGTTAATCCGAAGCGCCTAAAAGAAAATTTTCAAGCTGCACAGGTGCAATTAGCCAAGGAGGATATGAAAGCCCTTAGCCAATTGGATAAACACTACCGATACGTGGATGGAAAATTCTGGGAGTTGGCCGGAGGCCCCTATACACAGGCAAATATTTGGGATGAATAATTCTGTTGGTATTGCCGGAACAAAGCTACCACTGAGTTTTTACTAATGTAGGTTTGAGGTTGTCAGTATGAACTATCTATTGACAGCTTCAAACATACTTCACATTTCAGCTCCCCATTATCTATCAATGTGAGCCTTTATATCTAGCGGGACAAAGGTTCATTAGCAAAAAAAGAGTTACTTTGAAGTTTATAGTGGGGTACCTGTATAAGAGCGTATAATGTATTTGTACTTACATGGAACTACCTAAAAATCATGAACTATGCAGGTTACAGTATTAACCGATAATCATGCAGGAGGCAAATTTGGTGCCGAGCATGGGTTGTCATACTGGATTGACTATGACGGATTTAAGCTTTTGCTGGATGCTGGGCATAGTCGACTTTATTTGGAAAATGCAAACCTGCTGAACATCGATGTGCAACAACAAGCCGATGCAGTGGTCTTAACTCACGGACATTGGGATCATGGCGATGGATTGCGGTATATTTCCGGGAAACCCCTTTTTACTCATCCTGCCAGCTTTATGAAGCGATACCGGCAGAAGGATCATAGTTATATTGGTCTTGATCTTTCCGAAAAAACAATAGGCGAACAGTTTGAGTTACACACCTCCAAGCAGCCCGTGGAGCTGGTAAAAGGATTGTGGTTTTTGGGAGAAGTGCCGCGTACCTTGCCTTTTGATACTGCTGAAACTACTTTTGAAGATTCCGCCGGAACCCCCGACTACGTGCCCGATGATTCAGGAGTGGCTGCCATTGTTAACGGTAGCCTGGTTGTAATTAGTGGATGTGCACATGCGGGTATTTGCAATACAGTGTTGCATGCACAGCGTGTTACAGGTATAAATAGCGTGAAAGCTGTGATGGGAGGGACACATTTAAAGAAAAACGACCAACGATTGAAAGAGACAATAGAATGGTTGAAGACGCAGGATGTAGAGCAGGTGTTGCCTTCGCATTGTACAGAATTGCCGGCACTGGCTGCGTTTTATCAGGCTTTCGAAAGTCCGCAGTTAGCCACAGGTCAAACCTGGGACTTCACCTAAAAAAAGCGTTCCGCCAGCTGCTGGCCAGGGAACGCTTTCAAATAGCAGATACTTATTTTGCTTAACGCGTAAGCAGCTCGACAATTTTTTCTGCTGCCTTTTTTGCCGATGCAGGGTTTTGCCCGGTTACCAGACGTCCGTCAACTACCACTTGTTGCTGATAGGGTTCACCGGTAAGCACCGTTGCTCCGCGTTCTTCAAGCTTGCTTTGAAGAAGAAAAGGAACCGTTTCGGTTAATCCTGAAATCTCTTCTTCTTCATTTGTAAATGCAGCCATTCGCCGATTACTTACCAAATAGGTGTCATTGCTAAGCTGAATATTGACTAATCCTGCGGGTCCATGACATACCGCCGAAACAATTCCTCCGGTTTCATAAATTTTACGGCTTGCCGTTTGCAGTGCCTGGTTTTCCGGAAAATCCCACATGGTTCCGTGTCCTCCGGCAAAATAGATGGCACGATAGTGAGCGGGGGTGATCTGCTTGGCCGGCAAGGCATTGTTTATGGCATGCTGGGCAATAGAATCGTTAACAAAACGTTTGTTATAGGGGTCTTTTAAATTGTAGCCATCTATGGGTGATTCACCACCTTTGGGACTTGTAAATTCCACTTGAAATCCGGCCTCTTTAAATACGTAATAGGCATGTGATACCTCCGATAAATAGTAGCCCGTAGAGTCGCCTTCATTTTCGCCTAATGTGCCATGGCTTGTAATGGCTATGAGGATCTTGTTTAAAGGTTTATTCTCAATGCTTTCCGGTTGCAGCTTCATCACCTTGTAGGCTGTTCTTTCTTCAACAGGAAGATGAATTTGGCTGGTGGTAAAGTAAATTTCACCATCCCCCATTTGGGAAAAGGAGTCTACCCATTTTAAGGAGCTATCCTGAACCACGCGGTAAAGTGTGCCGTTGTTTGCTAATTGGTTAATGGCATTATTTTCGAGACCTCCCATCCACAAGTTGCCTTCGTTGTCGAAAAGCATCCCGTCGGTGGCCGGAACAGCCATTAC
>JAWOEH010000210.1:0-62286 GCA_046482855.1 Bacteroidales bacterium | reverse complement strand
GCGAAAACCATGAATGATGTCATCGGTCCATCGCAACCCCTCATGGTAGGAGTTTAAGAGCAAAACATGCTTCTTCTGACCATAAGCCAAAGAAGAGAGCAGCACAAAGATAAGGACAACATATCGCTTTAGCATAGGCAAAGATAAATGGAAGTACAAATTAGTAATTTTTAGACGAAAAAAAAACTATTTGCCCATACATTGAAAAAGGGCCGTCTTTTTCAAGACAGCCCCTAAAATTTTAATTTATGCAAGGATTATACAATACCGGAAAAGCCCATAAATGCCATAGCCAACAAGCCAGCAACGATAAAAGCAATAGGTACTCCTTTAAAGGGTTTGGGCACATCTACCATATCCAAATGTTCACGTAAACCGGCAAAGGTTATCAAGGCCAGTCCAAAACCAACCGCATTTGCCATGGCGTATACCACGCTCTCCATCAAGTTATAATCGGTTTGTACAGCTAAAATAGCAACCCCCAATACAGCACAATTTGTGGTAATAAGAGGTAAAAAGATTCCCAGAGCCTGATACATGGCCGGGCTCACTTTTTTAAGAATAATTTCAACCAACTGCACTAAGGAGGCAATCACCAAAATAAAGGTGATAGTTTGCATGAAGGTGATATTTAGTGGCTCAAGAATATAGTTCTGAATAAGATAGGTAACCATGGTAGCAATAACCATAACAAAAGTTACCGCGCCGGTCATGCCCACGGATGTTTCCACCTTACTTGAGACCCCAATAAACGGGCATACACCCAGAAATTGCGCCAGAACAATATTGTTAACAAAAATGGCAGATATGATGATTATAATGTAGTCCATATCAATCTGATTTATGAGAGTTTCTTACTCAGTTTGTTCATCAAAACAATTAGGTACCCGAGGGCAATAAAAGCTCCAGGGGCCAATACGAAGACCAACATCCCATCGCCCTGTTGGTAGGTAGTTTCAGGGTTGAAGATCTTGGCAAAACCTTCGGCAATCTTCCAGCCAAAGATGGCTCCACTTCCAAGCATTTCGCGTACGCCGCCCAATATTGTTAAGGCCATAGCAAAACCAAGGCCCATGCCTAATCCATCGATAATGGCGGAGAATATATTATTCTTGGAGGCAAAAGCTTCGGAACGTCCAAGAACCAAACAGTTTACAACAATCAACGGAATAAAGAGTCCTAATTGCTCAAACAACGAAGGCAAGTAGGCCTGCATAGTAAGCTCCACAATGGTTACAAACGAAGCAATAATAACGATAAAAGAGGGAATACGCACTTTATCGGGAATTTGTGATTTAATAAGCGAAACCACCAAATTCGACATCACCAAAACAAAGGTGGTTGCCAATCCCATGCCCAATCCGTTAATGGCTGAAGTAGTTACCCCAAGTGTTGGACAGAGTCCAAGAAATAAAACGAATACCGGATTCTCTTTTAGAAATCCTTTGCTGAAATTTTTCCACTGATTCATTTTTTACCTCCTTCCATATAAGCATTATAGGCACGTTCAACAGCATCACAATAAGCTCGGGAACTAATTGTTGAGGCTGTAATGGCGTTCACATCGCCTCCATCCTTACTAACTAATAATTGAAAATTCTCTGGATTTTTTCCCTGAAACTGTACACTAAAATCAGATTTGCTCTTTTCCATCTTATCCCCCAATCCGGGTGTTTCTTTGTGTTCCAGGACGGCAATATCGTTAATGGTTCCATCGGGCAACAAACCCACCATAAGTTTAATGGTTCCGCTAAAGCCCTTATTGGTATAGGTACTTATAGCTGTTCCTGTTAGCTCTCCATTTTTTCGAGCCGGATAACAGATTACCTCGCCTCCTTCAACGGGAAGATTGTAGGCTTCTTCAGTAGGCACATTATCAAAATCAGGCACAACCTCTTTAATCGCATTATTCTTCTTGGCCAGTTTACTGGCTGCAATGGGAGCTTTGGTAAACTCATAAACAAATCCCAATGTTGTTGAAGCCACCAGCGTAACAATAAGCAGGGTAAGCACCATATTCATGAAATTGGATTCCTTCTTAGCCATGATTCACCTCCTTTCCAAAACGTTTGGGTTTTACATACATATTGATAAGCGGAACAAATCCATTCATGATGAGTATGGCAAAGGAGACTCCTTCGGGATATGCGCCAAAGACGCGAATGACAACCGTAATAACACCAATACCGATACCATAAATCCACATGCCCTTAATGGTCATAGGTGAAGTAACGTAATCGGTAGCCATATATAAAGCGCCCAACATTACACCTCCGGTAAGCAGGTGAAAAAGGGGATCGGCATATTGTGCAGGATTCACCAACCATAAGATACCTGTAAAAACAGTAATGGAAAGTAAAATCGAGACAGGTGTATGCCAGGAAACTACCTTACGGAAAAGCAGGTACACAAAGCCGATAATCAAGGCTAAGGCAGCAATTTCTCCCAGTGAACCGCCCATCTTTCCATAGAAAAGTTCCATGTGCGAGGGAATATCATTCATCAGATCGGGCACATTGCCTCCATTTTTCAGCCCTTCCTTTAATGCACCAAGCGGCGTGGCACCTGTGGAAGCGTCGATATAGCCGGTATTAAACCCTTTTGGCTCGGGCCAACTGGTCATTTGTACCGGAAAGCTAACCAATAAAAATACGCGCCCTACCAGTGCCGGGTTGAATGGGTTATTACCCAATCCGCCGAAGGACATCTTTCCAACCCCAATGGCCACTAAACTACCAATGATAATAATCCAGATGGGCAGATTGGTTGGCACATTAAATGCCAGGAGCAACCCGGTTAGCAGGGCTGATCCATCGGAAATGGAAGGTTCTTGTTTTAATAAGTACTTTTGAATGAGGTACTCAAACCCCACACAGGACAATACTGCCACCAGCGTGACTATAATTGCCCCCATGCCAAAGAAGTAGATGGAGAACAGCAATGCCGGCAGCAACGCTATGACCACATCCAACATCAAACGCCGCACGCTGGTATCCTGGTAGACATGCGGTGATGGTGATACAGTGATTAATCTATTCATCAGTTTTTGGTTTTATTTTTTGCAAGCAAATGAAGTCGGGCTTCATTATGACTTACGCGATCGCATTATTTGACTCACTTTTCCTTTTCCCAGTCGAATATAATCGAGCAATGGCACGCCGGCCGGACACGTATAGCTGCATGAACCGCATTCGATACAATCCATTACTGCGTTGGCTTCCAGCTTATCGTACATCTCCTTTTGGGTCAGTTTAATTAAAAGGAAAGGCTCCAAGCCCATTGGGCAAACACTTACGCATTTTGCACAGCGCACACAAGTGCTCTCCTTTTTACGCTTAGCCATCTCCTTGGGCAATATCAGGATGCCTGAAGTTCCCTTTACTACGGGTATATCAAGGGAGTTAAGCGCTTTCCCCATCATAGGGCCTCCGTTTATCACTTTTCCGGTATCTTGGGGCAAACCGCCGGCAGCATCAATCAATTGACTTACAGGCGTTCCTATGCGTACCATAAAATTAGAAGGCTGTTCCACTGAGTTCCCTGTAACGGTAACCACTCGTTCAATAAGGGGCTTGTTTTTTTGTACGGCTTCATATACAGCATAGGCAGTTCCCACATTATGCACAACCGCACCCACATCCAGCGGCAATCCGCCAGAGGGAACCTCCCTGTTGACTAAGGCTTTGATTAGCTGTTTTTCGCCTCCCTGAGGATATTTAACTTTCAGTCCCTGAACTTCAATCCCCTGATAGTTGGAAATTTTTGTCTGCAAGTGTTTAATAGCCTCCGGTTTATTGTTTTCGATGCCAATGATGGCACGATTCACACCTAATGCCTTCATAAGCAACTGAATACCTACCAGCATCTGGTCGGCTTTTTCCAGCATCAAACGGTGATCGGCAGTAAGATAAGGCTCGCACTCTACGCCATTAATAATTAACAAGTCGACCTTTTTCCCCTCAGGCACACTAAGTTTCACATGAGCCGGAAAGGTAGCCCCTCCAAGCCCTACAACTCCTGCTTTCAGGATCTTCTCAACGATCTCTTTTGCCGAGTGGTTAATATGCTTAGTAAAGGTTGGATCGCGATCGATTTCTTCGTTCCATACATCGTCCTCACGCTGAATGATCACAGCTGGTTTTTTATACCCCGAAGTATCAAGCACATTATCGACTTTTAGCACTTTTCCTGATACCGAAGCATGAATATTGGCAGAAACAAAACCGCCTGACTGGGCAATTACATCGCCTACTTTAACCTGGTCGCCCTTTTTCACTGTGGGCTTTGCAGGGGCTCCAATATGCTGTGCTATGGGTATGGAAACAGTTTCGGGTAGTGGAAGCGTGGCTATAGGTTGGTCAGCCGAAAGCTTACCTTCGGCTGGGTGAACGCCTCCTTTTGGGAATGTTTTTAACACGGTAACCCTCCTGTATTTTAGTTAGTACTTTAGTTATTCAGTTGCAGTGGTCTCCTTTGGAGCATCCTTCTTCTTGCGTGGCGGAAAGTTTATTTCCAAAATGGCATTTGTAGGACATACCTCCACGCATTTGCGACAAAGTTTACACTTATTTGGGTCGATATAAGCCAGGAAGTTATCCAGGGTTATGGCATCGAAAGGACATACTTTCACACATTTGCCACACCCAATACATGCCACATCACAAGCCTTTTTAGCAATGCCGCCTTTATCGTGATTAACACACGACACAAAGATTTTGCGATCTTTCTTATTCTTCTTGCGTAGCTCGATAATGTCGTTCGGACAAGCTTCGACGCAGGCATTACAAGCGGTACAATTGTCGTCAATCACTTCGGGCAGGCCGGTTACAGGATTCATGTGAATAGCATCGAAATCGCATGCCTCCACACAATCGCCCAATCCTAAACAGCCATATTGGCAACCCGTTTCACCGGCATAAAGACTGGAGGCAATGGCACAAGAGGTTGCTCCGTCGTACTCATTTGTACGTTTTCGCTTGTCGGGCGAACCTGAACAGCGGACAACAGCTACCAGAGGATCTTTTTCCTCAACACTCTTGCCCAAAATATCGGCCACTGTTTTCATTACATCATTGCCACCCACGGGACAATATAGTTCGGAAAGATCGTCGGCCTTTACAAGGGCTTCGGCAAACCCCCGGCATCCGGGATACCCGCACCCTCCGCAATTGGCTGCTGGCAGAGCTTCCTCCACCTGATCGATACGGGGATCTTCATACACCTTAAATTTTTGGGCAACCACGTATAGAATAATAGCTGCCACAGCTCCAATCGCACTTAGCGAGATAATAGTGTAAATAATTGTAGTACTCATTGCGTAAGTTTTAGTCAATTTTCCTCACAGAAAAAGTAAACTTCTTCTGGATGCGCTTTCGTAAAATGTACAATATAACATAATAGGGAGGCAGAACCGCCAAGGCACCAATACCTGTAATGGCTTCGTTAAATCCGAAGGCCGACAGGACAATTAGCAAGAATAATGTCAACAGAAAAGGGAAGACATATCCATAAAATACAGCCCGGAATCCCAATGTTTGCTTCAAGCTTACCAACACCTTTTCGCCTACAGAAAACAAGCCTCCGTCTCCGAGGGCATCAACAGTTTTCTCAGCCATATCGGAAGCAGAGCAAACGCCTTTGGCATGGCACGAAGCACAACCCGATAGGGATAAAAATTGAACCCGTATCTGATTCCCTTTAATGGATATAATGCGCCCACTATGTTCTATTGATTTGGGAGTTGTTGTAGTCATGCTGAATGATTAAGGTCCACAAATCAAGTACAAAAATAATGATGTGGACCTATCTTTCTCCCCTTTTCAGGACTTTTTCCTAACAGAGAACTTATTTATATTCATTTTAAATAGTTCTATTCAAAGGATTCAATCAGGGAAGAGAGCGGATATTTCAAGCCTTTATACCCCACTAAACGGGCCTTAATTTTGCCCACAATAATTGGTGCTTCAATCCATAAAGGGATGCGATTTTCGTCGTCGGAGACCCAAATAACCAGATCCTCTCCCCCCTGAAATACATCCCCTGCAATTAAGGAGCCTGTAAATTTCAAGGTTTTAAACCGCCCTACGCCACGTACTTTCCGCACTTCCTTGCCTTTATAGCGAAGGTACACATCAGTAAGCTCATTGTCGAGTACAATTTTCAGGGGAATTTTCTGATCGATATCATAGTTCTCGAAATCGATATTGCGCGCGTAATAAATTACAGACATTACATCAAAGGTACAATTAGGTAAACTGAGCGTATCGCGGTAAGCTGGTTTACTTCGCTTTTGAACCCGCGAGTATACTTCATTTTGCGTGTGGTTGTACCAATATTTAATATCCATCAAGTAGCCATCTTCATCCACGTCGCGGTGATAATAGACTGGGCGAAAAGTTTCCGGATCGATCCAACTTTGGTACACATCGTATACCTGAAAAAACCAATCGTAAAAAGAAAAAGTTGTTCCTGTACCAATCAGTTGGTAAAGATTGCGCTCGTACATTGTGGTATCGCGTACCTCAAACTTTACCTTCCCCACATCGGTCCACACCAAAAACCAGTTGTAGGTAATAACATAATCAATCTCCTCGCCACTCTGGAAGCTCAATTCTTTTTCCACGCACCGGCTCTGAGCTCCAGCCCACTGAGATGACAACATAAACATCAACCCAAAAGCGAGCCCCATACCTATAATCTGTTTTGGTTTCATAGTTTCTTTCTATTTCAATTCAACTCTATTATTTTCAAGATCTCTTCTTCCTACCTTAACTGTCGTATTTTAGCTTACAATACTATAATCCATCTTATTGGCTTTTAATTGCTTTAACGCCAAATTGAGCTTCCTGTTTTTTTCCAGTTGCAATCCCGGATCAGCCGCCAGCACCTCAATAGCTATATCGCGAGCATAGGTTAAAATGGTTCCGTCTCTGGCCAGATTCGCCAGTTTAAACTCCACTCCCAACCCACTTTGCTGGGTTCCTTCAATATCACCGGGGCCACGGAGTTTCAAATCGGCATCGGCAATTTCAAAGCCATCGTTGGTATGCACCATCATTTCCAAGCGTTTACGCGCATCTTCCGACAATTTATGTGAAGTCATCAGCAAGCAATAGGACTGCTCAGCTCCACGCCCTACGCGCCCTCGCAACTGGTGCAACTGGCTCAACCCAAAACGTTCGGCACTTTCCACGACCATTACCGAAGCATTGGGAACATTTACGCCAACCTCAATTACTGTGGTAGCTACCATGATTTGGGTTTTCCCCTCGGCAAAAAGCTTCATGGAGTACTCCTTGTCCGCTGCTTTCATCTTACCATGCACAATAGAAACGGCATATTCGGGTTGCGGAAACACCCTGCAGATACTCAGATAGCCATCTTCCAGATCTTTATAATCCATCTTCTCACTCTCCGAAATTAATGGATAGACAATATAAATTTGCCGACCTTTCTGAATTTCTTTTCGTAGAAATTCAAACATGGGCAGACGCTTAGACTCAAAATAATGCAAGGTTCGAATGGGTTTTCGTCCGGGGGGCATTTCATCGATAACAGAAACATCCAAATCCCCATAAATTGTCATCGCCAGGGTTCGGGGAATAGGAGTGGCAGTCATAACTAACACATGGGGAGGTTGTTGACTCTTTTTCCACAGACGAGCACGCTGAGCTACACCAAATCGATGTTGCTCATCAATAACCGCAACCCCCAATTGTTGAAACTGAACTACATCCTCGATAAGCGCATGTGTGCCTACCAAGATATCAATATCACCAGCCAACAATGCAGTGTGCATTTTTTTACGCTCCGCACTACGTGTTGAGCCGGTTAGCAATTGTACTTTAACGTCCATTCCCTTGAGCATGTCGGTTACCGACTCGTAATGCTGTGTGGCAAGAATTTCGGTAGGTGCCATCATGCATGCCTGAAATCCATTATCCACGGCAAGTAGCATAGTCATAAGGGCCACCAGTGTTTTCCCACTGCCCACATCGCCTTGTAGTAAGCGATTCATCTGTTTCCCGGAACCCATATCTTTCCGAATCTCTTTTAACACGCGTTTCTGAGCCCCCGTAAGTTCAAAAGGCAATTGTTGATGGTAAAACGTAGTAAAAGCATTGCCTACATGTTTAAACACATAGCCATTAAGCTTTTGATTTCGAAGTTCCAACCGTTGTATCAGATTGACTTGCACCAAAAAGAGCTCTTCAAACTTGATGCGATAACGTGCTTGTTCAAGATGGGGATGATCATGTGGAAAATGGAGCGTTTTTAAGGCTTCGGCAAGAGGCATTAGATGAAAGCGCTGAACCAAATAATCGGGAAGCGTATCTTCAATTTTTTCATGCACCAGATCCCACAACGTTCCAACCAACTTCCCGATATTTCGTGAATTTATGTATTTCTTCCGGGCTTTTTCCGTAGAATTATAGTGTCCTTGCAAAGGGGAGCGAAGCATTTTTCGTGCTACAGCAGGATCCTCAATCTCGGGATGAGCTATATTAATATGCCCATTAAAAAGCGTAGGTTTGCCATATATCAGGTACGGTTTATTAAGTTGGTAATTATTCTGAACGTATTGCAACCCTTTGAACCAAACCAGCTCAATCTGCCCTGTATCGTCACTGGCAATGGCTACAAGCCTTTTTTTTCGCCCTTCACCGGCAAAATTCCAACCTCTAAGTTGTACCTTTACCTGCACATATGCCATATCGGCGCGTAGCTCATTAACTGAAAACACCTTCGACCGATCCACATACTTATAAGGAAAGTAGTAAAGCAGGTCGCCAAAAGTTTTTATGCTCAACTCCTTTTCTAATACTTCGGCCTTTGAAGGACCCACACCAGGCAAAAACTTAATATCTTTGAAAAAAAATTCATTCATTCGTCACAACATTTGTTGTAAATTGCTACTATGAATCAGGCTTTATATCATCGTTTCCGTTATTTGCACTACCTGCTAACCAGCCGGCATCAAAATGGCCATGGCATTCACTCCCCATGTGCTTATCAATTTATACGCAAATATCTACGCCCATCGCGCTGCTATCTTGCTCCGGAGATAGAAACTATCCTAAGTCAATACCGTAAAGATAAAAAAAAGATTTTCTACACCACCCCCGGAGAAGCTTCACATTATACAAGCAAAGTGAGTGCTACTGTTGCCAGCATAAGTAAACACCAAGGTGTACACAAAAAAGAGGCCAACTTGCTTTTTCGCCTGGCACGTGGATGGGAACCCAAGTGCATTGTTGAAATAGGCACGTCAGTGGGCCTTAGTACACTTTGCCTGGCTGCAGGAGCTCCCGAGGCAGAGGTTCACACCCTCGAAGGTAGCGAAAACAAACTCAATGTGGCTCGTGAAAAAGCACATAAAGTGGGACTAACCAACACCCATTTTCATCAGGGCCTTTTCGATACCCTTCTGCCCCAACTGGCTCCTTCCCTCACCTCCATCGACATGGCATTTATTGATGGAAATCACGCCTGTGAACCTACACTGCACTATTTCAACCTGTTACTTAAACAGCGAAGCAGCAAGGCTATATTCATTTTGCATGACATACACTGGTCAAAACATATGGAGAAAGCCTGGGAAAAGATTAAACAGCATCCGGATGTTACCATGTCTTTCGACCTTTTTCGGTTAGGCATTGTTCTATTCCGCAAAGGGTTAAACAACCAGCACTTTACCATTCGGTTTTAGTGGCACTTATTGCTTTCAGTAACATAGAATGGCAATAAACTCATAATCAATCCGCTATGGCAGTTGTCCAGTAGGTTTTATCCATTGGCAAACAGCAGGCGATACGAATTTTGTTACAATGGACTAAATGAGCATTAAAAAGATCTTACCCCATTAACAAAAAATGACGCTTTAGCGCTATAATCTTCGATAAATAACTAGAATAGAAAATAGAAGGGGCGTAGCCCTGATAACAAAATAACAAAACATGGCAATGACTTAAACTCACAACAGAGCAGTAAAAGCCTGATTTACTATACCAGACTCCCTGTCGAAGAAAAGAAAAATCGGACTAAACCTTTCCTTCGGAAGGGGGTCGGACAGATAAGCTTTTTATAAGTGGAATGCTTTCAAATACCCTTATGTAGCCAAGAGGAAAAAGGGAACAAGAAAAACTCGCAGCTAACGCTAAAAAAACAATTCTCGAAAGAAGAAATAAGGATTTATTTCGTTATTTTCGTGTACAAAATTGCCGGATTATGGAAAATGTTATCACATTCAACGATATTACCAAGCACTACCATGTAGGAACGGAAACAATCCGGGCGCTACGAAAAGTGTCACTTACCATCAACAAGAATGAGTATGTAGCCATTATGGGGCCATCAGGTTCAGGAAAATCAACCTTGATGAATATTCTGGGGTGTCTTGACACCCCCACTGGAGGCCAGTACATACTGAACAATACCGATGTTAGCAAGCTGATTGATGATCAATTAGCCGAGATACGCAACAAAGAGATCGGTTTTGTCTTCCAAACTTTCAACCTCTTGCCCCGCTATACAGCATTGGAAAATGTAACCCTCCCTCTTATTTACGCAGGTATTCCTAAAGAGGAACGCATAGCCATGGCACGCGAATCGCTTTTTCATGTGGGCTTGGACGATCGAATGACGCACAAACCCAACGAATTATCCGGCGGTCAGCGTCAACGCGTAGCCGTTGCCAGAGCGCTGGTAAACAAACCCTCCATCATCTTAGCTGATGAGCCTACAGGAAACCTTGACTCTAAAACCTCTGTAGACATCATGAACCTATTTGAGCAAATTCACGCTTTGGGCAATACGATTATTGTCGTTACACACGAGGAGGACATTGCCCTTCATGCCAATCGGGTTATCCGGTTGCGTGATGGAAAGATTGAGAGTGATACGCTCAATGAAAAACCTATCAGGAACCTTAGCTTATAACAAAAGGCTAAACATTCTTCAGGCTCTTGTGTTAATGTTGAAAACAGGCATTTTCTTGTAAATAGCTTGCATTTGGGAAGGATAATCTGCAAATTCGCAGCTTCTTTCAAAAAAAAATGTACACCATATACACAAAGCTTGCGTGTTGTCAATAATCAACGAATAGCGACCTATCATGAAAATCTATACGAAAACAGGCGATCGGGGAGAAACATCACTGATTGGCGGAACCCGAATACCAAAGGATAATGAGCGCATTGAATCGTATGGAACCATCGACGAATTAACAGCCTACATAGGGCTTTTGCGCGATGTTGCCATAACGAAAAAACAAGAAGAGGAACTGATTGAAATACAGGACAGACTCATGACCTGTGCCTCAATTGTTGCTACCGATTGTGAGAACTGTGAAGTAAAATTACCCGAACTTTCTTCCGGAGATATCACGTATCTGGAACGTGCCATTGACGCAATGGAAAAAGATCTGCCCCCATTACGGGCCTTTGTGCTGCCCGGAGGACACTCAACGGTATCGTTTTGTCATATCGCTCGCAATGTATGCCGAAGAGCCGAGCGCGTTACCCTAAAGGTACAGAAGGAGTTTAGCAACAGCCAGCAAGTTATTCAGTACCTGAATCGTTTATCAGATTACCTTTTTGTGCTTTCAAGAGCCCTGACAAAGCAGCTTAAAGCAAAAGAAGTTGAATGGAAACCGAGAGTTTAAAATGAATCTTTGAATTGTGAATTATATTTCTATATTTGCAAAACTTTGTAATAGCCACTAAAATTAATAAGTATATGTACTGGACATTAGAACTCGCATCAAGATTGGAGGACGCGCCTTGGCCAGCAACAAAAGATGAGCTCATCGATTATGCAATGCGTTCGGGTGCTCCTCTTGAAGTTATCGAGAATTTACAGGAAATAGAAGATGAAGGAGAGGTCTATGAGAGTATTGAAGATATCTGGCCAGATTATCCAAGTAAAGACGATTTCTTCTTCAATGAAGATGAATATTAAAAAGAGCCTTTAAGGGCTCTTTTTTTATTTCCATATAAATACAGACTTTGGGGATATGGGACGCAAAGGCTCCAGCCACTCAAAGCCACTCAATTTGGTCTCTTCCAATTGCCCTACAGGATACATCGTTCCATCAGGTTTTAGAATCATATTTACACTGGTTACCTGTGAGTCGACCATAAGAATACGCATATCGCTACTTTCAGCCTGATTAATCCCAATCAGCTCTTCCTTATCGCGGGTAAAATAAATCGATTGGGCATTCCCAAATACATCAACCCGACGTAAATCGCCCTGACGAAAAAATCCTTTCATCACCTTACCCCTAAGTTGGTTATAGTTACTTGTATCTTCCTTACTAATAATCAAGGCATTCCCACCCATCTCAAAGCGGTCGATGGCTTCATCCTTCAGGTAAAAGGTCATTTGAGCGGCAGTTATTTGATTTTGCCCACTCCAAAGAACCGGAAGCTGATACATGGTAATAGAGGAGTCGTGTGTTTGGTATACCAAACTATCGCAACGACCTTGTAGATCGGAGCGGTAAAATTGGGCTTTTTTATACGCTTTAAAAACATGCTCCTCTCCGGTGCTGTCAACATTCGAATAAAGGGTATCGGCATGTAAAAACAGCGAATCTTTCTCATCGTAGATAATCATCAGGGCGCTATCGGTCACGTAGCCCATTTCCGGTTCCTGTTTGTAGTAGGCATAATGTCCCGTCATGATCACGCGTTCGACGGTATCCTCCATGCGTACATTTTGCCGGGCCCATCCATAATCGAGGCTGTCGTTATAAAACAGGAAATCGCTCCACATGAAGCTGGAGCCATTTTTGTAATAGACATTTTGCTCACATTGGAAAGTCTTTTCATTTGCCTTAAAATTACCACGCTCGCAATAGAGGTAATGCTCTTCGCTAAACATTTCGGTAGGGCCAAGAAAATAGGCTGTTTCTGAGCTGAGGTTATACTTCAGTGTATCGGTCTTCACAAGGTAATCGGGGGTGGTAATACGTACACTATCTTTAAAATGCACAATTTTCCTACTGGAATAATAGAACCCAATTCTACTATCAAGTTGTTGGTCTTTATTCGTAATCGTTCCTCCCGTTAAATAGTTGGCAATGCTTGTGCGAGAGTTAAAATAAAGTGTGTCAGTAACTAAAAGCGTCTCATCGTCCCGAAGTCGAACGTTATATTTTACTTTCCCATTATTTGTATTGCCATCATATTCCAAATAATCGCCATACATATGCAATGTATCGCCCTGATTAACGTGCACATTTCCAAAAGCCTCGATTTTATTTGTCGGATAGGAATAGGCACTATCACAGTGCATCAACACCTGATTATGTTCAAACAAAACATCTCCCACAATTCGTCGTGCCTGATTCCCGATATTCTCATCAAACTCAATGTAATCGGCTCGTCGAATCTCTATCTTCATCTTTTTGGGGGTATCCTGTGCTACCCCCAAGGTAGCGCAAAATACCCCCAAAATCAAAAAGAGCAACTTATGCATCATAATTGGATATCTATTTTAGCCACCCTTTCTTCAAGAACTCACAATCCATAAAGGCATCATCGACATGAATATAGGTAGCGGCTCGTTTCTCCTTTGTCCAATTCTCCACCTTTTCCCTTTTTTTATGAGCAATCAACATCTCTTTAATGGTTGCATAATCTTGTTCCAAGTTTGCTCTGTGAGGCTTGGTACGTTCCTGAAGCTTCATGAGTTTGTACACATCTTTATTCTCCTCATCACGAGTGAGAAACGGGCCAGCAATCTCGCCCTCCTCAAGATCTTTTACGGCTTCGTATTCTTCAGCAGGCAGGACGTCGGCAGTCCAGTAAGGATCAGAATTCATAGGATTCATAAAAAGGCCTTTGCTCATACGTGATCGTTGATCTTCAGAGTAGATGATAGCAGCTTCAACAAATGTCAGACTATCTTGCTGAATCAATGTTTTCACACTATCCAACCGACTTATTGCTTTTTGTCGTTGGTCGGCTGTTATCTCAGGAATTATCAGGATATGCCGTACATTCACCTGTTCGCCTTCACGGCCAATCATTTGAATGATGTGATAGCCAAAGCTTGAGCGAATAATTCTGGATACCTGTCCCTCTTTCAAGCTAAAAGCTGTCTTTGCAAATTCCGGATCGAGCTCCTGACGTGTACGAAAACCAATCTCGCCACCCTGACGAGCACTGCCCGGATCCTGTGAGTACAATACAGCCAATGTACTAAATCGTTCTCCCTGCAACACGCGCTCACGTAATTCCAGGAGTTTCTCCCGAGCCTTCAATTTTGCCTCTTCACTTTCGGTAGGGTAAACAGCTACCTGTGCTAACTTGTACTTAGGATCGATCATCGGAATACTATCCTTGGGCAACTGATTATAATAATCCCGAACCTCCCTGGGTGAAACATCTATGCCTGTAGTTATATTTTGGCGCATGGTTTCAGTAATCATCTGATCACGAATCACCGGACGGAAATCCTCCTTAATCTCCGCCATCGATTTTTTGTAATAGTCCTCCAATTTCTTTTGAGAGCCTACCTGTCGGACAAAATGGAGCAATCGCATTTCCAATTCCTGCTCAACACGGCTGGCACTTACCTCTACACTATCTAACTCCGCCTGATTAAGCAGCAGCTTTTGCACCAACAGCTGCTCCAATACATCACAATGTATATCGCCCCCCTTGTAAGCTCCCTGGGCACGCATTTGCAACACCTGATTTTCAACATCGGACTGTAAAACAATCTTTTCTCCAACCGTAGCAACAATTCTATCCACAATTTCCTGTGCATAGCTATGAGCACTTAGGGCGCTCATAAGGGAAATAAGAAGCAGGCTGACATATTTTTTCATTCGTATCATGTAAGAATAGGTTTTATTTCTGGGATTAGTAAATGACAAATTCGTTTCGATTTAATGCCTTATTATAGACTTCGTTCTCTAACTCTTCGATAAAGTTAAACTTACGTTTATTCAATATAATTGAACGTATGCGACTTTTGGCATAAGCCAGTGGTTGCTCAGATCCTTGCAAATGGTAATCTTTAATACGCAGGAAGTAAAGAAATAAAGAATCTTCCGTTTCCATATATTTACGAAACCGCAGAAACCGTTCTTCGTCGTTAATATCTGTGGGTATTTGCCCCAAAACCTGCTTGAAATTAATCCATTCATTATCAAAGTGATCATACTTCACCGCATACTGATAGCAGTAATCTTGCAACCTGCTCTGATCATCAGGATCATCTGACTTGTATAGCTGCTTTACTTTATGCACATCAGGCGATGTTTTGGGCAATTTTATGTATAATGCTTTAACAATATTATTCGGTAAGATAAAATTACTTTTGTACTCGTTATAGTAGGATTCCATCTCCTTATCAGTCACGACAGTATCAAGCTTTTGCTGGATTAACTTTTGTTGATATTTATAGATAAGCAAGGAGTTGCGATAATCCTCTACTTGTCGTGAGATATTTCGAGAATCTTCATCGAGCAGATGTTCCGCCTGATCCACCAGCAATTGTTTGCGTACCCACCTATTGATGTAGTTATTTACAAACTTAGCGCTATCAGAGGCATTAGCACTTTTAGGGATGATTGATTCTATTTCAGATAAATAAAGAAATCGATCATGCACTTGAGCTAAAGGCTCCTCATCATCGTGTATTGACGTATTGCAGGCGCCAACCAACAAGAACAAAGCGCCTATACCTAAATACTTAATTAAACTTTGCTTTGGTCTGTTGCCAGTTTTGCTCATGAATCTCAATTTTGTACCTATTGCGTAATTCCTTCTTTAGCTCCTCTTCCAATTCTTGCTGATAATCGGCCATTACCTGTCCTTTCACTTGCAAGAAAGGTTTCGGTTGAGGCTTGATTTCCTTGCCCTTTACCAGCACATAACCGGGTAATTGTTTGTCTCCCCAAACATAGGCGTCAATGTAACCATTTTCTCCCTGACTAAAAATGCCAGAGGTGATTGTTAACATTTTTTCATCTTCGTTAAAACGGTTTAACAACTGCTCATCGGATAGTCCCTTTTTAAACCATCCTCCACGACGAGCTTTTGCTACCTGTTTACAAATTTTTGCCGATTGGCATTCGTAAACCACACCCTTAAAACGTTCAGGCCACATATAGTCATCTTTATGTGTCTGGTAATATTGGCGTAAAGCAACACTATCCTCTGCGCTCTTCCCCCATATACGCTTATCCATTAGCTCAAACAATAGCAAGCCATCGTGATATTCTTTCAGCAGGTACCGATACTCGGGAAAGAGCTCGGCAAGTTCGGCCTTTCGACTGCCCAGAACACTATCCTGGATAAAACTCAAGTATTCACGATGTACCACAATCGGATTATGCATCAAACTGTCGTGAGGTAATCGAGCAGCCATATGCTTCTGAAAGTCGGCTAACCGATAGCGTCGATCTTTATACACCATGAGTGTATCGAAAAGCTCCGCCTGATTGCTGGCGGGTGCATAAAAGTAACCAAGGTGTTGTGGGTAAAGACGAGCCTGGTGTTTGCGCAAGAGCTTTGCAACCAGGCTATCCACGGCAATCTGCGCTCGCTGGCTACGCAATACCTGTTTTTTCAAAGCATCCTTCTCTTCCTGAAAGGATCCGGGTTGTTCTCTATCAAGCCGTTTAATGATATGCCAACCATAAGATGTTTTTACTGGTTTTGAAAAAGCATCATCGCGAGCGAGCTCAAAAGCGGCTTCCTCAAAAGCGGCCACCATATCGCCCTGCTCAAACCAAGGCAATTCGCCTCCGGTATGGGCTGTACCTTTATCCTCCGAATAATTTTCAGCTAATTCGGCAAAATCCTCTCCCTCCATTAGCATATGATACAACTCATTTATCTGCTTTTTCTTCTGCTGTTGCTCGCTAGATGTAAGACTAGCTGGTGTTAACAGCATAATATGAGCAACCTTAACACGTCCCCAATTTTTGCGTTTATCATGGCTCTTTATCAGGTGGTAGCCATAGGCTGTTCGAACAGGTTCGGAAATTTCACCGGGCTTCAGGCTATAGGCTGCACTTTCAAATGGATACACCATTTGCAGGGCGGTAAAGTAGCCCAAATCGCCGGCATTTCTTTTCACCGAGGGATCTTCCGAAGTTCCTTTCGCAACTTCCTCAAATAAATCATGTTTTACACGCTGTCTGATTTTTTGAATCTTCCGATACGCGTAAAGTGTGTCTTTAGGATAGGCATATTCCGGTAAGCGAATCAAGATATGACTGGCATGTACCTGTTGTTGCTTTCGCTCATAAGCCTCCTTAACCAAACGTTCCACCTCCTGCGCATCGACCAGATAAGGGCGACTCAGTTGCTGGGTATAATGATTTAACTCCTCTTTAAACGAAGAGAGTGTATCCAACTTTAATCGCTGTGCTTCGGCCACCTTTAGTTTAAAATCGATAAACATCTCAAGGTATTGGTCAATGGGTGTAACCTTGCCGGTAGCCTGATTCACTCTGTTCTTCTGATAATAGTGTAAAAACTCATCAACGGTAACCTGATGATGGCCAACCTCCAGCAAAATGTTCTGAGCCTGCGAAAACAGACTAAGACAAGATAATGCGACAAGCAAAAAAAGGGTCCTAAACATGGTGTTATGGATTATGTTTTATCTGCTATAATTTGGCGCTTCACGGGTAATTGCCACATCGTGCGGATGACTCTCGGCAATACCAGCATTGGTTATACGCACAAACTTCGCCTGTTTCAATTCATGAATATCGGCAGCCCCGCAATAGCCCATTCCCGCGCGCAAGCCACCTGTCATTTGGTATATCACCTCAACAAGGCTTCCTTTGTAAGGTACCCGGGCGGTAATTCCTTCCGGCACCAATTTAGAAATATCATCTTCAACATCCTGAAAGTAGCGATCTTTTGAGCCTTTTTGCATGGCTTCAATCGACCCCATACCCCGGTACGTTTTAAACTTTCGCCCATTGTAAATAATGGTTTCTCCCGGCGACTCTTCAACACCGGCAAAGAGGGAACCGGCCATTACCGTATCAGCACCTGAAGCTATTGCTTTTGCAATATCCCCTGAATAACGCAAGCCGCCATCCCCAATAATGGGCACACCACTTCCTTTTAAGGCTTTTGCAACCTCATAAATAGCTGTTAACTGGGGCAAGCCCACTCCGGCAATTACACGAGTAGTACAAATGGACCCCGGCCCTATGCCTACCTTCACAGCATCGGCACCAGCCTCAACAAGCGCTTTAGCGGCTTCGCCTGTGCCAACATTTCCAACAATAACATCAATTTCGGTATAGCGCATTTTTACCTGCCTACACATCTCAATAACCCCACGTGAATGTCCATGAGCTGTATCAATCACAATGGCATCGACCCCTGCTTCCACTAAAGCAGCAACGCGTTCCATGGTGTCGGCAGTAACACCCACACCAGCAGCTACACGCAATCGACCTTTTTCATCTTTACAGGCCAATGGGTTATCTTTTATTTTCGTAATATCCTTGTAGGTGAGCAATCCCACTAGTCGGTAAGATCCGTCAACAACAGGAAGCTTCTCAATTTTATGCTGCTGCAAAATCAGAGCAGCTTCTTCCAGTGTTGTCTTATTACCAGTAGTTATCAGGTTATCTTTGGTCATTATCTCCACAATGGGACGTGCCAAATTATTTTCAAAACGCAAATCACGATTGGTCACAATTCCAATAAGCTTTTTGGCTTCATCAACAACCGGAATCCCGCCTATGCTATATTCTGCCATAAGTTTCAGGGCATCTCCCACCGTATTGCTTTTACGAATCGTAATAGGTTCATAAATCATCCCATTTTCAGCGCGCTTCACGATCTTCACCTGGCGAGCCTGACTCTCGATGGTCATGTTCTTATGAATCACACCAATACCTCCCAATCGGGCAATAGAAATGGCCAGATCCGACTCGGTTACAGTATCCATGGCTGCTGATACAATGGGAATATTTAACCGAATATTTCTCGAAAATTGTGTGGACACATCCACATTTCGTGGTAATACCTCAGAATATTGGGGTATCAGCAATACATCATCAAATGTGACGCCATCAATTTGTACCTTATCCTCTAAAAACGACATGATTATTAGATTTTACTATTTTAAAATTGTGCCAAATTACAAAAAAAACGAAAATTAATCGCTATTATTCCCATATTATCTAAATTCGTGCAAAGCTAAATCTATCGCATGGACAAATTCGAGGAGATCTTGCAACAGCATTGGGGATACACCTCCTTTCGGCCGTTACAGAAGGAGATTGTTACTGCTGTGTACCAGGGACAGGACACTTTGGCATTGATGCCTACGGGTGGGGGTAAATCCATCACCTTTCAGGTGCCGGCTCTTGCCATGGAAGGTGTGTGCATTGTCATTACGCCCCTTATAGCCCTTATGAAAGATCAAGTGGCACAACTACGTAAACGAGAGATTAAAGCCCTCTCCATCGACTCGGGCATGAGTGCCCGGGAAATTGATATTGCCCTTGACAACTGCATTTTCGGCGGGGTGAAGTTTCTCTATATTTCTCCCGAGCGAATAGGCACAGAGCTCTTCCAGGTGCGTGCACAGAAAATGAAGGTCAATCTGATAGCCATTGACGAGGCACACTGCATCTCCCAATGGGGATATGACTTCCGGCCCGCCTACCTGAAGATTGCTTCACTTCGCGATTTTTTACCCGATGTGCCGTTTTTGGCTCTTACGGCCACTGCCACTCCTGAAGTGGTTGAAGATATTCAACAACAACTTAAGTTCAAGAAACCACATGTCCTTCGCAAAAGCTTTTATCGCGACAACCTGAAATACCTGGTTCGTTCGCTGGAAGATAAACAAAATTACCTTATCGAGACCCTTAAACGAGCAAAAGGCAGTGGTATTATTTATGTTCGCAACCGTAAGAAGACACGTGAAATTGCCAATCTTCTCAGAAAATACGGAATCGCTGCCAGTTTTTATCATGCCGGTTTATCGCATGCCTTACGCGATGAACGACAAGCACTTTGGTTGAGCGGGAAAATTCGCGTAATTGTCAGCACAAATGCCTTTGGTATGGGTATCGACAAGCCCAATGTTCGGTTTGTTATTCATCTGGATCTTCCCGACAGCCCCGAGGCCTATTTTCAAGAAGCAGGTCGTGCAGGCAGAGATGAGAAAATGGCTGTTGCTGTGCTTTTGTATAGCCCATCGGACAAAAGAAAGATGGAAGACCGCATCAAATCCTCTTTTCCCCCTATTGAATTCATTAAACAAGTATACAATGCGTTAGGCAGTTTCCTGCGCATTCCTTACCAAGGAGGGAAATTAAGTACCTATGATTTTAATATTCGAAAATTTTCGTCCCAATACAATTTTCCCATCCTACACGTATATAGTGCACTAAAGTTTTTAGCTTATGAAGGCTACCTGGTTTACCACGCCGATGCCGACATGCAAGCAAAGGTATACTTCGCCATTCCCCGGGATGAGCTTTACAAATACCAGGTAAAAAACGCTCACTACGATGCCTTTATAAAATTACTGCTACGCTCCTATAGCGGAATGTTTTCCGAGTTCACCCCCATCGATGAAGAAGTGCTAGCTAAACGGGCCAATACTTCGGTTGAGGTTATTTATGAATACCTTAACCGACTAAAAAACCATAATATTATCTATTACGTCCCTAAACGCGATACGCCAATTATTACATTTTTGGAAGAGCGTTTGGAGCCCCGTTCGGTTTCCGTTTCGCAAATGCATTACCAAACTCGCAAAGAGAGATACTTGAAACGAAGTGATGCCATGTTAGGCTATGTACAACCGGAGATAGTCTGCCGAAGCCAATACTTACTTAACTATTTTGGCGAAAAAGCAGCAACGCCTTGCGGACATTGCGACAGATGTGAAGAACGCAAGAAACAGCCCCTAACCAAAGAAACCTTCCGGCAAATTAGCGAACAAATTCAAAAATATCTCGAAGACGAGTCGCACTCGCGCGAAACGTTAATAGCCCTTTTCCGTCAACAAAAAGAAGAGGCTACCGAAGTGGTACGCTGGCTAATGGATAACGGCAAAATTAAAGAAGCGTCCGATACCCTTTTTCTTCGCTGGCAAGATCACCCCTAAGGGTAGCGAATATTTTTGTTCCATATTTGTTTCAATTTTATAACTTTGCGCAGAATTAAGGGGTTAAAATCATGGAAGATCAATCGAAAGCTTTGCATTTTTCGCAAAACGTAACAGAATTTGTACAATTGGCAGCAGATTTTTGTCTGTTTGTTGAGCATACACCACAGTTCCGAAAGAAAGATTATGTTCGCAAGCTTCACCAACTTTTACCTTTACTTTACCTGAAAGGTACTTTGC
Source organism: Bacteroidales bacterium (assembly GCA_046482855.1). GTDB lineage: Bacteria > Bacteroidota > Bacteroidia > Bacteroidales > UBA12077 > CAYVSF01. The sequence goes on along the minus strand of JAWOEH010000210.1, from coordinate 40,926 downwards.
TCCCGAAAACCGAATCGATTTTCGATGATGACAATGAACACTTTGTTGCGGAAGAAGAGTGGATTCAAATCCACAATAAGGTGAAACAAAAATTAGGTTATCACGATGAGTACCCGGAGATTTTTGATCCCCAAACCCATGAGGACGAATTGCAGAGCACTGCCAGTCTTGCCGACAATATGGCTGATATCTACCAGGATTTAAAGAACTTTATCTCCCTGTATCACGTAGGTAATGATGATTTAATGAATGATGCCTTGTGGGAAATACAAATGAATTTTGAGGAGTTTTGGGGTCAGAAGTGTGCCAACGCCATGCGTGCCTTGCACCGGGTATATTACGGAACCGACGACCTGGAAGAAGAGGAGGACGAGGAAGAAAACCAGCAAAATCCGACTCTGGAAGACATTGATACCCGTAACTGGATTTTAACACAGCGTCAAGCTGATTACAAAGATCAATAAACATGTTTGCAGAAAATATTTCAAAAGAGCAGCTCAACGAACTGCCTCTGATACAATTCACAGGAACCATTTATGTTATCGACACCCCGGAAAAAGTGGCTCCGGCAATTGCCGATTTAAAATACCATTCCATCCTGGGGTTCGATACCGAAACCCGGCCTTCTTTTAAAAAAGGACGCATCAACTCTACCGCCCTTGTACAATTAGCAACAAGGGATGCAGCCTACTTATTCCGCTTAAATAAAATAGGCTTTCCAAAAGAACTGCAAGCGATATTGGCCACCCCTACCATTACCAAAATTGGGTTGGGCCTGAAAGATGACATCAAAGCATTAAAAGAGTTTGCTGATTTTGAGCCTGAAGCTTTTATCGACCTTCAGGAAATCGTGCCAAATTACGACATTGAGGTAAAAAGCCTGAAAAAACTAGCTGGCATTACCCTGGATATACGCATTTCAAAAAACCAACAACTCTCCAATTGGGAACGCGATGAGCTCTCAGAAGGTCAACAGCGTTATGCTGCAACCGATGCATGGGTATGTCTGGAGATTTATGACCGTTTAGAACAAGCAACCTAACAGAAAAATACATGTCCTATACACAAGTAATATTGAAGTCGGGAAAAGATCAATCCCTAATGCGTCGCCATCCCTGGGTGTTTAGTGGTGCTATAAAAAAGATCAAAGGCCCGGTTGAGGAGGGTGATATTGTTGAGGTAACCAATAATAAGGATGAGTTCTTAGGTTTAGGACATTACCAGATTGGCTCCATAGCCATTCGAATAATTTCCTTTACACAAACCCCAATTGATGAAGCTTTTTGGAAGCAAAAACTTCAATCGGTTATTGAATATCGCAGCAACATGGATTTTTTCAGCCGTCCACAAACCAATGTTTTCCGATTGATACATGCCGAAGGCGATGATCTACCCGGATTAATTGTGGATTACTATAACGGCACCTTGGTAATGCAAATGCACTCCATCGGGATGTACAAAATTCGCAAAGAATTGGCCCAGTTGCTTCAGGAAATGATGCCATTACCTGTGAAGGCCATTTATGATAAAAGTGCTAATACACTGCCACACAAAGCCAATATCGAACCAGTGGATGAATACCTCATCGGCAAAGCCGAAGATACTTTAGTGGAAGAGAATGGCCTTAAATTCCGCATCAACTGGGAAGAGGGGCAGAAGACCGGTTTCTTTGTTGACCAACGTGATAGCCGCAGCCTGGTGAAACACTACGCAAAAAAACGCACTGTGCTAAACATGTTTGGTTATACAGGAGGTTTCTCGCTCTACGCTCTGGCCGGAGAGGCAAAGGAGGTGCATTCAGTCGACAGCTCAAAACTTGCTATTGATCTTACAAACGAACATGTAAACCTAAACTTCCCCGATTGTTCAAATCATTTTGCTTATGCCGAGGATGCCTTTTCATTTTTGGACAAAATGGACGACTCCTTCGATCTTATCATATTGGATCCCCCGGCTTTTGCCAAACACCACAATGTATTGCACAATGCCCTACAAGGATACAAAAAACTTAACCGAAAGGCGTTAGAGAAAATTAAACCCGGCGGTATACTCTTTACCTTTTCCTGCTCGCAAGTGGTATCAAAGGAAAACTTCAGAAAATCGGTATTTACGGCTGCCGCCAACACAGGACGCAAAGTGCGCATCCTTCATCAGCTCACACAACCCGTCGATCACCCGGTAAACATCTATCATCCCGAGAGTGAGTACCTGAAAGGGTTAGTAGTTTACGTTGAATAAAGTAGTATATTTGTCTTAAACATCAATATATGAGGAAAATAGTAATTCTTCTGGTTCTGTTTAGCTCTTTACACGGAGCGGCTCAAACCCTTCAGCCGCTTACGGAACACACCCTAGAGGGGAAAGTTGAGATGACCAATTTCATTGTGAAAGATACACTGCTTATTTGGCCTCAGGGCGAAGAGGGGTTGAAAATATACACAATCTCCAATCCCGACAGCTTAAAACTTCTTTCCACATTCAGGGAATATGCAACAAGAAGCCGGAGAGATATCTATGGCACTGCTTACCACACACTTATGCGAAACGATACGGTTTTCCTGTGCTATGGTGAATTAGGGCTCAAAATTCTCGATATTTCGGAACCACGTATTCCTGTTGAACTGGGTACGTATTACAGAAACCACAGCGTGTATACATTGGATCTGTATAAAAACTATGCCTTTTTAGGGTTGAAAGATCTGGGACTTGAAATTGTGGACTTCTCATCCATGAATAACATTGAGATGGCAGGACGCAACAACCTGAAAGATTTCCCCAGTCAGCATGTAGTAGTAATGCCTCCCTACACATTAGTTTCAGGGGGAAAAAGAGGAATCAAGATCTTTAAGTTCCGTTCCCCCTTCACCGAATTCAAATGGGCACATTATCCAAAGGACTATCATCCGGAAAACGATGCCAACAAATTAGTAGTCTCCGGAAAACACGGATACCTGGCCAACGACTTTAAGGGACTTACGGTACTCAACCTCACCTTGCCCTCCTATCCCATGCAACAAACAACAATCAAAACCGACGGGAGAGCAGAAGATATCTTACTAAACAATACTACATTGTATGTTGCCTCCGGAAAATCCATTTACCTATACGATATTTCTGACAAAGCAACCCCCACACTCATTTCGCAGTACGAATCCAAGAAAAAACGTTTCCAGGCTCTTTACCTTGCAAATGGGCAGTTGTGGGCACTATATGACAGAGGCTTTCGAAGCTTTGGCATCATGCTCTTCGATATTCTACAGTAAGGATAACAGAATGAATAAAAAGAAGGAAGGCTGTAATATTATCTTACAGCCTTCCTTCTTTTGATAATAAGTATTAACGAACAAATACCCATTCTTTGGCTGTGGAAAGATCCAAATCGAACACATAGCCTCCTTCATCAAAGGCTTTTAAGTCGGCGGATTGCTCAATGCGATTGTCAATAATAAAGCGGGTCATTAGCCCCCGGGCCTTTTTTGCATATACGGCTATCACTTTGTAGCTATTTCCCTTTTTTTCTTTAAACACCGGAGTAATCACATCCCCTTGTATCTTCTTTTTATCAATAGCCTTATAATATTCATTTGAGGACAGGTTGATCAACAACTGCTCCTTTTGCTTCTGCAAATCTTTATTGAGTTGTTCGGTGATCTTCTCACCCCAAAAATCATAGAGATTCTTTCCGTGCCCATTCTCAAGTTTCGTTCCCATCTCCAATCGATATGGCTGGATGCGATCCAAAGGCCGTAACACGCCATAAAGTCCTGAGAGAATGCGTAAATGCCTTTGTGCAAATTTCAACTCATCAGAACTCATCGATTCGGCCTGCAACCCGCGGTAAACTTCTCCTTTAAAAGCCAACAGCGCCTGTTTGCTTTGCGTATTCATTCCATTGATATGCCAGTGGGCAAAACGTTCAACATTCAAGGCTGCAATTTCATAACTTACTTTCATAAGTTTGGAAAGATCGTCTATTTTATATTCCCGAAGCAACTTAACAAGCTCATTGGCCTCCTTCTGAAATAAAGGGCTGGTCTCTTCGGCAACACCTACTTCGGTTTCAAAATCCAAAGTTTTGGCGGGTGAAAGAATTGTCAGCATAGGTTTAGTTTTAATCTTGATATTACAAACACGCTCAAAGCGGCTTTGTTTAGTGTGCTTTTACCTCTTGCTCGTGATAAGCCAATGCATGGTATAAAACTACAGAGAAAATGGCTGTTATCGGATACGTAATGGCGCCGGTAACAGCATTGAGAAGAATCATGCCTGCACCAATATTATAATTAGCAGGTTGAAACATCTCGGCAAAGGACATATCGCCTGCACCTACCGATTGAAAAAAGATGATTACAAAAGGGATCATGATAATAGCCGAAAGCACAAGGCTTATCAACAGCATAATCAACAGATATAAGACAACAGATCCTACGGCGACCCAGAAATTCTTATGAGTTAGCTGAAAGGCCCGACCAATAGTTTCAAAGGCATTTGTATGCTCAGCAACAATAATCCCTCCCCCGGGTATAAGAACCGTACCTAAATAGAGTGCTGCTACAAAAGCGCCAACAATGATAGCAATAATGCCAATCATGGTGCCTAACACAATCATAACAGTGGCTAAAAGAATAAAAAACAGGAAATGAAGAAAGTATTTTCTGGCTGCTTCTCCTAATACAGTAGTAACCAGCAGCGATTGGTTACGTCCATAGCGTTCCACATAATTCAGCAACGTAACATTTAATAAAGAATAGGCCACCAGGCTGATAAGCACCACCCAAATCATCTGTCGCATAAAGTTGGAAATCATGGCTGGATCTTCCATCTCCCGGGGATTCAGATTTTGGAAAAATTCGGAAAATCCGGTAACAAACAACAGCGATTGAATTAGTAAAAGCCCAACAAAACTGTATAAAAACAGAGGGAGAAACAATTTTTTATAAGTTTGGAATGTCGTTACAAGAATCGTCTCAACATCGGAGCGCTTAGCGAAGAACGAATTATTTTCAGTTTGAATCTCTTCCATAGGTGTAAACAATTAGTAAAGATATTTGGTAAATAAAAAGTTATGCGATTGGTTAAAGATACACAATATTACAAATTTTGTAGTTACGGATTCCTAAAGAATTTGCGTTTCTACGAACCCTTCCTGGTGCTCTTCTTTCTAAGCCTTAATCTGAGTTATTTTCAAATCGGCCTATTATACGGTATTCGGGAAGTTGTACGTAATATTCTGGAAATTCCTTCAGGAGTAATCTCCGACACCTTGGGTCGCAGAAAAACCATGATGTTTTCCTTTGGTACCTATGCCCTTTCCTTCGTTCTGTTTTTCTTCAGTTCAACATTTGTCCATTTGGTCATTAGCATGAGCATATTTGCCATAGGCGATGCATTTCGTACGGGGACACACAAGGCCATGATATTTGCTTATCTGGAACGACACAACTGGCGAGAATACCGCAGCGAATATTACGGGCGCACCCGCGCCTGTTCTCAGCTGGGCTCAGCAGTATCGGCTCTTCTGGCTGCCGTATTGTTATTATTCACCTCGGAATTGCGTTACGTCTTTTTATTTTCAGCCGCTCCTGCCATAGCCGATTTGTTGCTTATACGCTCCTACCCAACCTGGCTCGATGGTAGTACTACTCCTTTGAATAGCCGCCATATCCGGCGAAAGTTTGCCTTACAGCTTCGGGAAATGAGCCTTACCATCACCCAAAAAGATACCCTGAAATCAGTTGCGAACCTATCATTTTTCAGTGGGTTTTATCGCGCCCTGAAGGACTTTGTGCAACCCTTAATAAAACAGGTAGCCCTGGGATTCCCTTTCTTGCTGGCGCTTTCGGGAGAGGACAGAACAACTCTGCTAACGGGCCTTATTTACTTCGTCTTTTTCCTCATCTCGTCACAAGCCTCTCGACATTCCCAATTGCTCATAAAGCTGTTTGGCAATTCTGCACGCGCCATGAATGCCACATTGCTTTTAGGAGGAATCATTTTTGCTGTAGGGGGGCTTTTTACCACAGAAGGAAACTATAGCGTTGGCATAATTGCTTTTCTTCTCATCTTTTTAATGGAAAATATGCGTAATCCTATTGGTACAGCCTTTGTCAGCAATCGATTTAACGACGCCATTTTGTCGAGTGCGTTATCGGCCAACTCGCAATTTAAGAGTCTTGTTGCCGCCATTATTGCGCCTTTATTCGGGTATATGGCCGATCTGTTCAATTTGGGATGGGCTCTGTTTGCCGGTGGGTTGTTACTACTTCCTATGTGGTGGTTGTTTCGGGTAAAAGCGCCTCAATGACACACTTACTAATAGCGCATACGAGCTTGGGGAGCAATATCCTGTGAAGCAAACAATCCCTTTTGAAATTTATAATACCCCGTTATAGCAATCATTCCTGCATTATCGGTGGTATAGTTAAAAGGGGGAATAAACAGACGCCAACCCTTCTTCTGGGCCGCTTGTTGCAGCGCATTTCGTAACCCTGAATTTGCCGACACGCCGCCGGCTACGGCCACATCCTTTATTCCGGTGGCCTTGGCTGCCTTTACTAATTTCTCCAAAAGAATATCAACAATGGTTTTTTGTAAGCTGGCACACAAATCCTCTTCATTGTTTACTACAAATTGTGCATCATCCTTCATCTTATCTCGGACAAAATAGAGGAAGGAGGTTTTTAAGCCGCTAAAACTATAATCAAGACCTTCGATGCGAGGTTTATTAAACTTGAAAGCCTCTGGATTTCCTCCCTGAGCTTTTTTGTCGATCACAGGCCCTCCGGGATACCCCAAGCCAATAACTTTGGCACACTTATCAAAGGCTTCGCCGGCTGCATCATCAATCGTTTGTCCAATCACTTCCATATCCAGGTAGTCCTTTACCACTACCAGCTGTGTATGCCCTCCGGAAACAAGCAAACACAAAAAGGGAAAAGTTGGCTCAACATGAGGCTGATCAGGCTCTTTGATAAAATGGGCTAAAATATGTCCCTGCAGATGGTTCACTTCTACTATTGGGATGTTCTGAGCCAGAGCGAAACTTTTGGCAAAAGAGGTGCCCACTAAAAGCGACCCTAAAAGCCCGGGACCACGTGTAAAGGCTACGGCATCAATCTGATTTCGACTTACACCTGCTGTTTGCAAGGCATGCTCTACCACAGGAATAATATTTTGCTGATGAGCACGAGAGGCCAGCTCCGGAACGACGCCTCCATAAGCTTTATGAACGTCCTGATTGGCAATAAAACCAGCCAGTATCTCCTGATCCCGAACTACGGCAGCACTGGTATCATCACACGACGATTCTATCCCTAATATTGTTATACTCATTGGAAGGCCATTTTTTTTGGCAAACTTATAATAATTTTTCTTTCTTTTGTGAATGAGAGACAAAAAGACTTGACCATTAAAAAGCTACTTAAAATATTAGCCATTACACTACTGGTAATTATCATTTTACAGGTAATTAGTTTGTTTTTATTACGCTATTCCCCTATTCAAACGCTGGCAGTAAAATGGGTTACCTCTATTGCTGAGGAGAATCTTCAGGCATCCATTTCCATTAGCAGAGTCGACTACAAATTTTTCAATGAAGTTGTTCTTGAAGATTTCTACCTATCTGATCAAAACAGTGATACCCTTATCTATGCCAAAAAAGTTACAGGCTATATTAAAAGCTATGATCGAACAAACCGTAAGTTGGTTTTTGAAACAGCGGTCCTAGATAGCGGCAAAGTACACCTTTTTAAAGATACCGCTTCGGTAATCAACATCGACTTTTTGGTAAAAGCCCTTAAGCCCAAAGATCTCAACCGAAAACGCCTACACATTCAAATTCAAGGAGTGGAGCTTTCCAACAGCCAATTTATCTATCAAACCAATCGTCCGGCAACTGCTCGTTCAAAGATAGATTTCACGCATATGGTTTGCGACAGCCTGAATATCAAGGCCTCAGGATTTAGCACCTACAAAGGCGATGTTCAGATGCAAATTGAACACCTCTCCTTTCAGGAAAAAAGTGGATTTCACCTCCTGAATATGAAGAGTCACTTCTTTCTTTCTCATGGCCAGTTGAACTTTGGGGATATTACATTGCGTACGCCCCATTCCTACATCGTAGCCGACTCCATTGTTTTAGACGGGGACGATTTTTCTCAATACAAGGATTTTGAACAAAACATTCAGCTCCAGGGAGCCTTTCAATCCTCCAATATTGGATTTTCAGACATCAGCTATTTTGCAAAAGCTCTTGACCGAATCAAAGAAAATATTGTATTTGAAGGTGACATTTATGGGACCGTTGCCAACCTGAAGGCTAAAAATCTGATCCTTGGATTTGGTCAACAATCAGAGGTGATTGTCGACTTTTCCTTTAACGGGCTTCCCAATATCGAGGAAACCTTTATGTATATAGATGTTCAAAAGCTTGTTACGTATCAGGAAGATCTTCAGGTTATAAATAGATTTACAAAAAGTAAAAACCCCATCAACTTCCCTAAACAGCTAAACAATCTGGGTCCAATTGAATATAAAGGGAATTTCACCGGGTTCCTGGAAAATTTCGTCACCTATGGCAACTTCACCACCGACCTGGGACAAGTTTCAACCGACTTGGCTCTGCAACCTGGCGAAGACCAAAACCTGGCTCTTTCGGGTGAACTAAAAACCGTAAACTTTGATCTGGGAAATTTCTTCAGTGAACAAGTAAACATTGGAGCTCTTACCATGCATGTAGAACTGCAAGGAACCACCTCAAAATACGGCGGACTCAACTTAACAACAAAAGGACTTATTGACAGTTTAGCTATTCTGAATTACACGTACCAAAATATCAATCTTGATGGCAATCTTACCGAAAGCCAATACGACGGCTATCTGGACATCCTGGACCCCAATATTGCCCTGAATTTTCGTGGACAAATTGATTTCAGCGGACAAATTCCCTTATTTAACTTTGAAGCTTCTGTACCCAGGGCAAATCTCTATGGGCTAAACATCGATAAACAAGACACCACCTCCTACTTGTCTTTTAATCTTCGATCCAATTTTGCTGCCAACAGCCTTGATAATGCGGAAGGGAATATTACTGTAACCGACTTGGCCTTACGCAAGAAAAATGAATGGCTGCGGCAGGATACACTTCAATTAATATCGATGCCTGCCATTGATACACGGGTGGTAAAATTCACATCCGATTTAATTACTGCTCGCTTAAGAGGCAAGTATACCACCCGAAGTCTCGGACAAAGTTTAAGGCATCTTTACCATTACTATCTGCCCTCACAAGCAACCGTATTAACCGATTCGATAATGCCAGAGGGCATAAATCAGTTTAACCTCAGAGTTGATTTACTTAACACACAGCAATTAACATACTTTTTCTTGCCTGAATTGGCTCTTACTGATAGTAGTACCATCGAGCTGCTGTATGACGACACCAAGCGACAATTAATCCTGTCGGCCCAGGCCAATAAGATTAGATATGGCACTCATCAAGCGGAAGGAGTCTCACTAAAAACCTTTTCCAACGACTCCCTTTTCACCGCTCTCACAAAGCTAAAACAGCTGACAATAAGCAATGGTCTGTTTCATTTCGACAACTTTGAGTTATCAAATGTTTTTCACAACGACACGCTGGCTGTTAATCTCCAATGGCATAATGAGGACACTCTTCACAATGCAGGTCAGCTGAATACAAAAGCCGCGCTTTCGCGCAATCCCGATAATAAAAAGCAAAGGGCTCACATTCATCTTTTCCCATCGCATATCTACCTGAACGACACCTTGTGGCAGTTTCATCCTGCCGATGTATTCATTGATAGTTCAAGCATTGATCTTAGCCAGTTTGTCTTCAAACACAATGAGCAGGTGCTGGGGGCCCATGGTACTATCTCGCATCATCCTTCGGACTCTCTTGACCTCTATTTCTCCAATATCAATCTGGCCAATCTACAGGCACTTTTCTCCAATGAGAACCTTAAGCTAAAAGGCACAATAAATGGGCAGGCACGACTATCAAACTTATACAACCGCCCGGTATTCACCTCCAACTTACAAATTGACAGCCTGGAATTAAATGGTTCCCTTCTGGGAACTACCGAGCTTAAAAGCACCTGGCAGAACACAACAGAAACGATACGCATTCTTGGTTACACACAAAAAGAGCAAAGTAAAGCCCTCCAGCTTGAGGGTTGGTACAAGCCCTCCAATGGACAACTGGAAGGAGACGTGAGTTTAAATAGGTTCCCCCTGACCCATATTGGTTACTTCATGCGTAGTTTTGCCTCTGATGTTACAGGACGAGCCAGTGGGAGTGTTAACTTCTCGGGAAACCTGAATAATCCGGTGATGATGGGTGAAGTAAATATAGACCAGGCTGCCATGACTATTGATTACCTGCAAACCCGTTATCGTTTTTCGCATCCTGTACAGTTCAATACGCATACGCTGCACTTTGCTCAATTGCAGGCTACCGACACAGAGGGAAATACAGCACAGCTAAATGGTGCTTTACAGCTGCCATTGGGCGGAGACCCATTGGTTTTCGACTTTGCTATAAATACCTCCAAATTACAAGCGCTAAACACAACGAGTGCCGATAACGATTTATTTTTTGGCCGTGCATACCTTAATGGATTTGTGTCACTAAGCGGAACCCCTCAGAATATTCGGGTAGATGTCTCGGGCTCCACCATAGGTGAAACATTGGTTAACATCCCCCTCTCTTCCTCAAGCCAGGCACAAGAAAGCGACTTTATAACTTTTATCAGCAATCAAGAAGCTCCTCCTGAGCAAGATCTTCGAAGTCTTACGAAAGAATTTAGTGGCATTGATCTGAATTTTGATCTGGAGGTGACACCAGAGGCAGAAACACGACTGATTTTTGATTCGCAGGTGGGGGATGTTATTCGAGCCAGAGGATATGGAAACCTTAAGTTGCAAATAAGCTCACCCGGTGATTTTACAATGTACGGGGATTATAACATTGAGGAAGGTGATTATCTGTTTACTTTACAGAATGTAATCAACAAAAAATTTGCGCTGGAAAGAGGCAGCCAAATATTGTGGAGCGGTGACCCCTATAATGCAACCATGGACATTGATGCGGTATACCGCCTGAAAACGTCTCTGATGGGTTTACAAATTGATACCTCCGACATTTATAAAAAACGGGTCCCTGTTGAGTGTCGAATAACGATGACCGAAGATCTCATGCAACCTGAAATTGCTTTTGAGATTGACTTGCCTACTTCCGACCCGGAAGTGCGGACTCGTGTTGAAAATGTATTGAATACACAGGAAAAGATCAACAAACAATTCTTGTCATTGCTGGTATTAAATAGTTTCCAACCTGTAGGAGGCTACCTGATAGCGGATCAAAATAATGCAGCCCAAAATTCGGCAGGACTGGGAGCCGTAACAGCCAGTGAGCTGTTATCAAACCAGTTAAGCAATTGGCTCTCCCAAGTTTCTACCGAATGGGATATTGGTGTAAATTATCGGCCCGGCGATGAGCTTAGTCGTGACCAGGTAGAGGTAGCATTGTCAACTCAGCTCTTTAACGACCGTGTTTCAATCAATGGCAATGTAGGGTATGGAAGACAGTACACCCAAAGCACCGATTTGGTGGGTGACTTCGTTGTAGACTTTAAGCTTACTCAGAATGGGAAACTTCGGTTAAAAGTATTCAATGAAACCAATGATCGCCTGATAGAAAGAGACTCCCCTTACACGCAAGGAGTGGGACTTTTTTATCGGGAAGAATTTAACACCTTTGGAGATCTCTGGCGAAGATTTGGCAACAAAGATAAACAGGAACAGGAAGAGGAAGAGGAGAACGGTGCTTCAAACACCCAAAATCCTGACAACAGCAATACGCCTAGCTTCAACACAGAAGCAGTGCAGTATCGTTCGCCCCGTTTCAGCCACCCTTATCCATAATTTGTAATAAATTGGGCTACACAGTATGTTCCACTTTCGGGAGGAATAGGTAGAATTGCTATTTTTTTGTGTAATTTTGTCATAACTTAATCATTTTGTATTCTTTTGGAATACTTTATGCACTTGGATTATCGTTGATCCAAGTGGATCGAAAACGAAGTATAACGTTCAAAATAACACCATTAATGAAACCACTGTACATCTTTCTACAATCAGCTGTTAACGACACCATTACAACGGCAGCAACTGAACAAGCCGAAGAAATAGCACTCCCTTTCTGGCAGCTGGCACTAAAAGGCGGATGGATAATGATCCCCATCATTGCCTTGGCACTGGTTGCAGTATATATTTTCTTCGAGCGATTTTTCGCCATAAAAAATGCTTCACAAGCCGACATGAATTTCATGAATCGTATTAAAGAGTATATTCACGAAGATAAAATAGACTCAGCCTTAGCTTTGTGCCGAAGTACCGATAGCCCTGTTGCCCGGATGATTGAAAAAGGATTGCAAAGAATTGGGCGCCCCTTGAACGATATCAATACCGCCATTGAAAATGTCGGGAACCTGGAAATTTCCTCTCTCGAAAAAAATCTTCCTACATTGGCTACCGTTGCAGGAGCTGCTCCTATGATTGGTTTCCTGGGCACAGTTATGGGCATGATCCGGGCCTTTTATGACATGTCGATGGCCGGGAATAACATTGATGTGGGCCTGCTTTCAAATGGTATCTATACAGCTATGGTAACAACTGTTGCCGGACTTATGGTGGGAATTATTGCCTATTTAGCCTACAATATTCTTGTGGCTAAAGTTGAGAAGGTGGTCTTTAAACTCGAGGCCAATACCACCGAATTTATGGATCTGTTAAATGAACCCGTAGAGTAAAGCTCCCTTGTATGGCATTAAAAAGAAGAAGTAAAGTTAGTTCCAGTTTCAGCATGTCATCGATGACGGACATTGTGTTTTTATTGCTGATTTTTTTCATGGTAACATCCACAATGATTGCACCGAATGCTTTGAAACTGCTACTCCCCAGAAGCGCTCATCAGACCTCAGCCTCGCCTGTGGCCAGCGTATCCATAACACGTGACCTTCAATACTACGTAGGCACAACCCCTGTCGATCTTTCCGATATCGAAGGCATATTAAAACAACGTTTTATGCAGGAAGGTATTGAAGAACCTACAGTGTCGTTACATGTCGATAATAGCGTACCTACACAACAGGTGGTAAACATTATGAATATCGCTAAGGATAATAAATGGAGACTCATTCTTGCAACCTCAGCAAAGTAATCCATATGACGAACAAAGAAAAGACTTATCAAAAATACGGCGTTCTGGGCGCGCTAGGATTTGCAGTGGCCACAGGGGTATTATTACTTACCCTGGGCTTTACAACTCCTTTGCCGCTGCCTGCTGAAGAGGGTATTCTCATCAATTTTGGCGATAGTGAATCCGGGTTTGGAGAGACAGAACCACAGGAAAACAATTTCGAACAACCTGAGGAAACGCAGGAAGCTGTGGAGGAGAGTAATACCGAGAATCAGACAGAAGAAGTGACCCCAGCGCCCGACGAAGAAATTTTGACGCAGGAGTTTGAGGAGGCACCTGCCGAAGAGACAGCTAATGAGACACCGGCACCTACTACCAAAGAAGAAACAAAAAAAGAAGAGAAAAAGGAGGAGGAGAAGAAAGAACAGGAAGTGAATAAAAAGGCACTATTCCCTGGGAAAAGTCAAAATGAATCAAATACCAGCGAAGGCGAAGCCGGTGGCGAAGGCAATCAGGGAAGTAAAACCGGCTCCACAGAATCGGAAAATCATTCAGGAGGGAGCAGCACCGGAGGCGATGGTGTTGATTTCAGCCTTGCCGGCAGAAATCCTGAATCGCTGCCCAAACCCGCATACAACTACCAGGAAGAAGGGAAAGTAGTAGTGGATATCACAGTGGATAAACTTGGACGCGTAACAAAAGCCAATGCGGGTGTAAAAGGAAGTACCACATTGGATAAGAACCTGCTGGATGCAGCAAAAAAAGCTGCACTTCGTGCAAAATTCGACAAGAAACCTGATGCTCCTGCTTACCAAAACGGAACCATCACCTACTATTTCAAATTAAAATAATTCCGAAAACAAACTAGTACAAAAGATCGCTGCGCTTGTGGCGGTCTTTTTATTACCATAGCCCCAGTAACCGGGTAGCCGAAATTAAAATCACAGCAAGTAACACCCACCGCACAAAGGTGGCTCCCCAGCTTACAGCGACACGAGCGCCAACAAAAGCTCCCAGCATATTTCCCGCGGCCAGAATAAGTCCCCACTTATAGTTTACCTGATTGTTCAGCATAAAAATGCCAAGTGCCAAGGGTGTATAAAGTAACACAATAAATACTTTTAATGCATTGGCCTTCACCAAATCCACGCCGGCACCCATTACCAAGCCAGCCAATAGAAACAAGCCTACTCCTGCCTGAATAAACCCACCGTAAATACCAATAAAGAAAAAAATGATCATCTGCAGAATTCCGGGTTTTGCATGAACCTGTCCGGCTTGATCTTTTATCCAGGTGCCAGGTTTATAAAGAATAAGCACAAACATAACTACGAGCAAGCCACCAATTATACGCTTCATCACCAACTCGTTTAACTCAATAGCAATTTGAGCGCCGATTATCGACCCCACAATCGTAGGTAAGGCTAGCCAAATGCCCAAACGCATGTCCAATACCTTTTGCTGCTTGAAACTTGCAACCCCCACAACATTCTGCAAAAGAATAGCAATTCGGTTTGTCCCATTGGCTACATTAGCAGGCAGCCCTAAAAACATTAATAAAGGCAGGGTAAGCAGCGAACCGCTTCCGGCAAGCGTATTAATAAAACCGGCAAGGAACCCTACACCCACAACTGCTACTATAATATACCATTCCATAAATAAGGGTTTTACAAATAGTTGGATTTCCAGAAATTTACCTTCGCAACAAGGTAATAAAAAAGGGACTTAAAAAGTCCCTTTTTGTTTAATATAGGAAAGTATATTAATATGCAAACAGAGGGAATTTACTCATCATCTCCTGCACCTCGGTGCCAACTTGCTTCAAGTTCGCTTCGTTCTCGATGTCCATAATTACACGATCAAGGAAGTCTACAATTTTATCCATATGCTCCACCTTCAAACCACGTGTAGTAAGGGCGGCTGTTCCCAGGCGAATACCTGAAGTCTGGAATGGCGAGCGGCTATCGAATGGCACCATATTTTTATTAATGGTAATATGAGCTTTAACAGCAGTATTCTCAACTAATTTACCGGTAACCTCCGGAACTTTGGTACGTAAATCAATTAGCATTGAATGGTTGTCAGTACCTCCGGAAATCACTTTGTACCCTTTTTCAATAAAGCATTCTGCCATACGAGCGGCATTCTTCTTTACCTGCGCCTGATACTCTTTAAACTCTGGAGACAGAGCCTCGCCAAAGGCAACTGCCTTAGCAGCTATTACATGCTCGAGTGGCCCCCCTTGCGTACCAGGAAACACACCTGAGTCAAGGAGTGAACTCATCTTTCGAATCACCCCTTTCTTGGTCGCCTTCCCCCATGGGTTATCGAAGTCTTTACCCATAAGAATGATACCGCCACGTGGGCCACGCAAAGTTTTATGTGTAGTAGAAGTAACAATATGAGCATAATCCAAAGGATTATCTAACAAGCCGGCAGCAATTAATCCTGCAGGGTGCGCCATATCAATCATCAGCAGGGCACCAATTTTATCGGCAATTTCGCGCATTCGCTTATAATCCCATTCACGTGAGTAAGCTGAGGCACCCCCAACAATCAATTTCGGTTTTTCCTTAAGCGCTACCTCCTCCATCATATCATAGTCAACAAGACCGGTATCTTCTTTCACGCCATAGGAAACAGCCCGGTAAAGAATTCCTGAAAGGTTAACAGGCGAACCATGCGACAAGTGTCCGCCGTGGGAAAGATCGAGCCCCATAAAGGTATCTCCTGCATTCAGACAGGTTAAGAATACGGCAGCATTGGCTTGTGCTCCTGAGTGTGGTTGTACATTCACCCATTCAGCGTTGTACAATTGCTTCAAACGTTCACGGGCAAGATCCTCTGATTGATCAACAATTTCACACCCCCCATAATAACGCTTCCCGGGGTATCCTTCGGCATACTTATTGGTCATAACAGAGCCCATTGCCTCCAATACCTGTTCGCTGACAAAGTTCTCCGAAGCTATTAACTCAATTCCATTAACCTGGCGGTCACGCTCCTGGTTGATCAGGTCAAAAATTTTTGTATCTCTTTTCATCCGATAAATTGTTTTACTGGCTAACTATTATTTTATGCAATAATTCTATTCTCTTCCTTAAGCTTATAGACAAGTATATTCACTATTTACTATAAACGAATTCTTCCAGGCAAAAGAAAATGTCTGCCAAAAATAACGAATATTGAGCGCGAAAAAAAATAAATAAAGATTTCTTAAAACATATCATTTGTCCCCTAATGTTTAGGTAGGGGAATGAATGAGAAAAGTACGTCGATAAGGTTTTTAAGATCCAGTGGTTTGGCAATATACGCATCACAACCGGCAGCTTTGGAATCACGGGCACTATGTTGATGAACAAAGGCGGTAAGAGCAATTACAGGTAACGAAGGTTGCAGGCCTTTGATATGCCGGGTGGCATCGTAGCCGTTCATTTCCGGCAAACGTATATCCATTAAAACAGCATTAAGCAAATGTCCATATTTACTGGCCATATCGATGGCCTCGAGCCCATTTTCAGCCCGAAAATGATGCACATGATGCAACGTTAATATCTCCTGAATCAGGTAATAACTTACATCATCATCTTCAACAACCAGCACAATAGGCGCCGAGTCTTCCCGCAATAATTTTGTGGGAAATGCTATTTGGGGTTTGAGAAACATAGAGAACTGTTAATGCACACAATATTAAGGATAAATTTCAATAAACACAAGTTTAAAAAGTTACATTTTTTTGACTAACATACCATAATTGGCAACTAACTAACGCCAAAACCCCATTAACCAACATAATAATTTCCCTCTTAAAAATAGGGTAAACACTTGGTTTTTTTTTGTATATTTAATAGCTATAATAAACTAACCCTTAACACTATGGAAGAACAAGTACATGTTGAAAATCAAGTAACCACTCAACGACCAGTATTTTTAACCGTTTTGTGTATCCTCACTTTTATTGGATCGGGATTGGCATTGCTATTTACCCTCATTGGCCTGCTTGCTGCCGGCGCCATTGAGTCCATGGCTAGTGCTTTCCCAATGCCCACAGGAGTGTCGGCAGGCCCGATAAAATCCATCATCCTTCTGCTTCTGTTTGGGGCATCGTTATACGGTGCAATCCTAATGTGGAACCTGAAACGAATAGGTTTCTATTTGTACACCGCAGCGCAGGTAGTTATCCTGATTTTGGGCTTTGGTATCCTGAGCCTCATCTTTACAGCTGCCTTTATCATCATGTATGGCCTAAACCTAAAACACATGGAATAAGCCTGATATTACCATTTTAAAGGGCTCCTTTGAGCCCTTTTTTTATTCAGCTGATATTTCTAATAATAAGCCGCGATACGTTGAAAATAATTTGGAGCGTGATACCATACCTTGATAACGTGCATTCCATATAACAGGTAAATTCCAGGCTCCGGATTCTTCAAATTTACGTACCACTTCCCGCATAGAATCATCCATGGAGACATAATGAGGAGGCAGCTCCATAAGTTCTTCAATCGATACCTCATCATACCACTCCTGTTTAAACATGATTTTTCGAATCTTACTAAGATAAATAACACCGTTTAAAATCCCATCCTCATCCAATACCGGGAAAATGTCGCGCTGCGATTGAGCAATTACAGCTACAAGATCCCCTAATTTCCCATCGACAGACACTGTGGCAAAATCTTTTTCTATAACATGCGACAACTCCATAAAAGTTAAAACAGCCCGATCTTTATGATGGGTGATTAATTTCCCCTTCTTTTCCAAGTAACTGGTGAAAATCGAGTGCGGCTCTAATCGTTTCACCACCAAAAAGGAGATTGTAATAACAATCATCAGGGGCACAATTAATTCGTATCCTTGAGTGGTTTCAGCAATAAGAAATAACCCTGTAAGGGGTGCATGTAATACGCCACTTAATACACCAGCCATGCCTACAAGCGTAAAATTACTTTCCGAAACCTGCAAATTCAAGCCAGTATGATTAAGAATATGTCCGAAAAGTGTTCCCGTAATAGCGCCGGTGAATAATGACGGAGCAAAGATTCCTCCAATACCTCCACTACTAATGGTAACCGATGTAGCAACAACTTTAAGTAAAAGCAATAGCAGAAAAAAAGCCCCAAACATCCAGGCATTCCACGGGATATCAAAAGGCAAACTACTGCCCAATACCCTATCGTAAGCTCCAGCAAATAAAGCTTTCACAACCAAATACCCTTCTCCGTAAAGGGCAGGAAAAAGAAACAGCATGCCACCCAGCAATAAGCCACCCAGTAACAGTCGCACCCCCTGTGAATAGCCCTCGAGCCAATTTTCCACATAGCGGTAGGTACGCGTAAAATAAACGGAGACCAAACCGGTTAAAACGCCTAACAAAATATAAAACCCTGTATGCCTGACCAAGTAAGGATCTCGCAAAATAAACTCGAACAAGATTTCATCCTGAAAAAATATATTCGTTACAACGGCTCCACTTATCGAGGCCGTTAACAGAGGGATAAGCGAAAAACGACTTAAATCGATAAGCAACACCTCTACAGCAAAAACAATAGCTGCCAAAGGTGTATGAAAAATGGCTGAAATGGCACCGGCAGAACCACAGGCTAATAACAGCGTGGTTTCTTTATAGGATAACTGAAGATTGCGTCCCAGATTAGAACCAATAGCTCCTCCTGATGATATGATAGGTGACTCCAATCCAATAGAGCCCCCAAAGCCGGCGGTGAAAATGCCCCCAATAACCGATGAAAACATCTTATGGGCAGGGAGGCGGCTTCGTTGTTGAGAAATAGCTAATAAAATTGCACTGATATTGTGAGTCCCCATATCTTTTAACACAAACTTGCGGAATAAAAATACAAGTGCAATTCCTACTATCGGATACACAAACAACATCGGATGATGCGTATCAAACGTACCAGCTCCCACAAGCTTTCGATGTAAAAGAAAAACGGTACTTTTTAAAATCAGAGCTACAAAGCCTCCTCCTAACCCCGCAAGCAAACTTAAAAACAAAAGGTAGCGATGAAGGTGTAACCTTTGTCTTAAAAAGCGCAAATATACTAACGGTGAACGAATAGGCATGGTTCAAAGCTTATCAATAGCCAAGAAACAAATTACAAAACAATTTGGCCAAAAAAAAATGCCCTCCTCATTATTCGTCTGAGAATTGTACCAGCAGGGTACGGTAGGTATTAAAGATTTTCGATTTGGAAACAAACCCTACATACTTGCCATCATCAATCACCGGTAGGTTCCATGCACCTGTCTCTTCAAACTTTTTCATCACGCAGTCCATATTTTCGTCCGATGAAACATAGGAAGGCGGCATGATCATCAGCTCATGCACGTAGGTGTCAGCATACATCTCCTGATTGAACATGATGTCGCGAATATTATCCAGAAGGACAATACCTACCAGCATATTTTCCTCATCAACCACAGGGAAGATATTCCTGCACGATTTGGAAACAACCTTTACCAAATCGCCCAGTGTTTGATCAGGGCCAACTTTTTTCAAATCCTTCTCCACCACGTCGCCCATGCGCATAAGTGTTAAAACAGCCCGATCCTTATGGTGCGTAATCAGCTCGCCCCGGCGAGCCAATCGTTTGGTGTAGATGGAATGGGGCTCAAAGGGCATAATAGTCAGATAGGAGATAGTTGCAACAATCATTAAAGGAACAAACAAGCCATATCCACCGGTAATTTCGGCAATCAGAAAGATACCTGTAAGCGGAGCATGCATTACTCCTGCCATCAGGCCTCCCATACCCACTAAGGCAAAGTTGCTTTCTGACACCTGAATAAAAGAGAAACTATTGATTAGCCGGGCAAACAGGAATCCTGCCACTCCACCCATAAACAAGGTGGGTGCGAAGATGCCGCCTACCCCGCCGCTACCGGTAGTAGCCGCCATCGCAATCACTTTAAATCCCAAAATTAGGAGCAAGTATAGGGCAAAAAACCAAAAATTATCCTGCACAAAGTAAAAAAGCGTACTATGGGCAAGTGTGCCACTCTGATTCGAGAGCAGTGCCCGTATGGTTTCATAGCCTTCGCCATAAAGTGGTGGAAATAAAAAGATAAGCACACTTAAAATTACACCTCCGGTCAAAATGCGGGCGCCAGGATGTTGAATACGCTCAAACTGCTTTTCGATGCGCATGGCTCCCCGAGTAAACAATAAACTCAAAAATCCTGTTACCACACCCAGCAGAATGAGGTAGGGAATATTATCCAGCACAAAAGGATCGACAATTTTATAGGAAAAAATAACTCCTTTGCCCATCAGAAAGAAAGCTACCGAAGCAGAAGTTACAGCGCTGATTAAAAGAGGCACAATAGAGGCCATGGTAAGATCTATCATCAGCACCTCAAGGGTAAAAACCAACCCGGCCAATGGCGCTTTAAAAATACCGGCAATAGCTCCGGCAGCACCACACCCTACAAGCAAGGTGATGGTTTTATAATTCATTCGTAACAACCGTCCAAGCGTAGAACCAATAGAGGCCCCTGTAAGCACAATTGGTGCCTCAGAGCCCACACTTCCGCCAAAACCAATGGTAAAGGTACTGGCAATCATGGAGCTATAGTTATTATGCGACTTTATACGGCTATTCCTTTTAGAAATAGCATAAAGTATACGCGAAACACCATGTCCAATATGATCTTTCACAAAATATCGCACGTATAAATAGGTAATGAGAATGCCAATAATAGGATACACCAAATACCAGTAGCTTTCCGAGTCCTTGGCAAATCCGTGAGTTAAAAGGTAGTGCGTATAATGGATCGCATTTTTTAACAAAACAGCCGCTAAGCCACTAAGTAAGCCAACAACTAAGCTAAGGATAAGTATAAAGTGTTGTTGCTTTATATGCTTAACCCGCCAGATCAGAAATCGTGCAAGGAGTTTTCGTGTATTCATTTATAATGGGAAAGCGCAAAAGTATCTATTTTATGGGCGTATTATCCGCTTATCCCACAAAACAAAAACATGTTATACAACACATATAAAGACAGACTTTAACCAGCCCACTAATCGTCCGAAAAATCCTTTAACATCTTACGGTAAGCCGAGAAAACATTTGCCCGCGACACAAAACCCATGTACTTCCCATCCTTAACTACCGGCAAATTGTAATGATTGGTATGCTGAAATTTCGATGCCACCTGTTCCATCGATTCATCTGGCGAAACCGTTGGCGACGGCATGTACATCAATTCACGCACTTTTACCTTATCGTAAAGATCCCGATTAAACATGATATCACGAATATCATTAATAAAAACAATGCCGAGCAAATTATTCTCTTCATCAATAACAGAGATAATATTACGCTGACTTTTAGCAATAACGGTTACTAGTTTTCCAAGTGAGTCATCCTTGCCAATGGTCAGGAAATTTTTTTCGATAAGATTCTGAACCTTAAGCAACGACAAAACAACTTTGTCCTTATCGTGTGTAAACAATTCACCTCGTCGCGCCAGCTGGTACGTATAAACTGAATGGGTCTCGAAAATACGTGTGGTAGCATAGGCTACGGCAGCGGCAATCATGAGTGGGAGAAACAGTTCGTATCCACCTGTAATTTCAGCAATTAGAAAAATGGCGGTTAAGGGAGCATGCAAAACTCCGGCAATTAAAGCCCCCATGCCAATAAGCGAAAAATTAGAGTGAGGGAGTTCTTTGATGCCAAAGTGTGACATCAAACGGGAAAAAAGGAGCCCGGTATTAGCACCAATAAACAAGGTAGGTGCAAAAACACCCCCAACTCCCCCAGCACCAAAAGTAACAGCTGTAGCGACAGCTTTAAGTAAGATCATCAAAACAAAAAACAAAAAAATGATATTGGCATTTTCCTGAAAAGTATAAAACAAGCTACTGTCAAATAAATGGTTATGCTCACCCTGCAAACACGAGTTAATAGCCCCGTATCCTTCGCCATAAAGAGCTGGGAAAAAGAAAACCAACATCCCCAATGTGCTTACTCCCAAAGCCCACTTCCAATATGCACTTTTTATTGTATCAAATTTCAATTGAATAAACCGGTACATCCGGGTAAAATATACCGAAACAATCCCGCCAAGTATTCCCAACAGAATATAATAGATAAGTTCTTCGATTCGGAAGCCGGTATCAATTTCTGCCGGATAAAGAACATTCATTCCCAGAAACAACATGGAAGTCACTACTGCAGATACGGAGGCAAACAACAAAGGCAATAAGGAGGTCATGGTAAGATCCACCATCAACACCTCCAAAACAAATACAATAGCTGCAATGGGGGCTTTAAAAATTGCGGCCATTGCCCCTGCCCCGGCACATGCCAATAGCAACAATACCTGCCGGTAATTCAAATGAAAAAAACGTCCAATGTTCGAACCCCAGGCAGCACCTGTTGCCACCGTCGGCCCCTCCAATCCTACCGATCCTCCAAAACCCACCGTAAAAGCACTGGTAATTATCGAACTGAACATATTATGACGCTTTATCCGACCCTGATCTTTGGAGATAGCATACAGAGTAGTTGGTATACCATGTCCTACCGGTTGCCGAAGCAGGTATTTGGTAAATAACACTACCACAAAAATACCTACTGCCGGAAAAATAAAGTAGGTATAACTATGTACTTCTACCGAGGTATCGGCCGTTAATAGGGATTGAATAAAATGCACTGAGTTTTTAATTATTACTGCGGCAAAACCTGCAGTAATACCCACAATAACACTCAGAAATAACAAAAACTTGCGATCATCAACATGCCGAAGTCGCCAGCGTAATATCCTGCCTAATAAACTAGTTTGCGCCATAATAGCACAAAAATATAACATAATTCGGGCTTTGAAAATTTTCCGCCGGCAATTACCTATAAAACTTGCACTCCAACCACTAACAAGCTGATCTTAACAAAAAAATACAAAGTAAGCGCCTGGAAACACAAATACGCAAACCTTAGAAGAAAGTACAGAATGGCTCCTCCGGTAACCAGATAAATCTTTACATTTGTAGTAAATATAAGTATATGATAAACTACCAACACCATAAGCTTGCCAATGGCTTGCAAATTCTCCATCATCATGCCCCCAACACAGCGAGCTCAGCCGTAAACCTGCTTTACAAAGTAGGTTCAAGAAACGAGGAAATGCATCGTACCGGTTTAGCCCACCTTTTTGAGCATTTAATGTTTGAAGGGTCGCAAAACATTCCCTCGTTCGATGGACCTTTGCAAATGGCTGGTGGAGAAAACAATGCATTTACCTCTAATGATATAACAAACTATTACATAACCTTGCCCTCGGCCAATATTGAAACAGCCTTTTGGCTGGAATCGGACCGTATGTTGGGCCTCGATCTTTCCGAAGAAAAACTGGCGATACAGAAAAAGGTAGTGATTGAGGAGTACAACCAACGCTATACCAGCCAGCCTTACGGCGATCTGTTCAGCCTTTTGCGTGACCAGGTATATCGTGTACATCCTTATCGCTGGCCCACCATTGGAAAGGATATGAATCACATACGCGAGGTGAGCTTACCAGAGGTTGAAGCCTTCTTTTATCGCCACTACGCACCCAATAATGCCATCCTCTCGGTGGTTAGCGACATCCCTTTTGAGGAAATTGTGCAGCTGGCCGAAAAGTGGTTTGGCCCCATTCCTGAGCGTAAAATCCAAAACCCCGAATATCCGGTGGAACCCGAGCAAAACCAAGCGACCTTTAATGAGGTTGCACGAAGAGTGCCCTTGCATGCCCTGGTAAAGGCCTACCCCATGTCAGATCATCTTTCGCCTCGCTATTATGCTGCCGACGCACTCTCCGACATCCTGGCCAATGGACGCTCAGCGCGATTACACCAAGCTTTGGTAAAGAAAAAATCGATCTTTCAAAATATCAATGCGTATATAACCGGCGACATGGATCGGGGCATGTTGGTTGTTTCAGGCCATGTACTTCCGGGCATTTCACTGGCACAAGCAAACGAAGCAGTAGAACACCAATTATTCAAACTTACCGAGGCAGCGCCTGATCGGGAAGAGATACAAAAAATAAAAAACAAATTTGAAGCTGTACAACTCATAGGCACCACCCATAGCCTGAACAAAGCTATGAACCTGGCTTATTACCAAGCCCTTGGAGATGCCAAAGAGTACAACCTGCAAGTTGATAAATTTAAAGCGCTCACCGCCAGCCAACTGCAAGAAGAAGCTCAAAAACTTTTTGCCCCAAGCAATAGCAACACCTTATTTTATAAAAGCACACTACAACCTGAATAACTGTATTTATGAACCGTACAATAGCACCCCCTTACAAAGAAAACATCGACATTAAACTAACACCCCCAAAAAAGGAGGTACTCAGTTCAGGGGTTCCTTTTTATGCACTGGAAGGAGGAACGGAAGAGGTGGTGCGTGTGGAATTGATGTTTGATGCCGGTATGCGGCGCGAAAAAGAGCCTTTTGTGGCCATGGCAACCAATGCCCTGCTGCAAGAAGGAACACGCAGCTTTAACAGTGAGCAAATAGCAACCATGCTGGATAGTAAAGGTGCCTTTATTCAAGCCAGCTGCGGAAAAGATCAGGCAAGCCTCACCCTCTTCTGCCTAAACAGGCACCTAAAGCGTATGCTGGAATTAATGAATGAACTTGCCTTTTATCCATCCTTCCCACAGAAGGAGTTAAACACCTATAAACAAAACGAAGAACACAAACTTGCCATAGAGTTGGAGAAAGTGGGAAGCCAAGTGCGTTATCATTTCCCGGGCAAGATCTTTGGCACAAAACACCCTTACGGAAAAACCCCTGCACCTTCAGATTTTCAGCACCTGACAACCGACGCACTGAAAGATTTTCACCAAAGCTACTACCCCTCAGGAAAGATGAAGGTTTTGGTGGCCGGAAAAGATACATCCACAGCCAAAAAGCTCATTGAGGAGGTACTCGATCTACCCAAACAACAGCAAACGTTAGAGCCTGTAGCCTGGGGAGCCCACGTGCCTCCCTCAGGAAAAACCATTATATTGCCCTATCCGGAAGCATCGCAGGATGCCATACGCATGGGCTTGCAAACCATCAATCGCTACCATCCGGACTACACACGGCTGTACATCACAAATCTTCTGTTGGGCGGATTTTTTGGCAGCCGACTCATGAAATCGATACGCGAAGAGCAAGGACTTACCTATGGTATTTCCTCAGCTTTGGTGCCTCTGCAATACAGCGGCTATTTTGTAATTCATGCCGAAGTTACCCAAGAAGCTGCCTATAAGGTTCAGGAAGAAATTGTTAAAGAGATCCAGCGTATACAACACGAACCGATTCTGCAAGAGGAATTAACGTTACTGAAGAACTTCTCGCTTGGAGAAATGTTACGTTCCTTTGACGGGCCCTTTGAATCAGCTGCTATGTACAGGGCAGTAATCGACAATGAGCTGCCTCTGGACTATTACAACGGTGTGCTGAAGCGCATACAGAACATAGAACCCAACGACATTCAACAAACAGCTCAAAAATACCTGTCGCCCGAAAAGATGGTAACATTAATTGCAGGGGCATACGAATAAGCAACCCTGAACGTTTATACAACTATGCAAAGAGGCATTTATCGGTATATGAGCATCATCTTTCTGACCGTTCTGCTGGTTCAACAAACACGGGCTCAAAGACCCGATGTTCCTATTATCAGGAAGATATCAGTAATAAACGCGGAGGGACATGTAGCCTTGTCCTGGGAGCTTACCGACTCGGCCACAGTCATTATTTATCGCGACTCAATGAATATTAATGCGCATATACGCCTCGATTCTATTCGTGATACCAGTCAGCATACTTATATCGATCGAACAGCAAACGCCAATCAACGCTCACGCTCGTATCGGCTTGCAGCCTATGACTCTACACCTGGTCTTGCTTATGATATTAGCAACAAGACGGACGAATTTCATACCCTGTTTGCGACGGCGCAATACGACACGTGCGATAATGAAGCCACAATTTCGGCAACCCAATACATTAACAATTTCATGGATACAGGCGACGTAGCGATGACCCGCTACTTTGTTGCTTCCCTTGATGAAGCCGGCAATCACCAGATAATTGCCGAGTCCGACACGCCGGAGTTTCAACTTTCCAATCTGAATAATAACGAAGCCTATTCCCTTCAGGTAGGAGGTCTTCCGGATCTTACCACAGCAGACACCACCTGGAGCAACATGCTGTCGCTCTTCACCAACCGCAAAAGGCCTCCGGACTTTATTCACCCGGCGTTGTGTTCGGTTACAGGGAATGAAGTATCGTTGGGGTTTGCCATTGACGATGCAAGCGAATTGGATACATACTGGCTTTTGAAGCAGCAGGCTAACAGCACCGATTTTGATACGCTGACAAAAAATTCGGGGATTGATAACTACTTTAGTTATACGGATGCTTATAATAACACGGCAGCTGTATACAAACTCATCGCCGTAAATAGTTGTCTGCAGCCCTCCACCGAATCGGAATCGGTTTCAACCATCCAATTAACTGCACAGCAAACCGGAGAGTGGACCTATTCATTAAAATGGAATGAAGCAACCGACGCAGAGCAGATGTATACGTTATGGCGAAAAATAGGAGATGCCGATTTTCAGGAATTAATTTCAGCAACACCTATTACTGAGCACAACGAAGATTTACAAAATCTGCCTGCCGAAGATCGTACACAAACAATTTGCTACCAGGTATCCACAACCCTTGAACCCGGAGGCGCTCAAAAAAGCTATTCCACACAGCTATGTCTGGATATTTCACCGGAAGTGAAAATCCCCAACGCTTTTACACCTAATGGCGATGGCCACAATGACACATTTGCCCCGTTATTTTCTTTTATTGCCAAGCGTTATCAACTAACTATTGTCGATCGGTATGGCAAGGTATTATTTATGAGTCGCACACCCGGAGAACGATGGACAGGAACCGATGCCAGAGGGAACCCACTGGCAGAAGGAACCTATATCTATTTTCTTGAGATTACGACCAACACAGGGCAAATAATTGAAAAATCGGGAAACATAACCCTTCTGTATCCGTAACATACTAGGCTTTAGTGTCAATTTTGCCAGGAATAATTCAGGAATTAACCGGATTCACTTCGCATAAGTTAGCAGGACTCTTCCGGCGATAGCGAAAATTCACTAGATTTGTAGTTCGTCTTAAAAAATATACGTGGGAAAGGCTATGGTATCAGTATCGGACATACATCGTAACGAAGAAGAAAAATACATCCAGGCACTGTTTGACGACTTGCTTTCAACAGTCCCCAAGAACCTGTCGAAAGAAGGAATCGAACTGATCGACAAAGCCTTTAAGGTAGCCCATGAATCACACAAAGGGGTGCGTCGGAAGTCCGGCGAGCCTTACATTGTACACCCCATTGCCGTTGCTAAGATTGTAAGTCAGGAGATTGGGCTGGGAGCAAAAGCCATCGCCTGCGCCTTGCTGCACGATGTAGTGGAAGACACCGATTACACCTTGGATGATATGGAACATCTTTTTGGCCACAAGGTTACCCAGATCATCGACGGATTAACCAAGATATCCGATGTCTTCGATCACTCCTCCTCGCTACAGGCCGAAAATTTCCGAAAAATGCTGCTTACTTTATCCGACGATGTTCGGGTAATTCTGATAAAGCTGGCCGACCGACTGCATAACATGCGTACCCTGGATGCTATGCCCGCAAACAAACAGATGAAAATTGCCGGCGAAACCATCTATCTTTACGCTCCCCTCTCGCACAGGCTGGGTCTTTACAGCATAAAAACCGAATTGGAAGATTTAAGTCTCAAATACCGTCACCCCAAATCGTTTTTCGAAATTTCAGGAAAAGTAAAAGACAGTGAAAAGAAACGTCAGCAAGAAATAAACCGTTTTTCACTTCCTATCATCGAGAAACTCTCGACACACAATTTTGAGTTCAACATCAATGGCCGTTCAAAATCCATCTACTCCATATGGAACAAGATGCAAACCAAGAATGTGCCGTTTGAGGAAATTTATGACCTGATGGCCATCCGCATTGTCTTTACGCCTCATAGCAGAGACACGGAGAAAGCGCAATGTTGGCAAATTTACTCGTTAATTACTGATATCTACACACCCAAACCCGAACGTATCCGCGACTGGATAAGTTCCCCTAAAGCCAATGGCTACGAAGCTCTTCATATGACCGTAATGGGGCCCAATGGCCGTTGGGTGGAAGTGCAGATTCGCTCGGAACGAATGAATGAAATTGCAGAACGCGGTTTTGCCGCTCACTGGAAATACAAAGGTGAAGCAACGCATGAGGGCGAACTGGATCGATGGATTAAGAAAATCCGCGAGATGCTCGAACAACCCTCATCCGACGCATTGGAGTTTCTGGATGAGTTTAAAATGAACTTGTTTGCCTCTGAAATCATGGTTTTTACGCCTAAAGGCGACCTGAAAAACCTACCCAAAAACGCCACAGCTCTGGACTTTGCCTATGAAATTCATACCGAAATTGGCAACAAAGCTATTGGCGCCAAAGTAAACCACAAACTCGCACCTTTAAATCACCTGCTTAAAAGTGGCGATCAGGTAGAGGTAATCACTTCAGGGAAACAACGGACACAAAAAGAGTGGCTAAAATATGTAAAAACCGCTAAGGCGAAGTCCGCCATTACCCAAGCCATAAAAGACGATAATAAAAACAGAATAGAAAAAGGGAAAAAAATCCTTGAGAAGAAGTTGCATGAGTTAAATGTACAACCCAGTTCACGGGTATTTAAAAAGATCCTGCCGGCGTACCAGGTATTGTCCAAAGATGAACTTTACAGCAAAATAGGCACAGGTATTATTCAATTGGACGATTTAAAAAAGATCTTAAAAAAGAATACCAAGAATAAGATTATTCGCTATTGGAGTTTACAGTTAGCAAAATCAACAGGTGCAGGAAAACCCAGACGTGACAACGTGGGGGTTCAAAAGCAAGAGAACTTCAGCTACAAAGACCCTGTATTACTCCGGGAGGACAAATCGGGAGTTCCCGAATACGAGATTGCCGATTGCTGCAAACCTATTCCCGGGGATGATGTACTTGGCTTCCGCGATAAGGATAATAAAAATATTGTTATACATAAATCCAAATGTCCCATAGCCATCAAGCTGATGTCAAGCCAGGGGAATACCATTGTTCCGGCCCGATGGACCACGCACAAGCTCCTTTCATTTTTAGCCAAACTCAGTATTAATGGCATCGACCGCGTTGGTATTGCCAAAGATATTACAGCCACCATTTCCAATGAACTAAATGCCAACATTCGAAGAATTAATATTGAAACCCATGATGGGATTTTTGAGGGCGAAGTTGAACTCTACGTGCACAGTGCCTCCGATCTAAATAACTTAATTTTGGATTTGAGCAAATTAAAAGGCGTAGATAAAGTAAAACGTAAAGAAGAGATTGAAACATAATTTTTCTTTAAAATAATTCTAAATAACAAAAATTTTATCTATTTTAGAGCTGTCTAAATAAGCTTTTTATGTCAATTAGTTGTAGTAACACAAACGAGACAGTTCGACAAATATTTACAGAATTTCTGGAAAAGAAGGGCCATCGTAAAACACCCGAGCGGTATGCCATTCTTGATGAGATATATACTCGTGACAACCACTTTGATATCGAGTCATTATACATCTCGATGAAGAATAAAAACTACCGGGTAAGTCGTGCCACCTTATATAATACCATCGAACTTTTACTGGAGAGCAATCTGGTTATCAAGCACCAGTTTGGAAAAAATATAGCCCAATTCGAGAAAGCTTATCAATGTAAACAGCACGACCATCTGATCTGTCAGAGCTGTGGCAAAGTAATTGAATTTTGCGACCCCCGCATACAGCAAATTCAATCAACTATTCAGGAAGTAATGAACTTCTCCATCAGTTATCACTCCTTGTATTTTTACGGATTGTGTGAGGAGTGCCAAAAGGCAAGCGCATCAGAGCATTAGCAATATTATTTTTAAAAACATACCAAAATTTCAGATCTTTACTCAGGGATTTGTTATTTTTATCAGCTGGGTTTTATTAAGATCCGGCTTTTTTGTGGTCCGTTCTTAAAGATCCGAAATATAAGTTCATTTCAAAAAATAAGTGTAATGAAAATCGATGTATTACTAGGCCTGCAGTGGGGAGACGAAGGAAAAGGAAAAATTGTAGATGTACTGACACCTCACTACGATGTCATCGCCCGTTTTCAGGGAGGCCCGAATGCCGGACACTCATTGGAATTTAACGATACCAAGCACGTTTTACACACCATTCCTTCCGGTGTATTTCACAGCCAAAAGAAGAATGTGATTGGCAATGGCGTTGTTATCGACCCGGTGATTTTTGCTCAGGAAGTGGCAGAATTAGATGCCAAAGGCCTGGACTTACGCAAAAACCTGCTTATATCCAAAAAAGCACACCTGATTTTGCCGTCGCATCGTATACTCGATGCCGCAAATGAAAAAGCCAAAGGCAAAACAAAAATAGGGTCTACCCTTAAAGGCATAGGCCCCACCTATATGGATAAAACAGGCCGAAATGGCTTACGGATTGGCGATACGCTCATGGAGGACTTTCAGGAACGATACACCACCCTGGTTGAAAAACACAAGAGCCTATTAACCATGTATGATTTTGAGTACGATTTACAAGCGTACGAAAAAGAGTGGTTTGAAGGGATTAAGTTGATTCATGAGTTTGAGCTGATTGATAGCGAGATAGAGATAAATCGCTGGCTGAAAGAGGGAAAAAGCATCCTGGCCGAAGGAGCTCAAGGCACGCTACTCGACATCGATTTTGGCTCCTACCCCTTTGTTACCAGTTCAAACACAGTTTGTGCAGGCGCTTGTAATGGCTTAGGAGTAGCCCCCAACAAAGTGGGTGAAGTATTTGGCATTTTTAAAGCCTACTGCACGCGTGTTGGCGCTGGTCCTTTCCCTACTGAGTTGTTTGACAAGGATGGTGAAGATCTTCAGAATAAAGGAAACGAATTTGGTGCCACTACCGGACGTCCTCGCCGTTGCGGTTGGCTCGACCTGCCGGCATTAAAATATGCCGTGGCCATTAATGGTGTTACACAGCTGATAATAACTAAATCCGACGTGTTATCCGGATTTGATAAAATTAAGGTATGTACACACTATCAGTGGAAAGGAAAACAGTTCGATTATCTGCCTTTCGAAATTAATGAAGGGTTGGAGCCCATTTACAAAGAGTTTACCGGTTGGCAGGAAGATATCTCCTCTGTTACTACTTATAAAGATCTTCCCGAAACCTTTAAAGCTTACATAGCTTATCTTGAAAAGGAACTGGAAGTGCCCATAAACTACGTATCCGTTGGGCCCAATCGCGACAGCACAATCATTCGCTGATAACATATACCCAATAAAAAAGGAGGCCTCACCGGCCTCCTTTTTTTATGATTGTAACGATAATTATCGTGCTGCTTCGCGGTTCGGAAGCTCAAGACCATAACCCGAGACTTTATCTTCACGCTTTAACAGGAAGGCAAAAATAAGACCAAGCACGCCTAACAACGCCAGCATTAACAAGGGATTTGTGTAATCGTAGCTTACGTCCTTTCCGGCTTTCAAGGCTTCAGCCACGCCCGGGTTGGATTTTTCCAACACATGACCTATGAGTTGGGGCAGCGCCCAAAGGCCAAAGTTCTGCACCGAAAACATGAAACCATAAGCTGTACCAATCTTATTCTCTCCTACAATTTTCGTAACCGCCGGCCACATAGCTGCAGGAACTAAGGAAAAGGCTACACCCAACAGGAATATGGGAATTATGGGGTAGATCATGGTTTTTGCAAACATCAGATGCGAAACAATCAGCAGTGCCGAGCCAAGATACATAAGCGTGGCACTTTTGCCTTTATTATCGGCAATCCAACCAAAAAGTGGCGTCAAAATGATGGTTCCATACATCAATACTGCCGAAATATTGCCACTAAACTGCCGATCAAAATCAAACTTATTCATCAGCATATCAGGGGCATACTTAATGAATGGGAATACAGCAGAATAGAAGGTAACACACAGTAAGGTGATGTATATGAAGGTTTTATTTGTAACCAAAAATTTCAAATCGGCCCACTTAAATTCATCCTCAGCATCTTTAGGCAAGGACTCTCTAATCTGTTTATCAAGCTTCTTATCAAGAATATTGTAAAACAAGAAAAACAGCACACCAAGCCACAACAACATCACGCCAAACCAAATTGCAAGCGTCCAGGAATCGCCCGACTCGGATAGTGTTGGCGACAATTGTAAGGCCAAAGCTGTTCCCAAGCGACCAATGGCCAGATTCAACCCTAAGGCCAGAGCAAGCTCTTTCCCCTTAAACCATTTCACGATAACTTTACTAAGCACAACAATGGAAGTTTCGGCGCCTAAACCAAAAATAAAGAAACCCAGGTACATCATTTTTAAGGCTGCAGGGTACTTAGGCCAGAAAGAGTTCATGAAGTCGAAGCCAAAACCGCCGGCAAGGTAGTATTCCGAAGCCCCATAGGCCGTAATAGCGGAGCCGATAGCCATTAAGGAAACAAACATGGTTCCTGTTATACGAATGCCTATACGGTCGAGTATAATACCACCCAAAACGGCCATGAACAGGAACGTGTTGGGCACTGAATAAGCCGATATAAACAGACCATATCCTGTTGAATCGATATTCAGGTTAATAAGCATCAAATCCTTCAGGGGAGCCAATGCATCATAAAAATAGTAGTTAAAAAACATTACAATGCTGGAGAGAATTAATACAAACCAGCGCATAGCAGGATTATCTCTGAGTGTTTTCAGCATAATTAAAATTTTTAGTTTTCAAATTCGTCAATATAGATCCAGGCCTCTTCCAGTACCTGTTCACGAGCTTTCTCAAGGGCTTTTACTGCCTCACGCCAGGAGCGATAAGCGCCAATGCTTACCAGTTCAAAGCCATATTTGTTCTCCATCTTTTTTGTCTGGTATCCTTTGCCTTTTATAAACTCATCATAGGCACTGGCATATTTAGGAGTTTTGAAACTGCCAACCACTACATGAAATTTATACTCCCGTCTATGGCGTTCTTTGGCTTCCTTAACAGAATCCTGGCGAGCCTTTTCGGCCAAACGGGCTTGCTCTTTTGCCTTGCGAATAGTTTGCAGCGAATCCAGGCTGTCCTTCTTGCGCAGATATGTTTCAAGGGTGTCCACATCATTCGAGAAAAGCTTTTTATTCTCAAAAAAGTCGCATCCTGTTGATAAAAACAGAACGAATGAAATAATAATTAACAAGATCTTTTTCATATAGGTAGATTTTGATTTGTTCAAATTGCAGATCCTTTAGTCAAGAAAGATTAAAATGCATACCAAAGGATAGATTACTGCTTGCTATTTGTGTGCAACTTCTCAATACACCCTGTAAATAAGCTAATTGGTAAACTAGACTTAGAGTTTACCCTCCCATATAAACCCATTGGGATACTGAAAAAATTCCACGGTTTGTCGTTTTGCAAAGCAAATATACACAAAAAGCAGGCTCACGTAAAGAAAATAGGAGCTTGCTATTCCTCTTTTTTCTTTAGGCTCAACAATTCATCCCACTATTGTTTTGATTATACTGGTAGGCTCTGGCTCTAAAAGGGTGGTTTGTCACTCGCTATGTTGAATCAAATGTACGCTACATAGCGTTTATACTTTTCCTTCTATATTGCGTGTAATAATTGTGTCAACCGGCAAATCAGGGTTCGGTTTAGAGCCGAATCATGTTTTCTCCATTAGGTAAGGATTTCAAAAAACATACCTGGAAAATCGTTCAGAAAAAATAAGCGCCCTGGTAACTCTTGGAAAAGAGATGGTACATGGTGTGCTGTCATTTTTTTTGTATATTGGTCAGCATTCGCGGGAGAAACAAGTTGTTTACAGGCTCCAAACGAATCACCAATAGCCGTGCGCCTGTAACTGCATGTTTCTTTAACGATAATAAAATGGATAAATGAACCATCCTACAACTAGGTGTACTGATAGTAGACAGGAACATGTGCAAATCCTGCAGTACGTAACAAAAATTGGAACCCATGAAAACTTTACTTGATCTTTTTAAAGAAAGTGTTGATACCTATACGCATAATCCCTTTATGTGGGAAAAAAGCAATGGCAAATACGCCCCTACCAGTTATGCGCAAACGCAAAAAGAGGTTATGCGAATGGCTGCAGGCCTCATGAGTATAGGCGTACAACAAGGAGATAGAATTGCTTTGCTCTCCGAGGGTCGTAACGATTGGGTTATCTCAGAGTTGGCTGTTTTATATGCCGGAGCCATCAATGTTCCCCTTTCCATTAAATTGGAAGCGAAAACTGAGCTTCATTTTCGTCTGGCTCATTCGGAATCACGCATATTGCTAGTTTCAGGGCAGCATGCCGAAAAAGCCAGAGTGGTTAAGAAAAACCTCCCAGGATTGGAGAGAATCATTTATTTCGATGCGCAAACAGCGTATGACAAGGATGAACTGACAAAGGAAGATCTGCTTCGTTTAGGAGACAAATTTCTTGAGGAGAAAGCTGCCGAACTCGAGAATCGGTATAAAGCAATTACCCCCGATGATTTAGCAAATATTAGTTATACTTCCGGCACCACTGCCGATCCCAAAGGAATAATGCTAAGCCACAGAAACTATACAGCCAATGTGGAACAGGCCTGCAGCCTGATGGACATTCCTGAGCATTATAAAACCCTGCTTATCTTACCGCTTGACCACTCTTTTGCTCATACTGCGGGCATTTATAGCTTCATGGCAAATGGAGCAAGCCTGGCCATGGTGGAAACGGGCAAAAGCCCAATGGAGACCCTGAAAAATATTCCCAAAAACATTAAAGAAATCAAGCCCAATCTACTGCTTAGTGTCCCCGCATTGGCAAAAAACTTCAAAAAGAACATTGAAAAAAATATTCAGGCCAAAGGACCAAAAGCGGAAAAATTATTCAACCATGCTTTAAAAATAGCCTACAGTTACAACAAAGAAGGCTACAACAAAGGGCGTGGCCTGCAATTTATAAAGAAACCGTTACTGGCACTGTACGATAAATTATTGTTCAGCAAAATCCGCGAAGGTTTTGGCGGAGAACTCGATTTTTTTATTGGTGGTGGAGCCCTGTTAGATGTAGAACTACAGCGTTTTTATTACGCCATTGGCATACCTATGTATCAGGGGTACGGGCTCTCTGAAGCCACTCCCATCATTAGCTCTAATGCTCCCTTAAAACACAAGTTAGGCTCCTCGGGATTTCTGGTAAAATACATGGATTTAAAGATTTGCGATGATGATGGAAATACGCTGCCAACCGGACAAAAGGGGGAAATTGTTATCAAGGGAGAGAACGTAATGAAAGGCTACTGGAAAAATGAGGAGGCTACCCACGAAACGATTCGCAACGGTTGGCTTCATACCGGCGACATGGGCTACATGGATAATGACGGCTTTCTGCATGTTTTAGGCCGCTTTAAAAGTTTGCTTATAGCCAATGATGGGGAGAAATACAGTCCTGAATCCATTGAAGAGGCGCTGGTTCAGCATTCCAACTACATCGATCAGGTCATGCTCTACAACGAGCAATCGCCCTACACTATTGGCATTCTGGTTCCCAACAAAGAAGCTTTACGCAGCTACCTGGCAAAAAAAGAACTTACCTTTGCAACTGAAGAGGGACAGTGTGCTGCCCTAAAACGCCTACAAGAGGAGGTAGATGCTTATAAAAAAGGAGGCACCTACGAAGGCATGTTCCCTGAGCGATGGCTTCCAGCAGCTATAGCCATTGTTGGTGAACCTTTCTCCGAAGAAAACAAGATGATTAACTCCACCCTTAAAATGGTAAGAGGCCGTATCAAAGAGTATTATCAGGATCGGATTGAACACCTGTTTACCCCCGGCGCAAAAGAAATTTGTAACGACCAAAACCAAACTATCATTGCCCGCTTTTAATACACAAGCGCCACCTGCCTAAGCCAGGTGGCGCTATTTTCAACCAACATGATACACCTAAAATCGATAACCAAATCCAAATTTCAAACTCCAGCTAAACCCATTTTCCTGACGTTGTTCTACCAATGGATCAACTTTATTATTATCATCATTATGACCCAAATAGAGTCCTAACCCCACATTTGTGCTAATAAAGAACTGTTGAATTAAATCCTGCTCAAAACCTATACCCAAATAATGTTCCATGGTTATAACCTTTGCCGGCGACTCTAACTGATTCACACCCACCGGCACTCCTGATTCTAAAATCTTCCCGTCAATCATTTGCATTTTACTTAGCGAGTAATGATACACAAAATTATAAATGAGATAAGGACGTGTATTATAATGATTCACATTATAAGTGGATCCCTCTTTTTTATTTAAGAACACTTTATGCACAAATTCGGCTCCTGTGAAAATGTCCTGATCATTCAAAATAACTCCAATATCATACGTTCTGCGTTCATGAACCATGCTTACACCAACAATGGTGCTATAGGGCTCTGATGACCCTGTAATAGACTCACTTACATAACTGGTATAGTTCAATTTTGCGGGAGTGGGTAACCCTTGTGCTTGAGCACTATTTCCATAAGTACTCCCTAAAAGAGCAATTGCCACTAATGTGTATAGTAAATTTATTAACCGTTTCATATTGCCCCCTCCTACTTTATTGTGTAAGTAAAATGTTGCGAAATATCTTCAATCCGAGCCAACAGGCCTTTCAGATTTAAAGGCTTATCCATATACTCAATGGCGCCCATTTTTTTAGCTTCTGCCTTGTACTTGGGATTAATAAAGGCAGAAATAATAATGGTGGGAATATATATGCCCTTCTCTTCCAAAATGGCTAATACATCAAGGCCACTGAGACCGGGCATCATCATATCCAGAAGCATGATATCCACAAGTTCCTGTTCTACTATCTGGATGGCCTCATGGCCATTGAGAGCAGTTAATACATCGTACCCTTGCGCCTCCAAGAAATTTTGAAGAAGAATGTTGTTTATCGTGGAATCGTCAACTATGAGAATCTTTGCTGTCATAACGCTCGGTTTTGCTTACTTAATTGCAACAGCCTTGCCAGAAACAACAAACACTTAGCTAACAGGACATTATAATACCTACACAATCATGATTCATTAGAATACTATAAGATATCCTACACACTTAGGCGGGATTTATAAAATATGTAAAAAAACGCACACTTATTCTTGACGGTAGCGATTATAAAGTTGCTCGCGTTTTAACCCCAGGTAACGAGCAGTCTTGGCCTTATTGTTCCGAAAGCGTTTCAAAGCTGCCTGCACTACCTGTTGTGTGAATTCTTCCAAATCGAGGGGTTGCTCCAATAGGCGTAAAATAATAGCTTCCCGGTCTAACGGGCGCGTCTCATAGGTATCAGCAATGGCTTTCGTCTGAGCTCGATCCAGATCTTCCTTAATTTTCAGGTGTTCAAAGCGAATCGTATTCCCTTCAATAAAAATCATAATTTGCGTCAGGAAGTTCTTCAGCTCCCGCACATTTCCGGGCCACTTATAACTATAAAATAGCCGCAGTACCATGGATTCCACGTGGGTAATGTTTTTATGAAGTTGTTCATTTAGTTGCTGAATAAAAAATACCATCATGGGAATAATCTCCACTTTTCGCTGCACCAGGGGTGGTACATCGATGCGAACAATGGTAAGCCGATAATACAGATCCTCACGAAATTTGCCGGAGGCAACCATTTCTTCAATATTGCGGTTAGAGGCGCAAACAATACGGCAGTTAACATTTCGTTTTCGAGTATCTCCTACCCGCATAAACTCTTTCTCCTGAAGTACACGTAAAAGCTTCACCTGCAACTCGGTAGAAATCTCTGTTATCTCATCCAAAAAGAGCGTTCCACCGGAAGCTTTCTCAATATACCCTTCACTCCCTTCGCGACTGGCTCCGGTAAAAGCACCTTTTACATAGCCAAAAAGCTGTGCCTCAAAAAGCTCTTTATTAATAGCAGCGCAATTCACAGGCAAGTAAGGCCCTGCATCGTTATCTACTTCGTAATGCAGGTATTGCGCCATCATTTCTTTGCCAGCTCCGGTAGAGCCAAGAATGAGAATGGGAATATGGCGTAGGCCTTCAATCTTTTGCAAGGTATTCAGCTCTTTCTCCATGGTATCGGAAAAAACGCCGAAATCGGCCATGGCATTGCTTTTAAATTGCTTAGTTTTGGGAAGATCAATTTGTTTCAGAGCTACCTCCCGGTTCTCCGTCCATTGCAAAATCTCTTCGATGGCGTAGTTCTTCATAACTCATATTTCAGAGATGCTTAAGAGCAACTAAATAGGTGTTCATTATCTTACAAAACATCTAAAATATACGAAAAAAAAGAGAGAATACATAAACTCAATTCCTATTGTTAGATTTCTTACACATAAAAAAGGCCGCCCTTTGGGGACGACCTCTTACTTTCGGAACGCAATGAATTTATTTCTTGGGAATATTCTTGAGTGTCTCAACAATAAAATCGTAAAACTTCTGAACCGTTTCAATATTCACTTTCTCATCAGGTGAGTGAGGATAGCGAATGGTAGGTCCACAGGAAATCATATCCAAATGAGGGTAAGGTTGACTTAAAATACCACATTCCAATCCGGCGTGAATGGCTTTAATTTCAGGTCGCTTGCCCCATTTTCCTTCATAGGTATCGAGCATAGTTTTGAGAATAGGCGACTCCATATTGGGCTGCCATCCTGGATAAGCTCCATCATGGACAACTTCGGCACCGGCAAGTTCAAAGATATTTCGAATCATGGTGGCCAAGTCTTCCTTAGCTGTATCAACAGCGCTACGCTGTAAAGTCTCTACGCTAATATAGCCATCACGAGTCTTAATAACAGCCAAATTAGTAGAAGTTTCCACTAACCCTTCCATATCGGCACTCATACGCATAACGCCATTGGGACATCCATAAACAGCTTTTAGCAAGTTGTTCTGCGTTTTGGTATCAATTACAAAGGCAGGCATCTCAACCTCCTTCAACTCAACTTTCATATCGGGTTCAGTTGTAGCTAACTCGCGACTAATAACCTGACCTGATTCCTGTACAAAGGATTTAAACTCACCAATATTCTGGTTGGGCACAAGAACAATAGCAGTAGCCTCGCGTGGAATAGCATTTCGCAAACTTCCTGCATCGATTGTTGACAGGCGCATGCCTGTTGTTTTTCCGGAGGTAAATAAGATCCGATTCAATGCTTTACAAGCATTGCCACGTCCAAGGCTAATATCCATGCCGGAGTGACCTCCCTTAAGTCCTTTCACCTGTACTTCAAAAGCAGTAGTATCAGCTGGTACTTTTTCTTCCTGATAGTGAAATTTCACATTTGTATCGACCCCACCGGCACAACCGATATAGAGTTCACCTTCATCTTCCGAATCCAGATTAATAAGAATATCAGCGTCAAGCAAACCAGGTTTTAAGGCATTGGCGCCTGTCATACCGGTTTCTTCATCAATGGTTAACAACACCTCAACCGGGCCATGCTCTACATCATTGGCTTCAAGAACAGCCAATCCGGCTGCTACACCCATTCCATTATCGGCACCTAAAGTAGTGCCTTTGGCTGTTACCCAATCGCCATCTACATAGGCCTGAATAGGATCTTTCTCAAAATCGTGGTCGGTATCACTATTCTTTTGTGGCACCATATCCAAATGCCCTTGAAATACAACAGTCTTCCGGTCTTCCATTCCCGGAGTTGCTGGCTTTTTGATTATAACATTGCCCACTTCGTCGACAATGGTTTCCAGACCCAGTTTTTCGCCAAAATTTTTAGCGTACTCAACAGCCTTTTGTTCCTTTTTGGAAGGCCTTGGGATATCACATAAATCTGAAAATATCTTCCAAACCGCTTTGGGTGCTAAATTAGCAATTTCGCTCATGCTATTTTCCTCCTTTAATTGGTTTATAATTACAATTTAAAATATGTTTACTATTTCAAAACCCTAAAATTAATAAAATATTTGTATCCATTGCAGCGTACTAAGTCTGAATTCCTATTATTGCTATATGTTTTACAAAAGTTAACAGTTACCAGGGAACATTTTTCAGTATTCATCGTTTAATTTACGTATTAACATATATAACTAAATTAAATATTTTCTATCTTTACAGCCAGAAAAATCAAGGAGATTACTTATGAAGAAATTATTTACCGCCTTTGGTCTTCTATTGTTTACTGCGGGTGCTTTTGCTCAACAAGCTGAAGTAAAGTGGTATACATTTGAGGAAGCCATAGAACTCAATAAACAAGAGAAACGAAAGATTTTTATTGATGTGTATACCGATTGGTGTGGCTGGTGTAAAAAAATGGAGGAAAATACCTTCACACACCCCGTAATTGCCCGAATTCTTAACGAGGATTATTATGCAGTACGATTTGATGCGGAATCGACAGAGCCGATAACTTTTCAGGGAAAAGAATTTATTAACGAAGGCACCCGCTCCCGAAGCCCTCATCAATTGGCCGCTGCTTTATTACAAGGGAAAATGTCCTATCCCAGCATTGCCTACATGGACGAAAATAATCAGCTGTTAACGGCAGTTCCCGGCTATTACGATCCGAAAGGATTAGAACCGATTTTG
The DNA here is from genome assembly GCA_046482855.1 of Bacteroidales bacterium. Taxonomy (GTDB): domain Bacteria; phylum Bacteroidota; class Bacteroidia; order Bacteroidales; family UBA12077; genus CAYVSF01. The sequence goes on along the minus strand of JAWOEH010000210.1, from coordinate 14 downwards.
AAGTTTTTTGCTGA